>CALWZL010000003.1 GCA_944385995.1 uncultured Faecalibacterium sp.
TTCAAATGGCGGTCTTGACCTTCAAAAGGGCGCACTATCCCCTGAAAAGGCCAAAACATAACCTTTTTTCAGATAAATCTTGGAAAATTTCCAAGACATTTGTGCGCCCTCCTTTCTGGTGATTTGGGTTTATTATACTGCTGTACCCCCTGCCCCGTCAAGATCTGCTCCCGCACCCAAAGAACCCCCGGCGGCCTCTCCCTCTGAGAAGCTGCCGGGGGTTCTTTTGTTTCTGTTGGACTGTGTCACTCCTGCCGCAGCCGCTCCACCACCGGGATGCGCTGGGCGGCCCGGCTGGTCAGAATCGGAATGCCGACGCCCAGCACCGCAAACAGGGGCAGCACCACTCCGACGGGCCAGAGGGTGAAGCGATAGGTGAAGAACCAGATCATCCGATTGAGGACAGGCCCCAGGAAGGGGGCACTGGCCAGGATGAGGACCAGGGCCAGGGCGGCGGCGCCGGCGGTGTAGAGCAGGCCCTCGATGGCCAGCATGGTCCGCAGCTGCCGGCCGGTCATCCCGATGGACTGGAGCACTGCCAGTTCCCGCCGGCGGGCGGTGATGCCGGTGAGGATGGCGTTGAAGAAGTTCAGCACCCCCACCAGCCCCACAATGAAGCTCAGGGCCCCGCCCAGCAGCAGGAACATATTCTGGAAGCTGTAGAACTCCCCTGCATAGGTGGCCTTGCTCTCATAGTCCAGTCGGGGGTTGACGTTCTGGGTGTAATCCTGGAGGAAAGCCTCCATGGCGGCGTCGGCGCCATCATCGGTGTTGAAGGCGTAGTACATCACATCGGCGGTGCCGCTGTCCCGGATAAAGGTCTGGTCGTTGAGGATGAAGGCGTCGTCCCCGTAGTAGCGGTAGCCGAGGGCCCGGGGCACCGTCACCAGGGCGGCCACCGTGTAGTCCACATCCCGGTAGGTCTTGGCGTAGGAGGTAACGCTGTGGCCCGCCTCATAGGCGGCGCCTACCTGGTCGATGGGAAGCAGCTCGTCTGTGGTGTTGTCGTAATACTCGAACTCCTCAATGTACCGGACGGTCACCGTGTCTCCCAGTTTGGCCCAGTTGCTGTCCATCATCGGGTCGCCGTAGTCGTCCTCCTCGTAGACGGCGGCAATCCAGTTCCCGCCGGGCTCTTTCAGTTTGCTCAGGTCCCCTTCCAGCACCCGCAGCTGGTCCAGGGCAAAGGGTTCCATCCCGCTCAGCTGGACATGATCCGCCAGGAACCCTGCCTCATTGCGCTGGGTTTGGTCCATCAGCCACTGGAGGGAGTCCTCGGAATAATACCGGCTGTTCCTGGACCGGAACCATTCCTCCGGGATGAATTCCATCATCCCTGAGGTCTGACCGTAGACCCGGGCGCTTTCGGTGATGCCTCCCTGGGCGTTGATGGCGGCGATGGTGTCCTCCCCCACTGCCATATCGCTGTTGAAGCCTGTGGTGCTCACCTGCAGCTTGCCGGCGTCGGCTACGATGAAGTCGGTGGCGGTGAAGTGGGCGGTGTATTTGTCCATATCAAAGCCGGCGGTGAAGGTGACGGTCAAGGTCAGCAGCACCACCGCCAGGGACAGGGACACCATGGTGATGGCGGTTTTGACCCGGCTGCGGCCCAGGTTGGCCCAGGCCATGGACAGCAGCGAGACGCCTTTTTCCTTCCGGCGGGCTTTGGGCCGGATGGCCCTGCCTTCGGTGTACCGCACCGCCTCCACCGGCGACACCTTCCCGGCCAGGCGGCCGGGGCGCCGGCAGGAGATCAGCACGGTGGCCAGGGCAAAGAGGGCCGACGCAGCAAACAGCGCCGGGCTGGCCGACACGGTGGTGGTGATGTCGTTGAGGCGGGCGGCAATCACCGGGGTCAGCACCCCGCCCAGCAGCCACCCCAGCAAAAGCCCCGCCGGGATGCCCGCCGCCGACAGCACCAGGGCCTGGATGCGGATGATCCGGCGGATCTGCCGGGGGGTGGTGCCGATGGTTTTCAGCAGGCCGTAAAACCGGATATCCCCCGCCACCGAAATCTGGAACACATTGTAAATGATCAGGTAGCCGGTGAAGAGGATCAGCACCAGCAGCACCAGGATGGTCAGGATCGCCGAGGGGTCCATCTGGTCCGACAGCTGGGCCCCGGTATAGCCCCAGTTGACGCCAGTGGCGATGTAGTTGTCTGCGGCAGGGTCCTGATCCTGATAGCCGTTGTCGGCCAGAATCTGCGTGAGATCAGCGGCGATGGACCGGGCGCCATGGCGCAGCATGACGTCCAGGTTCCAGGTGCCGGTCATGCCGTCGGTGCCCGGCGGGGTGACCCCCACCTCCTCCAGAATGGCGTCCACCCGGCTCTCGGGAATTAGGACGTGATTGGCCACCACTGCCTCGTCGTACTCCCACCAGCCGCAGAGGGTGAAGGTCTGGGTGGTCTGATGGCCGTCCACATCAAACGTGATGGTAAACTGTGCCCCCAGTTCCGGCTCGATGCCCAGCAGCTCCAGCACATGGGTGTCGGTGGCGGCTTCATCGGTGCCCTCGGCGGGCAGCCGGCCCTCCACCGGGTCGCAGTAGGTCCAGTGGGCCTCGTTGGGGTCGGAGTAGCCCACCTCCACATGGGACTTGTTGAAGGGCGCTTCGGTGGGCATCCCCAGAAACCGCCGCAGGCCCCATGCCTGAATCAATGGGTGGTCTTTCATCTGGTCGAACTGCTCCTCCGTGAGATACTTCAAGCTCCCGTGGGCCCAGCCTCCCGCCTGGCGGAAGTTGCTCTGCTGCAGCCCCTCATTGATGGACAGGGCAATGGTGAACAGGCTGGTAAACAGCAGGGCCGTCAGGGCAATGGCCGCTGCCGCCACCAGGTTTCGGGTGCGGCTGGCCATCAAAGCCCGAAGGCTCAACCGGCAGATGCAGCCTCGATTGGATACGTTCATGGTTTTGCTCTCCCCTTTCACCGCGTCACAATCCGGCCGTCCTCAATGCGGACAATCCGGTCGGCCATCTGGGCGATCTCCTCGTTGTGGGTAATCATCACCATGGTCTGGCCGAACTTCTGCCCTGTCACCTTCATCAGGCCCAGCACGTCCTGGCTGGTTTTGGAGTCCAGGTTGCCGGTGGGCTCGTCGGCCAGCAAAATGGCCGGTTTTGCCGCCAGAGCCCGGGCAATGGCCACCCGCTGCTGCTGGCCGCCGGACAACTGGTTGGGAAGGTTTTGGAGCTTCTTTTCCAGACCCAAAGTGGCCACCACCTCCCGGACAAAGGCCTGGTCCACTGCCCGGCCGTCCAGCTGGATGGGCAGGATGATATTTTCCCAGACGCTGAGCACCGGCACCAGGTTATAGGACTGAAACACAAAGCCGATTTTTCGCCGCCGGAAGATGGTCAGCGCCTCCTCTTTCAGGGAGAAAATCTCCTGGCCGTCCACCGTCACCGTCCCGGACGTGGGCCGGTCCAGGCCCCCCAGCATGTGGAGCAGGGTGGATTTACCCGAGCCGGAGGTGCCCACGATGGCCACAAATTCCCCCTGTTCCACCGCCAAATCCACCCCGTCCAGGGCTTTCACCTGGGTATCTCCCGAGCCGTAGTATTTTCTCAGGTCTTGGGTCTGTAAAATGCGCATCGTGCAAACCTCCCATGAAAAAAGTCTGTGTGTCTTTGGGACACCACAGACTTTATCACATGAATCTTTCCAGGACCTTTCCTGAATGTGACAGTTTGGAAAGATTTCACCCCCGGGGCAGATACAGCAAGAAGGTGCTGCCCTGACCGGGGACACTTTTGACCCGGACATAGCCCCCTTGCCCGGCGGCAATCTGCCGGGTGAGATAGAGGCCAATTCCCAGTCCTTCGGCCTGATACGCCCCCGGAGCCCGGTAAAACCGGCCGAAAATGTTGGCCTGTTCCTCCTCCGGGATGCCAGGGCCGGTATCCCGGACCGATACCGCCGTGAACCATTCATAGGGACGGACTTCCACCGTCACTTCGCCGCCGTCGGGGGTGTATTTGACGGCGTTGTCCAGCAGGTTGCAGAGAGCTTCCTCGGTCCACTTGGGGTCAAACAGGGCGCCGCCGTCGGTCCGGCCCACTGTCAGGCGAATCTGTTTGGCCTGGGCTTTGGGGGCGTACTGGGCTGCGGCCCGCTCCACCATGGGAGCCAGCTGCCCCGGCTCGGGGTGGAGGGTCAGAAGCCCGGTTTCCAGCCGGGAACTTTTCACCAGCGCTTCCATCAGTGTTTGCAGCTTTTCGGACTGGGCCGCGATGGCCTCCACGCAGCGCTGCCCCTGGCCGGTGAGGGGCTGCTCTGCCAGCAGCTGGGCATACAGTTGGAGATTGGCCACCGGAGTACGGGTCTGATGTGAGATATCAGAGATCAGGGCGCTGATCTGGTCCTTCTGGGCCTGGAGATTCCGGGCCGAAAGGGTTCTGGCCGCCAGATATCGGGCCATCCGGCTTTCCAGGGCGGAAAGGCGGCTCTCATCAAAGGAAGTCTCGGAGAAATCCCCCTCCATGGCGGCGGTGAGCATGGCATCCAGCCGCCGGATCAGCCGGGCCGACCGCCAACGGGCCAGCAGGACTACGGCCACGGCCGCCGCCAGCATCACCCCCGCCGCAATCCAGCCGGTCATGGGTTCACCGCCCAGGTGTACCCCAGGCCGTACACCGTTTTCAGGTATTGCGGCTTGGCGGGGTCGGCCTCCAGCTTGGCCCGCAGCCGCTTCACCGTCACCGACAGGGCGTTGGGCTCCACAACCTCTGCCCCATCCGGCCAGACCTTTTCGGCCAGCACCGACCGGGGAACGGTGCGGCCCCGGTTTTCCACCAGCACCCGCAGCAGTTTCTGTTCGGTCTTGGACAGCTTCACCGGCGCACCGCCTCGGGAAAATACCATCCGGTCAAAATCAAAGGCAAACGGTCCCAGCTGGACCGCCGCAGAGGGTTGGGGTGCGCCCCGCCGCAGCTGAGCCGCCACCCGGGCCCGCAGCACCGCCAGGGAAAAGGGCTTGGTGATGTAGTCGTCCGCCCCGGCTTCCAGCCCGGTGACCTCGTCCAGTTCCAGGTCGTTGGCGGTCAGCAGAATCACCGGCGTCCGGTCTCCCGCCCCCCGCAGCTGCCGCAGCAGTGCAAGACCACTGCCGTCCGGCAGGTTGATATCCAGAATCAGCAGGTCAAAGTGTTCCCCGGCCAGCATTGTTCGGCCCTCCCGCAATGTGCCCGCCAGGGCGACCGTGCGCCCCGGCGCTTCCAGGGCCATCCCGATCCCCCGGCCCAGGGTCGGGTCGTCCTCCAGCAAAAAGATGGATTCCATGCGCTTCTTCCCTTTCCGATTGGTTTTGCTTTAGTATAGCGGAAGGCGGGCGAAAAGGCAAACGGGCCAGGCCCCTCTTTCGCTCCGCTGCCGTTCCATTCACAATTCTCCAACAAAACCCAAACCTTTGCGCAACGTTTCCACCCTATAATGATTTTCAAAAAACAGTACCGCTGGCGCGGAAAATCTGCTATCCTAGAAGCAGATGCCAAAGAACGAATCCAAGGTGAAAGGAACGGACTTATGATTCACATTTTGATGGTGGACGACGACCCCAAGCTGAACAAAACCGTCTGCATATATCTCAACGACTGCGGCTTTGAGACCACCGGCGTTCTGAACGCCCAGGCCGCCTATGAGGCCCTCAACAGCCGGCCCTATGATTTGATTGTGTCGGATATCATGATGCCGGGGGTGGACGGGTTTGCCTTTGCCCGGTCGGTCCGGCAGCTGGACAAACACATTCCCATCCTGTTCATGTCGGCCAAGGACGACCTGCCCTCCAAGCAGAAGGGCTTTCAGCTTGGGATTGACGACTACATGGTGAAGCCGGTGGAGCTGGCCGAGCTGGAAATGCGGGTGCGTGCTCTGCTGCGCCGGGCCAACATCGAGGCCGAGCGGAGGCTGACGGTGGGCAACCTGGTGCTGGACGCCGACGGCATGACCGCCGAGATCGACGGCGAGGAAGTGCCGGTATCCAAGCGGGAATTCAACATCCTCTACAAGCTCCTCTCCTACCCCAAAAAGACCTTCACCCGGGCCCAGCTGATGGATGAATTCTGGGACGCCGACACCGACGCCAGCCTCCGGGCGGTGGATGTCTACATCACCAAGCTGCGGGACAAATTCTCAGCCTGCGACGGCTTCGAGATCAGGACGGTGCGGGGTCTGGGCTACAAGGCGGTGCTGTTATGAACAAGCGTACCAAAGGCGAAAGCCTCTTTCCCATGTGGCTGTTTTTTGTCTATCTGGGGGTGCTGCTGCTGATGTCGGGCATCCACAGCGGCCTTGTGGTGGGGGCCCAGCGCTGGGGCTGGGGCGGTCTGATGCGGACGCTGGCCCCCATCCTTTACTGGTCCGCCGTGGCCGGCGGGCTGACCGTTTTCACCCGGTACCGCATCCGCATTACCTACGAGGAACCCATGCTGCGGATGGCCGACGCCACCCGCAAGGTGGCCAAGGGGGATTTTTCGGTGTACCTGGCCCCCGTCCACACCCCCGACAAAACCGACTACCTGGACCGGATGTTTCTGGACTTCAACAAGATGGTGGAGGAACTGGGGAGCATCGAGACCCTGAAAACCGATTTCTTTTCGGATGTGTCCCATGAATTCAAGTCGCCGCTGGCGGTCATCTCGGGCAGCGCCGACCTGCTGCAAAAAAGCCCCGCCCTCACCGAGCGGGACCAGAAAGAGGTGGACAGCATCCGGGACGCCACCCGGCGGCTGGCGGATTTGATTCAAAATATGCTCAAGCTGAACAAGCTGGAAAAACAGACCATCCGCCCTGCCCCCTCGGTGTTCGATGTCTGCGCCCAGGTCTGCGGGTGCGCAGTTCAGTTTGAGGACCAGTGGGAGAAAAAGAATTTGGAGTTTGAGGCCGATCTGGAGGACAGCGCCGCCGTCTATGCGGACCCGGGTCTCACCGAGCTGGTCTGGAACAATCTCCTTTCCAACGCCATCAAGTTCACCCCCGAAGGCGGGACCATCACCCTGACTCAAAAGACCCTGGACCACTGGGTGGAAGTGTCGGTGCGGGACACCGGCTGCGGCATGACAGAGGAAACTATAAGCCATATCTTCGACAAATTCTATCAGGGAGACACCAGCCACGCCACCCAGGGCAACGGCCTGGGCCTGGCGCTGGTCAAGCGGATTCTGGAGCTTTCGGGGGGAGAAATCACGGTGGAAAGCCAGCCGGGCAAGGGCTCGGCCTTTACCGTCCGGCTCCCCCGGCCCGACGGGCAGGAGGCGCTTGCATGAACACCGACAAAAACTACCGGGCCTGGGAATACAAGGAAGTATCTGTCCCGGACAGCAAGGCCTCCTTTTACCTGGACTGTTACGAGAGTTTCGGCTGGCAGCAGGATGAGAACTTCCCGCCCCAGGCGGCCAGGGGCAAAGTCCTGTTGAAGCTCAAGCGGGACCGCCACATCCTCAACAAAACCGAGCTGACCCGCCTACAGCGTCACTTTGAGGCGGATCTGGAGGAAATCGCCGCGCTGGAGCGTTCCAAAACCACCGCCGCCGATCTCTGCGCCCTGTTGACTGGCCTGCTGGGGACCGTCTTTATGGCCGGGGCCACATTCGCGGTGGTGGCCGACCCGCCCCTCGTCTGGCTCTGCGTGCTGCTGGCCATCCCCGGCTTTGGGGGATGGATTGCCCCTATGTTCCTCTACCACACCGCCCGGGACAAAAAGGCCCGGCAGGTGCAGCCCTTCATCGAGGCCAAACTGGAGGAAATTTACCAAATCTGTGAAAAAGGCCATTCCCTGCTTTGACGGCAGAGAAATAGAGGACAGCTGGTTTTCCCGGCTGTCCTTTTTCGTTTTCACAGAGGGCAAACCCAGCCCAAACAAAACCGAAACCCTTCCCTGCTATCCTTGCCCCAGTACTTGCAGACAGGAGGCAGGACGATGAAAGAAATCACCATTTTGTTGACCCGGTATTCCGACTGGATTTCCAGTTTTGTCTACCATATCGCAGGCCACGGCTATACCCACGCTTCCCTGAGCCTGGGGGAAGGGGTCTATTACAGCTTCAACTACCGGGGCTTCTGCGAGGAAACCTTGGAAAAGCACCGCCGCCGCGGGGTGGAACAGAGTCTGAGTTGCGTGCTGGCGGTATCAGATCAGGCCTACCAGGACATTCAGGCCCGGATCGAGACCTTCCAGCGCCGCCGGGCCGAATACCGCTATACCCGGCTGGGAGTTCTCTGCTGCCTGCTGCGGATTCCCTTCCTCTGGCGCCGGCATTATTTCTGCTCCCAGTTTGTGGCAGAGGTCTTGCAGCAATCCGCCGCCTGCCCGCTGGCCAGGCGGGCGCAGCTCTATCTGCCCAACCAGCTGTGCCGGGAACTGGTGTCCAGCAATCAGCTGGTCCGCCTCCAGCACAACCCCGTCTGAACATTCATATTTCTCCAACAAAACTCCAACCAAACCGACACGTTGGAAGCGTAGAATCCATCTTGCAAACAGAGAAAACCCATCCAAAGGAGGACAAACGCGATGGCAGAATATCATCTCAAGCCCGGCAAGCTGGGCCAAAAAGTCATGGACGCCTATCAGAAAACCGAGCAGGCTTTCACCGAAAAGTTCCTGGAAGAAGACCCCAACAGCCCCTCGGGCTACAGTCTGAAAACCGGCCATACGGCTCAGCAGGCGGTAAACGCCTACAACAAGATTGAGGACGGGGTCGTGGGGGCCTACAAAAAGGTGGAAAACGCCTTTGTGGACGCCTTCCTGGAAAAGACCGACGACGATCCCAAAGAAAACTGACCAACACCTGACAGGAGGAATCCAAGATGAAAAAGAGCAATTTTGTAGCCCTGGTCCTGGGTACCATCGGCACCGTGTTCTTTGCACTGGGCATGTGCATGGCCCTGATCGAGGACTGGGGGATGTTCCGTCAGGGCGTTGTCTGCGGGGTCATCGGGATCGTCATTCTGCTGGCGGCCCTGGTGATCTGGCGCCGGATGGAGGGCAAACAGCCGGTCCATCTGGATGGCAAAACCCTGGGCACCGTCCTGGTAGCCGTTGTCGGCGCCCTGCTGCTGGGGGTGGGGATGTGCCTTTCCATGGTGTTTGACCTGATGGTGCCCGGCATTGTGGTGGGCCTGATGGGGATTGTGGCCCTGCTGATGCTGATTCCCCTGACCAAAGGGCTGAAAGATTGACGTTGTTTCCCGCAAAACGAGCATTTCCATACAACAAGATACAAAAGGAGAAAATGACCATGAATGCAACCAAGACCATGAAGCTTCCCGCAGACTGCACCCGGATGACCGAGGAGGAGATGATGTACACAAACGGCGGCGCTGCCGCTGAGACCGCCCTTAAGGCTGTCATCGCTCTGGGCGGGGCCGCCGCCCTGATGGTGGTGGGCAGCATGGCGGCCCGGGCCGTTCTCAGCATCTTCGGCGGCGAAGGCGGCCTGGATTCCGCCATCGACAGCTCGGTGGATGCCGGCAAAAACTTCATCGGCGGCGCTCTGAGCGCCGGCCGGGACTGGCTGGACACCATGATGGGGCGGTAACCGGATTGGAGCGCCTCCCTTTCCATCTCATCATGCTCCGGTGTTCTGACAGACACCCCCAGCCCCGGGAGGGCTGAAAAGCAGGACGTTTCCTCACGGAAACGCCCTGCCTTTTGTTGTCCTTGCCTTCTTTCCCCTGAAACAATATTTCCTGCTCATTTTCAGCATACTCCCTCTTGACTCAAATTATTACAATGGTTATAATAATCAAAAGAATATCTGTCATGGAGGTTATCATGAAGGATTCTGCTGCCATCAAACGAGAAAACAAAGCACAGATTCACCAGCTGCTTCTCAGCGGAAGATCCTATACCAAGCAGCAGATCGCTCTCCAGACCGGGCTGAGCGTGGCCAGCTGCAACACCTACCTGAACGAAATGGAACGCACCGGCGAGGTGATCGGAGAAAAGCAAAAACTCCACGATGTGGGCCGCAATGCGGTGGTCTACAAACTGAACGAGGCGTATGAAAGCATCCTCTGCATGTATTTCGAGCTGATTCAGGGCACCAAGTCCATCACCACTGCGGTCTTGTCCCCTCTCGGCCATCTTCTCCACAGGCAGGTGACCCCCTTCGATCCCCTGGATGCTGCCGCCATCGAACAGGAGGCCGCCGCCGCTCTGGAGCGGTTTCCCAATGTAAGCCAGATTATGGTGGGGACCCCCAGCATCGCGGAACACGGGGTGATTTGCCACAGCGACATTCCCGAACTGGAACAGGTCCCCCTGAAAGCCATTTTGGAAGAAAAATTTCGCCTGCCGGTCTTGATTGCCAACGACATGCACTATAAAGTGTACGGCTATTACCGTCAGGAACAGCTGTCCGACCAGATCGTCACCCTGGTCAATTATCCTGCCGGGGTTCTGCCCGGCACCGCCACCGTCCACAAGGGCGTTTTGCTGACCGGGAAAAATCTGTTTGCCGGGATGGTGGGTTTTCTGGATTACGGGATGAGCCTGGAACAGCAGATCAGCATGCTCCGCCGGCCGGAAGCAGAGCCTCTGATTGTCCAGGCTTCCATCGCGCTGATCTCCATTTTGAATCCTCACAGGCTGCTGTTGACCGGCGACCTTTTGCAGGAAAGCGATCTGGGGCGTATCCGCACTGCCTGCCAGCGCTGTATCCCCCAAGAATATATGCCGGACCTGGTGTTTATCCCCAGCACCGACCGGTATTACCTGATGGGGATGTATTGGACCGCCATGGACAGAAAGGATCAGACAAGATGACAGAACGCGAAAAAATGCAGCAGGGACTGCTGTACGATGCCAACTACGACCCGGAACTGCTGGCTGAGCGGGCCCGCTGCAAGGACCTGTGCTTTGCCTACAATCAGCTCAAACCCTCTCTTGTTTCCGAACAGGAGGAAATCATCCGCCGGCTCCTTGGCAAGACGGGAGAACATTTCTGCATCACCGCCCCCTTCTGGTGCGACTACGGGTGCAACATTGCAATCGGGGAAAATTTTTACACCAACCACAACTGCGTGATTCTGGACGGCGCCAAGGTCACCTTTGGGGACAATGTGTTCATTGCCCCCAACTGCACCTTTTCCACCGCGGGGCATCCGCTGGATACCGAACAGCGGAACCAGGGGCTGGAATATGCCTATCCCATCACGGTGGGAGATAACGTGTGGTTTGGGGCCTCGGTGACGGTGCTGCCGGGGGTCACCATCGGAAGCAATACGGTGATCGGCGCAGGAAGCCTTGTGAACCGGGACATCCCGGATGGAGTGGTTGCCGTGGGCAATCCCTGCCGGGTGCTGCGGAAGATCACCGACGAGGACAAAAAGAAATATGGGAGGAACCAGAAATGAAATTTGATGTGAAAGACCTGCAATGGACCCGGCAGCCCGAAAGCTGCGTGATTTCCCCGGACCGGATTGAAATCGTCACCAAGCCCCACACCGATCTGTGGCAGCGGACCTACTACCATTTCCGCAACGACAACGCGCCGGTGCTCCAGATGTCCACTGAGGAAACCTTCTTCTCCTTTGTGGTCAAGACCGACTTTGCCGAAAGCCATCACCGCTTCGATCAGTGCGGCGTAGTCCTGTATCTGGACAGCGAAAACTGGCTCAAAGGCTCCATCGAGTACGAAAATGAGCAGTTCCAGCACCTGGGCAGCGTCGTCACCAACCACGGCTATTCCGACTGGGCCACCACCGAAATTCCTGCCGGCGTGAAATCCATGTGGTACCGGCTGAGCCGCCGGGAGGATGATTTCTGCATCGAATGCTCCGAGGACGGCGTGGTGTTCCACCAGATGCGGATCTGCCATCTGCACGAGGCCAAGGGGGCAATCCGGTTCGGCATTTACGCCTGCAGCCCCGAGGATTCTTCCTTCCGGGCCGTCTTTACCCAGATGGCATTGACCGAATGCAAATGGCTGGCCCACGACGGCCAGGCACCGGACCAGGACCTTTGATCGGGTGTGCCGGAAACCTACACTTTTCGGATCCACAGCCCTGTTTTAAATCGCCACAGGCACACAAACACTTTGATCGTCCAATCCAGTTTCAGGCATATATAGGTCAAAAATGCGGAGGCACCCCACTGGACGCCGCAGACCCATCCCAGAGGGATGGATACCAGCCACAGGAAACCCGCATCGGCAATCACACAGAACCGTGTGTCTCCCCCGCCCCGCAGGATCCCTTTTGTAAGGGTGGACTGCATGGCCTGGAACACCACCATGATGCTGATCGCCCATAAAAGCTGGAACGCAATCTCCTTCGTTTCCTCTGAAATACGATACGTTCCAATGATGTACGGCCCAATCCATAGAATGATGCCGCCCGTTACAAGTCCCAGCAGACAGCTGAGCACAATCATTGTACGCGCTTCCGCGATGGCCTGTGTCCGTTCGCCCCTTCCGATCCGATTGCCGGTGATTACGGCCGATGCCTGTGCCAATCCCTGCGTCATGACAGAGGACAGCCTCTGGATCATGGCAACCACTGAGTTTGCTGCAACAAAAGACGTGCCCAGATGGCCGATCACCACCGAAACCATGCTGTTTCCCGTTCCCAACAGCAGATCGGAAAACATGACCGGCACGCTGTAACGGAAGTAAACGCCCATGATGTCGCCCACCTGCATGGTTAAATCCCGCAGGCGGTAGTGAATTTTCTGCTCGGCAAAAAAGAAAAAACCGCCTACTGTACCAAATTCAAACACTCTGGCGATCACTGTGCCCAGTGCGGCCCCTGCGATCTCCAGTTCGGGCGCTCCCAGTTTTCCAAAGATAAACACCCAGTTAAAAAAGATATTGACAAAAAAGCTTCCGATGGATGCCAGCAGTGGAATCCTGACTTCCCGTGTGGACCGCAGCACCAGGGTAAGGGTGGTGGTCCAGCCATGGAGCAAAAACGTTATGGCGCTCACCTTCATGTACAGCACGCCCTTTTCGATCACCCTTGCATCTGTGGTATACAGCCGCATAATCTGTCCCGACGCCAGAAACGCCAGAATCATAAAACCGGCTGAAACGGCTGTAATGAATCGCAGCATCAGCGTGACGGATTTGCGCGTATTGACAAAATCACGCCGGCCATCGTACTGTGCCGTTAAAACGGCAGCGCCTGACCCAATCCCCATGGCCAAAAACTGAAACAGATTGATAAAGTCATTTGCCAGAGAGGAAGCGGCAAGCTGTACTTCCCCATAACTGCCCAGCATAACCGTGTCCATGATATTGACGCCGATGGTAATCATGTTTTGAAAGACCACCGGCAGCGCCAACTGGATCAGCAGCTTGTAAAAGTCTTTTTCTTTTACAAAGAAACGATTCATCTCAACCTCCCTGGCTTCACTGCGTTCCCGCCCTTGTGCTCCCAAGGACGGGGACTTTTTAGGTTTTTGCGTCCATTTCCTTCATGGCCTGCTCCATGGATACCACCTCGATGCCGTGTTCCTGTATCCACTGTTTTACTTTGGGAGAACACAGCGCCTCCAGGTCCCGCACCCGTACCAGATTGAAGGTCGACATTTCAAACAGTTCCGCATCGCAATAGCCGCAGTGGCAGCGGAACAAGCTGTAGGCATTGTGCAGAAGATTTCCCTTGTCCTTCACCAGAAAATCCACCACGTCCACGGCTTTCTGGACATTTGCATCGTCAAACTTCTTTCGGGCACGCATCAGCTCGCTTGTGGTTTGGCCTTCCATATGATCCTGGGAAAAATACCAGCTTTGGGTCGGCCGCTTGAATCCATATCTGGCCTCAAAGCCGTTGGCGGCATCCAGATTGGCAGGCACCTTATATTTTTCGGCCAATTCATACCCCGCCCTGACCAGATTCGGACTGGACCAGGAATGGCCCAGAATGTACGCCGGCGTGTGACCCACCAGCTGGATAAAGCGCTGCAGCTGGCGCTCCATTTCCCGGTAAATGTCGCCAAAGTCGGCCTCTGCATACCGGGGCAGCCTGCGGACTTGTGATTTCAGGAAACGGCCGTCAGAATCCACCAGGGACGGAATCTCCTCAGGCCGGCAGGCCGGGATTCCGCTGACCAGATTCCAGTCCATGCCGATGCACACATGGGGATAATGCCGCAATGCCTCCACCCCCCGCCTGGCGTAGGCCTCGTTGTTGGTCATCAGGCCTACATCCACCAGAATGCCGTCCCGAATGGCGCGGATGCACCCGTCTGTAATGCTTTCTGTCATGGCATAGTCCGCGGCACTGACAATCATCTTCATGTCAGGTTCCTCCGTTCCGTCCAGTACTGGTCAAAATTGATCGGTTCAATGTGGTGCTCCTGCATCCACTGCTTGACCAGCGGCGAACAGAGGGCCTCTACTTCCCTCCCTCGAATCACCGAAAAGGTGGACATGGAGAGAAGTTCCCCGTCGCAGTACCCGCAATGGGTCGCCAGCAATCCAAAGGCCTGCCGGTCTGTGTCAAACCCCAGCCCGCCGCTGAGAATGTGGTCCACCACATCGGTATTGGCCTGGTCGTCAAGGCTATAGGCCGGCTTGGGGTCATGGGGGTCCACGTTCTGATGCTTGTAATACCAGCGCCTGCCGGTGGGGAGGTCCGGCTGTGAAAAGCAATCGAAGGGAATATCGTAGTCTTTGCAGATTTGCTTCATCCCCCGCAGCACCTCGGGCGTCGCCAGGGAATGGCCCGTGATGTATGCAGGCTTGCGCCCGACCAGCTGGATAAACCGTTCCACCTGCGCTTTCATCTCCCGGTATGCCTCCTCATAGGGGATATCATACCGGTTTTCTTTTTTACGCCGGACCGATGAAATCATCACGCCGTCCTGGTCCACCAGGGAAGGAATCAGCGCCGGGTCACTGGCAGGAATCCCGCTCACCAGGTTCAGGTCCTGTCCAATCGAAATCCGGGGATACTTCAGCACCTCTTCCACGGCGCGGGCTGCATGGTGCAGGTTGTTGGTCATCAGGCCCACATCGGTCAGAATGCCGTCCCGGATGGCTTTCAGGCATCCATCCGTAATGCTGTCGGTCATGGCATAGTCTGCGGCGCGAACAATCATTTTCATGGTATCTGTACTCCTTTTCCGTTCAGTCTGTCTGGCTTGTTTTGGAAGGAACCGGCGGCATCGGCAAATCACGGTAAGAGATTCGCTGTGCGCCATGGTCCTGAATCCATTGCTTGATGCGGGGCGAAACCAGGTATGCGTGATCGTAGGCGCGGGAAAGATTGCAGCGGCTTAATACCATCAGGTCGTGGTCCACAAATCCGCAGTGGGAGGGCATGCACACATATTCCTTGTCCTGGTTCTCCTCCAGAAGTTCCAGCATCTGCTCCACTTTGTCCACCGTCTGGTTCTCATACGACCACGGATCACCGGCAGGCTGTTTCATCAGGAGCTGTATCCCATAGGCCTGGTATACCTCCAGCGAAAACGGAATCCCGTACTGGTGCGCCACATCCCGCAGAGCCCGGAGATACTGTTTGCTCCCGCTGGTGGAATGGGTTTGCAGGTATTCCGGTTTGCGCCCTGTCAGGCGGATGAACGTTTCAATCTGCGCGCTGGCTTCGATTACAACTTCTTCATAGGGTTTGAATACGTCCTGTCCCCAGCGAGGGTCCCGCACCCGCACCGACGTGGGGATAAAACAGCCCGTCGCCTGATCCACCAGGGTCGGCAGCTGGGCGGGATCTGCGACACAGGGCCCCGAACTCACATTGATGTCAATTCCCAAACAGATCTGCGGATACTGTTTGATCCGCTCCACTGCATAGGCCGCAATCGGCATATTGGCGAACAGGCCGGTTGCGGTAATCAGGCCGTTTTCAAACGCATCGCACATTCCGGCCACAACGCCTTTTGTAAAGCCATAATCATCTGACTGCACCAAAATCTTCATAGAAATTCTCCCTGCTCCTGTTCTGGCGTATCCTGCATCACGGTATTCATCAGCTGCAGGCCATCTCTCGCTTTTTGCACCAGCTCCTCCAGACAGGCCTGGTTGATCTGTTCCGGTTCCGCGTCCAGAAGCTCCAGCACCAGCGGCAGATTGACGCCGGTCATCAGAAACACGCCCCGGTTGATGTAAGGGACGCACATCTGGTTTACACTGCCGAAAAATACATCGGTAAGAATTATGACTTTGTCCTCCCGGTATTGCTCCAGCAGTTCCTGCAGCCGCACTTCGGGGTCCTGGTCCACGGTATACGCCTGGATGGCATCCACCACGCCGGAATCGCCCGCAATGAACTCCAACGTCTTTTTCATGCCGGCCGCCATCGCCGAATGGGTTATCAAAATAATCCGTTTTTCCATCTTATGCCTCTCACTTTTCTTCAAAATGGTTTGTGGAGATGTGCTTTTGCCACACCTCCACAAGTTCCTTTTGATTCAGAACACGCCCAGGAATGCAAGCACCAGGCAGATCCCCATGATGGAGAAAATCAGCTTGACCGGAGAAACGCCCTTCCGAACCAGCTTCATGCAGACGAAGAACACGACCAGGGACATCAGACCCGGCAT
The DNA here is from genome assembly GCA_944385995.1 of uncultured Faecalibacterium sp. GTDB lineage: Bacteria > Bacillota > Clostridia > Oscillospirales > Ruminococcaceae > Faecalibacterium. The sequence continues at coordinate 16,506 of CALWZL010000003.1, forward strand.
AACGGTATCCAGAACATTCTGAATCGAAATTTCCGCCCCATTGATGACAGGCGCCAGCGCGATGGTGACTTTGACATTGGACGCCACCAGGGCACCGATCATCAGGGCGCCCATGGCTCCGCAGGCATCCATCAGCAGAGGGATCAGCCCCTGTTCCGATGCTTTGTCCACCAGTGCAATGCCGTTTTTATATCCCTGCACCAGCAGTACATATTTGATCAGCAGCAGGCCCACCCCATAGAACAGGAAGAAGAACAGCGGTCCCAGCAAGTTGCCGTTGGCCGACAGGCCGATGGCGACGCTGGCCACGATCAGACGGTAGCAGTTGAAGAAGAAGGAATCGCCAATGCCCGCCAACGGCCCCATCAGCGAGGCTTTCAGACCGGTGATGGAACTTGCGTCCAGATTCCCCTTCTCGGCGCGCTCCTTTTCCATTGCACAGACGATGCCGACCAAAAGACCAAACATGGTCTGGTGGGTGTTGACAAACTCCGATGCGTTGCGCACCACAGCTTCCCGTTTTTCTTCCTCCGTCTTGTAATACTTCTGGATGAAGGGATTGACTGCCAGCAGCATGGATTTGCCCTGGCCGGTCACGTTGCCCGTGACGCGCATGCACGACAGCGAACCCCAATATGCCTGATGCAGCAGGTGTTTTTCCTGTACACTGAGTTCCATTTTAGCCATAGAAATCTTCTCCTTCCTGATTGCTGCTGCCCGAGGCAAACTCAGCCTTTCTGGCAACCTGCTGGATGGCATAGTTCCGGTCAAAGACCATGTAGGCCAGGAATGCACCGACGATTGCCACCGCCATAATCGGCATCGACAGATACTTGGTCAGGACAAAACCCAGCAGAACAAAGAACACCGTGGAATGGGACCAGATTGCCTGCGCAATCAGGCACAGGCCCACGACCACCAGCATTCCGCCGGAAGCTCCCAAACCCGTCATGATCCAGGCCGGGATCGCATCCATGGCACTCTGGATCACATTCGATCCCAGATAGCAGCAGAGGAAAATGACCAGGGTATCCACCAGATGCTGTCCAAAAATCGCGTACAGCCACATCACCCGGTCGTACTCCTTTACCTTCCCTTCTTTTGCCAGCTTGAGGTAAACGGGTTCCATCAAATTGCCCATGGCCGCTGTCAGGTTCATCAGACCAACACAGATCGCGCCAACAGGCGCTGCCAGTGCAATTCCCTCTTCCATGGAAATGCCCGACATGATGGCGATTCCCGTGGCGATGGCGGTGGCCGAACGGTAGTCAGCCGCAGTGACGCCACCGATGCCCGAGATCCCCATGTAAACAGCCTCCAGCGCTGCACCAATCACCACGCCGGTGGTGATGTCGCCGCAGAGCAGGCCCGTCAGCGTGCCCAGAACAATCGGCCGGGTCGCCGTCTGGAATCCCAGAGCACCATCCAAAAACCACGCGAGGTAATAGGCCAATGCCACCAGCAAAGCCTGAACCAACATTGTTGCACCCTCCTTTTACATTACAGATTTGCTTTTGCCTTTTCGATCAGCGGTTGGAACTCCACCTTATCCACCGTGGGCAGCATCTGGGAATATACGCTGCCGGCAGCCTGGACCAGTTCTTCCAACACCGGAATTTCTTCCGCATCTGTCACGCAGACATCCGTGATGTGAACCTTCTGCTCTGCCTGCTTTTTGTGGTAGTTGGCAACGTTCACTTCCTGAATGTGCAGCGCCTTTACCAGTTTGACCGCATCGCGGGGGTTGTCTGTAATCAGAAAAATTTTCATGGCTTCGGCCCTCGGATCGGACAAAAGCCGAATCGTCTCATCCACCGACTTGACAAACACCTTTTTGTTGGGTGGAGCCGTCATCAGCAGCACCTTGGTCCGCAAAGTGTCCTTGACCGCAGCATCACTGGCACAGACAATATGCGTCATATCCAACGCCCGCGCCCACGCCGCAGCCACTTGGCCATGGATCAAACGCTCATCGAGTCTCAACTGGACTACCATACAACATTTCTCCTCCATTCAATGTCTCTTTCGCCGGGTGCATTCACCGCAGCTGGATTGTGCTTTTACTATACCGGAACCGGAGGATGTTTTCCACGCGTGTTTTTTACACGAAAAGCACAAAAATTATGCACGGTAAACAAAATCAGAGGGTAATTTCGTCCAGTGTCATCCAACATTTCTTTCCTTTTCCAAAAAGAAAAGATCCATCCGGCCTGCAGCCCGGGATGGATCTCACCAAATCGATTTTGATTTTTATTGCAGCAGAACATTCAAGCGATCATTCACCACTTGAAAGTCTGGATTCAGGCGGAGGGTATAGAAAAACAGCCCCTCTCCCGCCAGTTCTGACAAAAATGTATTGTAAAACAGGATGTTGTCCTGGGACAATTCCGCCGCCAAAAACACATATTTGTCCACTTCCTGTCCGAAAAAGCTGATCGGCGTCTGCAAGTTTCCCAGCACAAGGCAATTTTGCTGCACGCCCTTCCCGTTCAGGATCATCACCGCCATCCGATTTTGATAGCTTACCGCCTGATGCACATGGGCCCGGTCCTGTTCCGAAAACAGGTCGGACTTTTTTTCTGCCAGAAAAGCCATCAGCCCCGCTTCATCCTGCACCGCCAGATCTTCGGACCGGATGACGCCATCTCTGGCCTTGAGGGTATCAAAGCAGAGGTCCCGGCTCATATACAAAAGCTGATCCAGATTGGTCATCCGGGAGGTATAGACCACCGCTTTCTCTCCTGACAGCGGGTGGTCGCACAAGACCAGATCATAATTTTGGTACAATTGTTCGCCATTCAGCATGGCAGCATCGTGTTCAAAGCAGTCCACCTTGAGCTGGTTGTTCCACTTTGCCTCTGCCTTCTGGCGGATGAGCCGGGCAAACAGTTGTGCTCCATAACTGCTGTTTCTGGACTCGATGGCCACCCGAACCTGGGGGAAATGATAGGGCAGAAAGGGAATCAAATAGGCAAAGACATCCACCAGCGGAATCAGATGGGACAGGGGGACGGAGTAACCGTAGTATTCGCTGAGCATCCGCCGCAGTTCTTCCGCTGTCTGCAGCATCAGGGGCGCATCATAGACCACCGCAGACCGGCCATGAAACCGCATTCCCTTTTCGGCCAGCATCTTCATATGATTTTGCAGGATCAAATTGGCAATTTCACTTGCCACGTCGTCGTGAATTTCGCTGTTGTAAAAGGAGATGCCATACCGTCCAAAAAAGCACCTGCAAACCAATTTCCACAGGTCCTGATATTCCTGAAAGTATTCCCGGGTGATAAATGCAAGGTCTGCCCCTTCTTTTTTACGCCCAGAAAATAAAAACAGCGCCACAGACAGAATTTCCTGTTCCGTATAGGGACCAAAGGCAAATGCTGCTTCCAGCGCTTCACATAAATGCCGGGCCGCCGCAATCAGGGCCGTATCCTGCAGGATGTAGTCGATCATCCGTCGGTCCAGTGACTCCAGGGAGAGAATCTGTTTGCCCTCCTTGATTCTTTCGTTTTGGATTACCAGGTAAAACCGCAGCTTTCGCCGGTCAATCTGCTGTACCATGAAGTTTTCCTGTTTGAGTACGGCGTCTGCCAATTCCACCAGCTGGGCATATTTTTCGTGCTGAAGGAATTCCAGCCAGGGGTCCACCGAGCGCTTGATTAGGTTAATATCGAACCAGTTGTACAGGCTGATGAGACAGCGCCGGATCCGCAGCTCATTTTGCAGCACCCGGATTCCATGATGCGGGAGCGACTCTGTTTCAATTTGATAGCTGCTGAGGTATTCCCTCGCCTGTTTGAGTGGCGCACGAATGGTACTGCGGGCATACCCCATGGCGTCCACCATCTCATCAATCTTAATCATCCCATCCTTTTGCAGCAGCATCTCCAGAATCTGGAACCGCAGAAGAAACTTGCTGTCCGTGGCGTCATGGGTATCATACTGGTTGAAAAAGCAGCACAAGCTGCGGTATGTATTGTCATACAGGTCTGGATCTGTCACTTCAAAGGAAATCTGCTCCTTGCCAAAGGTGCAGCAGATTCCATAGTCCCGCTCCAGTTCCTGAATGCTCTTGGCATCCGCGTTGTATTGGTAATTGCTCAACGAATAGTAGTTGATGAAATCCTGTGTCTTGACCTTCTTGTGAATGACAATGTATCCAATCTCCTGATAAATCCGAAGTGGATAAAGACAGACCATACCTTCACACCCCTTTCCCTCTCTCCATCTCATCCATTTCACATCAGAAGCGCCACGCCCTTTTTGCTGTCAATCTTGTTCATAACTTCCAAACTGTTTTACGATTGGCTTCTCTTTCGCAGACTTTTGTACAAGATTTAATGTATCATAAATCGGCACTTTTCGCAACAGTCCCTATTTTATCGGATGGACAAGCGGTTTCACCTTCCGGCGTCCCGCTGGATTCCATCGGTGGAAATGAAACGGCCCATAGCGGACGCCGGCAGCCTGTGCGCGTCCTGAATTGCTGCGCGGACCGGTCTCCACCAGGGCCAAAAAACCGCCCTGCTGGCTGAATCAACCAGCAGAGCGGTTTTCACAATGGCTATGTCACGGATTTTGGCACGGGCGGCCCTTATGCAGAACCTGCGCCCTGGTTCTTCCTCATTCAAACTGGGAAGCGTACAGTTTATAGTAGACCCCTTTCCTTGCCATCAGTTCGGCGTGGGTGCCCTGCTCCATCACATCGCCGTGCTCCATCACCAAAATCTTGTCGGCATTCTGAATGGTGGACAGGCGGTGGGCGATGACAAAGGAGGTCTTGCCCCGCATCAGCTCCTGCATGGCCTTCTGGACTTTCTGCTCGGTGTTGGTGTCCACATTGCTGGTGGCCTCGTCCAGAATCAGCATCTGGGTGTCATAGAGCATGGCCCGGGCAATGGTCAAAAGCTGTTTTTGTCCCTTGCTGATGTTGCCGCCGTCCTCGCTGATGACGGTGTCATAGCCATCGGGCAGCCGCATGATGTAATCGTGAATCCGGGCCGCTTTGGCCGCTGCCACCACCTCTTCCCGGGTGGCCCCTTCTTTGCCGTAGGCGATATTCTCAAAGATGGTTCCCTGAAACACCCAGGTGTCCTGTAAGACCATGGCATAGGCCCGGCGGAGAGAGCTGCGGGTCAGCTGGTGGAGTTCTTTGCCGTCCACCCGGATTTCGCCCGCATCCACGTCGTAAAACCGCATCAGCAGATTGATGATGGTGGTCTTGCCCGCACCGGTGTGGCCCACAATGGCGATGGTCTGGCCCGGCTCGGCTTTCAGGCTGAGATCGTGGAGCACCGTCCGGCCCGGCAGATAGCCGAAGCTGACATGCTGCGCCTCCACCTCCCCTTTCACGTCGGTCAAAACAACAGCGTCGGGGCGGTCGGCCGTCTCCTCCGGCTGGTCCAGCAGGGCGAACACCCGCTCCGCCGCCGCCAGCGCCGAATAAATCTCGTTGATGATGTTGGCAATCTCATTGATGGGGCCGCTGAACTTGCGCGAATACAGGACAAAGGCCGAAATCTGTTCCATCCCCGCCAGCCCGAACATATACAGCACCGCACCCAGCAGGCCGATCAGCGAAAGGCCCAGGTTATTAATCATGTTGACGGTGGGGCCGGTGGTCATGCCCAGGGTGTCGGCGGCGCAATAGGCATCGGCGGCCTGATGGTTGATCCCGCTGAACTCCTGGCATACGTCGTTCTCATAGGCGTAGGCCAGAATGGTCTTTTGTCCCGAGAACATTTCCTCCACATAGCCGTTCATTTTGCCGTAGGCCGCGCTCCGCTGGGAATAAAGAGGCCGGGTGCGCTTGCCCATATAGCGGGTGAATCCCACCGCCAGCGGCACCGTAACAAAGAGACAGAGGGTCATGGGCGGCGAGATGATGCACATCATCAAAAAGGAGCCCACCACCGTCACAATACTGGTCATGATCTGGACCAGATCCGACGAAAGACTGGTGGTTACCACGTCGATGTCGTAGGATACCCGGCTGATGATATCGCCGGCCTGATTGCGGTCAAAGTAGCTCACCGGCAGCACCATCAGCTTGTGGAACACGTCCCGCCGCATCCGGTTGGCAACGCGGCGGCCCACCAGCATCATCCCCTGGTTGACCAGAAAGGACATGATGTTGCTGAACAGGTAAGCTGCCAGCATCCATTTGGCATAGTGGGCCACGGTGGCGAAATCCACCTGTCCCGGCCCGGCGGCGGCGCCGATGGCCTTGCCCGCAAAGGACGGGCCCAGCAGGTTGCCGATGTTGCTGGCAAAGGTGCAGACCAGGAGGAACAGCACCAGATACCGGTAGTCCACCATATAGCGCAGGATGCGTACCAATGTGCCCCGGGCATCCCGGGGCTTTTCCGCTTTGACGCGGGGTCCTCTCGACGGCATTACAGATTCCTCCTTTCCTCAGGCCAGGGCGCCCATCTGGGCCTGGTAAATTTCCTGGTAGGCCGGGCAGCTTTCCAGCAGCTGCTGGTGGGTTCCATAGCCAATGCAGCGGCCGTTGTCCAGCACCAGAATATGGGTCATGTTCTGGATCGAGCTGACCCGCTGGGCAATCATGATGGTGGTGGAATCCCGGTAATGTTCAAAGATCGCTTTCCGCAAAGCGGCGTCGGTCTTGTAGTCCAGCGCCGAGGACGAATCATCCAACACCAGAATCTCAGGATGGCCCGCCAGGGCCCGGGAAATCAACAGCCGCTGTTTCTGTCCGCCCGAAAGGTTGGCGCCCTTGATGTCGGCCTGATAGTCCAGCCCTTCTTCCAGCGAATCCACATATTCGGCGGCGACGGCATCCTCCACCGCCCGCATCAGGTCGGCGTCGTTCAGCGGCCGTCCAAACCGGATATTCTCCCGCAGGGTGTTGTAAAAGACCATGTCGTTCTGGAACACCACGCCAAATTTGCGGCGCAGCTCATCCTTTTCGTAGCTGCGCACGTCCCGGCCGTCCACAAAGACCCCGCCCTTCTCCACGTCGTAAAACCGCATCAGTAGATTGATGATGGTGGTCTTGCCGCAGCCGGTGGGGCCGATGATCCCCAGGCTCTCCCCCTTCCTGAGGGCAAAGCTGATATCATAGAGGCACTGTTCCCGCTCACTCTCGGCCAGCGACCCTTCTGTCCCCTCGTGATAGCTGAAGGTGACATGTTCAAACCGGATGAATTCATCGCCGGCGGGCTTTTTGGCCTGCTCGGGAGACAGGACTTTCTGGTCAATGGGGGCGGCCAGTACCTGGCCGATCCGGTTGGCCGAGGCGGAAGCCTTGCTGATCATCATGAAAATCCGGTTGACCCCCATGACGCCCTGCATCACCATATTGAAGTAGGTCAGAAAGGCCAGAATCACACCGGGCTTGATCTGTCCGCTGTTGACCCGGCCTGCGCCGATCCAGACCACCAGGGTCAAGCCTGTGTTCAGGCACATCTGCATCAGCGGGCCGGGGATGGCCATGATGATGCTGGCTTTGATGTCGGCCCGGGTCATGGCGTCATTGGCTGCGCCAAACCGGCCCTTTTCATACTCGGTTTTGGACAGGGCCTTGACCACCCGGATGCCGGTGATATCCTCCCGCATGATTCGGACCACGTCGTCCAGCTTTTCCTGCACCTTGCGATAAAGAGGAATGCCATACCGGGAGACGGTGAGGATCACCACAATCAGCACCGGCACAATGACGCAGAGGATGCCCGAGAGGACCGGGTCCATGGCCATGGTCACCCCGATGCCGCCCAGCAACAGGATGGGCATCCGAATGCACATGGTTTGCAGAGACTGGACGCAGGACTGGACATTATAGCTGTCGCTGGTCATCCGGCTGATGAGGCTGGGCAGGCCCAGCCGGTCAAACTGCGCCCCCGACAGGTTGGCGGTCCGGGTGAACAGGTCCTGCCGGATGTCATAGGAGACATTGTGGGCATTGTCCACCGCCAGGCGGTTGGCTGCAATGTTCAGCTGCCGGGTCACCAGGGCGGTGAGAATCATCAAGCCGCCCCAGAGGACGGCCTGGCTGAGCTGGCCCAGCGGGACCACCTCGTCAATCAGGTATTCCAGGATGTAGGGAATCATCAGTTCGGTCACCGCGCCCAACAGCTTGATTCCCATGGATTGGGCAATGCGGGCCGCATACCGTTTCATATAGCGCAAAATCAGTTTCACAGACTTCTCCCCCATCCTGCCTCTGCCCGGCACCACGGGACAACCGGCACCTTTTCACACATTGATCTCGTAAAAAGATAATACCGCAGCTTTTGGGAAAGTCAAGAAGCGCGAAAACTTTTTCGGCAGAGGCCGGACCGGAAAAACAACGCGTCCTTTTCGTCTGGAAATCTGCATATCAAGCCTCAATGGCCCGTTGAAACAGCACCCAGGTACTGGCAAAATAACATCCCAGCAGGACGGCCAGAATCACCGCCGTCATTCCCAGCTGGACGGCCAGGGCTCCAAAGCCGATGTAGGCGTTGATTTCCGCCTGTACCACCAGGACAAAGCATCCGGCCAGAGCTGTTCCCGCCAGCACCGCGGCCCCCACCGGCAGCCCAAACCAAAAGCCCAGCTGCCGCACCACCAGGCGGCGGATTTCCTGTTCCTCCACACCCAGCTTTCGCAGCACCGAAAAGCGGTGCCGGTACTGTCCGGCGTCCAGCAGCTGCTGCAGGGACAGGACGGTCAGGCAAATCACTATCAACACCACCGCCCCATAGAGCATGGCCGCCTGCAAGACGAAGTTGCTGGCCCGGGTGCTGTTGACCTGGAGGGTCCGCAGCCGGATGGCGTATTCGGCCCCGCCGGGGGCCTGCTCGGGATAGCAGTCCGAAAAGACCTGTTCCAGGGCCCGGGCTGTCTCGTAGGGCAGCGGCCGGGCCGTCATGATATAGCGGCAGCGCATCACCGGCAGCAGCCGGGCGCAGACCTCGTCCGGGAAGATGTACACCACATCGGTATAGCTGTTGTAAAAGGTCTCCCCCATGGGGTCGGCATGGTATCCCTGGTCTGCCAGGGTCAGGACGCCGGCGTCTGTTGTGACGGTGGAATGTTCCGTCAAAAAGGCTTCCCGGTCCCTCTCCGACGCGATGGCCTTCCACTGGGTGGTGAATTCCCCCTTTCCCAGGGTCACCGGCGCAAGGCCCAGCATGGACCGCAGGGCGTTGTAGTCGCTGAGCGAAAGGGCCGCCACCGGGAAATCATATTTCGCCCGGTTGTAAAAGTCCTCTTGCCGGGGCAGATACAGGCTGAAGGTACAGTCTGCCGCGGCCGCAATCCCTTCCCGGGTGAGAAACCGGGTCACAGCGTCATAATTGCCCCGGGGCAGGTCGGACGTGTCGCGGACATCGTTGTAGCGGGAATAGAGCTGGATATCCCAGACGGCGCGGGCCTCCAGATAGCCGTTGGCCCAGCCTGCCAGCACCGGGGCCGCCGCAAACAAAAGGATGGCCAGCACCAGCGTCACGCTGACCAAGGTCATGGTCTTGCTGGTGGTGCGGAGTTTGGAGATCATCTGCCCGAAAAAGAAGAGGTTGGTGCCCTGGTAGCGGCAGGCAGGGCTGTGCTCCTTCTGCCAGACCAACAGGGTACTTGCCAGCCAAATCACCCCGCAGAGCAGAAAGAGCAGGTCAGCCAGCAGAAAAATCAGTGCCTGGTTGATGCCGCCCGCCCCAAAGACCAGCAGATACCGACGCTGGAGCACCAGCACGCTGGCCGCAGACAGGATACAGAGAAAGGCGCCCGCCGTCAGCCCCAGCACCAGAACCGGAAAGCCCCGTCTCCGCAATTTCACCGCCCAGACCGCTCCCCAAACCAGCAGCCCCGCCGGGGCCAGAATGTTGGCCCAGAACATCACCTGTACCGGCAGGGCGAACCGGCTGTCCCCACCGAGAACCAGCATCCGCCCGCCCTGAACTGTCATCACCGCCGCGAGAAGCAGATACAGGGCTGTCACCTCCTGCATCCAATGGCCCTTCTGGAGGGGCGCTTCGTTTTCCCGTCCGGCGGACAGCATCGAGATGATTCTGGTCCGGCGGATGGTCCGGGTGTTGAACAAGCCCACCGCCAGAAAGCTCAGCAGGAAAAAGCCTACCGTCCACGCCGCCGTGTCCGGGAACAAGGTCCACACCGGGTGATAGGTTTGGCCGTAGCTGGTCAGCAGCAGGGCGGTGATGAACTGGGAGCACACCGCCCCGAGACCGATTCCCAGCAGGACCGAAATCCCGCCCATCAGAAGGGTTTCAGCAAAAAACAGCCGGGCGATGGTCCGCTGTTCCATTCCCAGGACGGCCTCCAGGGCGAATTCCTTTTGGCGGCTGCGGAGCATATACCGGTTGACAAACCGGATCAGAAACAACAAAAGCAGGGTCACCGTGCAGATGGCCACCTTCATCCCGTCGCTGAGGATGGTGAAATGGTACTCCACCCCGATGTCCGGCTTGTAAAACCGGCTGGACACCGACAAAAAGGCATAGAACAGGGTCACACAGATGGTCATGGTGACGATATAGATCAGGTAATCCCGGGCCGACCGCCGGGCGCTGCGGAGAATCAACTTAGCGTACATCCTGCGCCCCTCCTCCCAGCATGGTCAGCACCTGCAAAATCTTTTCAAAAAAGGTCCCCCGGGTCTCGCTGCCCCGCCGCAGCTCGGTGAAGATTTCGCCATCCCGCAAAAACAAAATCCGCTGGGCATAGCTGGCGGTCAAGGCGTCGTGGGTCACCATCAGGATGGTGGCCCCCATCTGGCGGTGAATGCCCGCAAAGGTAGTCAGAAGCATCTGGGCTGCATGGCTGTCCAGGGCGCCGGTGGGCTCGTCGGCCAGCAAAAGCCGCGGCCCATGAATCAAAGCCCGGGCACAGGCGCACCGCTGCCGCTGGCCGCCCGACACCTGATAGGGATATTTCGAGAGAATGTCCTGGATGCTGAGCCTTTGGGCCATGGCCCGGACTTTTTCTTCCACCTGGCCGGCGGGGGTCCTGTTGATGGCCAGCACCAGGGCGATATTCTCCCCGATGGTCAAGGTATCCAGCAGGTTGAAGTCCTGAAAGACAAAGCCCAGCTTTTCCCGGCGGAACCGGGCCAGGTCTTTGGGCTTGATTTCGGTGACATCCTGGCCGTCTAGGTAAATATGCCCGGCACTGACCGCGTCAATGGTGGAAATGCAGTTGAGCAGGGTGGTCTTGCCCGAACCTGACGCCCCCATAATCCCCACAAACTCCCCTTCCTCCACCCTGAAGCTGATCTCCCGGATGGCTTTGGTGATGCTGCCGCCGTTGCCGTACACCTTTTGAATGTGTTCCAGTCTGAGTATTTCTTTCATCACATCTCACCTCTGGTTCCATTGTACAGGATGTCCGGCCCCGAGTGTATCAGGTTTCCTTGCGCAATTCTTACAAAAATGAAAGGGATCGAATCCCCCCTCTTGCGCTTAGCCGATTTTTGCGGCGCGGGGCGGAGCCCGCTTGCAAAAGCCGGAGCGTTGCGCCAGCTTCGCCGCGCTGTTTCTGCCGCAGGCCGGGGGTCCGCCAAAAGGGCGGGTGGGTTCAAATCGCCCCTGCGATATAATCATTGACCGTAAAAATGAGCCGGACCGCCGTCCCCGCCCCTTCCCGGGAAGTGATTTCCAGCCCGATGCCCAGCTTGTCGCACAGCCGCTTGCAGAGATACAGCCCGATGCCGGTGGAACTGTGGACGGCGCGGCCATTCTGGCCGGTGAAACCCTTTTCAAAGACCCGGGGCAGGTCCGCCGCCGGGATGCCGATGCCGTTGTCCTCCACCATAAGGCAGATCTGCCCCGGCCTTTCCTCCGAGGCAAAGCGCAGCCGGGGCGACGGTCCACGGTATTTCACCGCGTTGCCGATCAGCTGATCCAGAATAAACCGCACCCACTTGTCATCGGTGCAGATGGTCCCGGGCATCTCCTCTGCCATGATTTCCACCCGGTTCTGACGCAGCAGGTATTTGTTGTCGGCAATGGCCCCATGGACCATGTCGGCCAGACGGATTTCCCGGATGAGATAGTCCTTTTCGGTGTGCTCGCTGCGGGCATAGTAGAGGGCCTGTTCGGTGTAGTGGGTGATCCGTTCCAGCTGGGCCAGCATTTCCCGGGAGAGGGGGCTGCGGTCATTCTCACAGAGCAGCTTCCCCGCTGTGATGGGGGTCTTGATCTCATGAATCCACTGCTCTATGTATTCCCGGTATTCTCTGCGCTCCCGCTGAGCTGTGCCCACCTGTTCCAGCATCGACTTTTCCGCCATCTGCATCAGACGGCGGTAAACTGCTTCCTCTGCCGTTGCCGGCGGGGGCAGGATTTCGGCCAGAAGATACCGCTCGTCCAGCTGTTCCGCCTGGGCCAGCAGGGCCTTGAGCCGCCGCTTTTCCAAAAGGCAGCTGCCCGCCAGCCAGGCCGCCAGCACCCCCAGCCAGACGGCGGCCACCAGCGCAACCGTTCCTGGTCCATTGCCGCCCGCCAGCAAAAACAAAACCAGCGCTGTCAGCCCCAGAAGGTTCACCACCACCGCCGGGAGTCGATCTCTCCAATGCTTCATATCAAATACCCCTGCCGGTGCCTGGTCTGAATGAATCCCTCCAGCCCGATGGCGTTCAGCTTTTCCCGGATTCGGCTGACATGGACGCTGAGGGCGTTGTCGTCGATGTAGAGCTGGTTGTCCCACAGAAAATCGATCAAATCCGCCCGGGGACAGATGGTCCCGGCGTGCTTGAACAGATACCAGAGGATTTTCTGTTCGTTGCGGGTCAATTCCACCGTCCGGCCCTGGTATTCCAGTTTGCCGCTTTCGGGATGAAGAACGGCGCCTTTCCAGCGGAGGAGCTCTTCCCCGGCGGCGGGATAAGCCCGGCGAAGCAGAGATGCAATCCGGGCCAGCAGAATGGCCGGATTGTAAGGCTTGGTGATGAAGGCATCACCGCCCAGCAGGATGCTGTTCAGTTCGTCCAGGTCGTTATTGCTGCTGGTGACAAAGACGACGGGCGCATTTGAAACGGAGCGAATCTGTGCGCAGAGTTCCAGCCCGCTGGCCCCCGGCAATCCAATATCCAAAACCACCAGATGGGGCCCAAAACTTTCCATCTGCCGGATGGCCGCCGGAACGTCGGCGACGGCCTGGGCCTGGTATCCGCTGCCGGCCAGCAAAAGCCGCAGCTGTTCCCGGATCACCGGGTCATCTTCCACAATCAGGATTTTATAATAGGACATAGGCAGCAACTTCCTTTGGGTTGATTTGGGTCTATTATAGCAAAATCAGCCCGCCGGAACAAACCGGGGCAGCCGTTTGGCCAGATCGCCTCGCTTTTCCGGCAGTCCCACAGACCGGTTTCGGTATTATAGCGAAATGCGCCGCTTCGCTGTTGAAGTTGTCGTTGGGAACGGTTTATGCTATAATACAGAAAAAACTTAACTCCGACACGGGGAGGGAGATGCGGTATGCTGCGGATTGCGGTGGTGGACGATGAACAGGAGCAGCGGGTCCTGCTGGAGAACTGCCTGCATCGCTATGAGCAGGAAAACAGCCAGCACTTTGACATCTCGCTGTTTGCCGATGCACAGAAGTTCCTGCGCCAGGACCCCGGCGAATTTGATATCGTGCTGCTGGACATCCAGATGCCGGGGCTGGACGGGATGACAGTGGCCCATCAGCTGCGGCAGCGCAACCGGCAGCTGGTGCTGATCTTTATCACCAATATGGTGCAGTTTGCCATCGAGGGCTATGCGGTGGATGCGATGGACTTTATCGTCAAGCCGGTCAGCTATTACCGTCTGGCCGCTTCCCTGACCAAAGCGCGCAGCCGCTTGCAAACCGAGCAGGGGGCGCCGCTGGTCCTCCACACCAAAGACGGCACCTACCGCCTGGACTCGGCCCGGGTGCACTACATCGAGATGCTCAACCATCACACCATCTTTCACACCGAGGACGGGGTGTTTGACACCACCGGCAGTCTGAAAAAGCTGGAAGAACAGCTGGCCGGCCAGAACTTTGCCCGCTGCAACAACGGGTATCTGGTCAACCTGCGGTATGTCCGCAGTGTGGAGGGCAGCGATGTGGTGGTGGGCGGCGACCGGCTGCTCATCAGCCGCACCCGGCGCAAGGCCTTTTTGCAGCAGATGTCGGAATATTTTGGGGGGCAGTGAAACCTGCCTGACAGGAGGTGTCCAGCCATGCTCCAGTTGACCCAGCTTGCCGCATACAAGATCATCTTTCTGGTGGAATTGCTGGCGGCTGAGGCGATTTTTTGCCATAAACTGCGCCGCCGTCCGCAGTTTCTGCTGCGGCTGGCGGTCAGCCTGGCGTTCTGTTTTGCCGCGGCCGCGCTGTATCCCCTGGGCCCCTACACCGTCTGGTCCAATTCGATCTTGTTTTTTGCCCTCTTTTTCGTCACCCTCCTCGGCTGCAAGGCCTGTTTCGACGAGAGCTGGTGGAATATCCTCTTCTGCGGCATTGCGGCCTATTCGGTGCAGCACATTACCTTTGTGGTCTACAATATGATCGTCACCGGGCTGAACCTGGCTGGACTGCTGGCCCGGATGGGCACCGCCCTGAACCCCTATGGCGAAGCCACCATCCAGAGCGGCATCAACCCCCTGACGCTTCTGGCCTACGCCAACTGCTATTTCCTGCTCTACTGGTATTTCGGCTACTTCCTCAACCAGAAAACCACGCGCAACGAGGATCTCAGTCTGGGGCGGAAACCGCTGATTGCCTTTTCGGGGCTGGGCATTGCGGTGAATATCGTGCTGCACATGGTCACCGTCCTCAACACGGCCGCCGATCCCGCTTCGGTGCTGCTGGAGAACGTCTACAATCTGCTCTGCTGCGTGCTGATTCTGTTTTTGCAGTTCGGCGTCCTCTCCCGCAAACAGCTGGAACAGGACAACGACCGCCTGCAACAGATGCTGGCCCAAAAAGAGGAACAATACAGAATCCGCAAGGAGAGCATGGAACTGCTGAACATCAAGCACCACGACCTGAAACACCAGTTGGGGCTTCTGCGCAAGGTGGTGGACGAAAACGCCCTGCGGGGCATGGAGGAGGCCGTCAACCGCTACGATACGATCGTGCGCACCGGCAACGAATCCCTGGATCTGGTCCTGACCGAAAAGAGCATGATCTGTCAGTCCAAACAGATTACCTTCAGCTATATTGCGGACGGCGCCCGGCTCAATCATCTGGAAGCCGCCGACATCTATGCCCTGTTCGGCAATGCCACCGAAAACGCCATCGAATACTTGCAGAAGCTGTCCGACCCCGACAAGCGATTCCTGCATCTGTCGGTCAAAGGGCGGGGAACGCTGGTGGCCATCCATGTGGAGAATTACTACGAGGGCCCCGACCGCACCGGCAGCGCAGCGCTGCCCCGTACCACCAAGGAAAACAAGAGCTATCACGGTTTTGGACTGCGCAGCATCCAGATGACCGCCGAAAAGTACGGCGGCGAGATGTCGGTCCACGCAAAAGACCATCTGTTCTGCCTGGATGTGATTCTCCCCAGTCCCGCCCCATCCGCTTGAAAACCGCTTTTCACCCGGCGCTCACCGCGCCGGGTTCTTTTTTGCAAACCGTGTAGTGAAAACGACAAAAAAAGAAACAGATGTTTTATTCTTTTGGGAGATGTGGTAGAGTGGGCACAGCGAAAGGGAGGCGGCCGCGGCGCTTCCCCACCGATTCCCCCGCGTCCCTGCTGCACGGACGCACGATCACTGCTGCACTGCATAAAAGGAGTAGGAGACAATGACGGATGCAAAGAAGAAAATGAGCAGCCGCAGGTTTATGGCAATTTTCATGCCAGTCACCGCGGTACTGCTGGCTACCTCCATCGTAATCACCTGCGTGATGGAGTATTGGAGCACGGTCATGGATGCGGTATTTGGCGAAGCGTCCATCTCCATCAAAGCCGCACCCGGCACCGAGGCCTGGAACACCGACTACTATGGCCTGAACGCCGAGGGCATGATCCCCGAGGACACCGCCGCCCAGGGCGCCGAACTGGCCCGCCGGGCCGAGGCGGAGGGCATCGTTCTGCTGAAAAACCAGAACAACGCCCTGCCCCTGACCAACGGCGGCGCCGCGCTGTCGGCATCCAACCCCATCACCGTCAACGCGCTGGGCTGGTCTTTCTATTATCCCAGCACCGGCGGTTCCGGCTCCGGCGCTGTGGGCTCGGATGGCCTGGTCTCTCCCAAGGAGGCCCTGGCCGCCGCCGGAATCCAGATCAATGAGGAGCTGGAAAACTACTATCTGGACTGGTCCAACCAGCACTACACCGAGTGGATGGTCACCAAGGCCAACGGCTACTATTCCGACGAGGACACCAACACCGCGCCGGCCCGCCCCTCGGTGAGCAAGACCTATCAGGCGGCCTGGGACGTGCCCGAACTGAACGCCCAGCTGGTGGCCGAAGCCTGCGCCCAGTCGGACGCCGCGGCCAACAACATCCAGATCGTCTGGATCGGCCGGGGCGGCGGCGAATACCATGACTGCCCCACCGAGATGACCAAGACCGGCGGCAGCGTCAATGCCTACGGCATCAACCCCGACAAACACTATCTGGAGCTCACCGACGAGGAGGAAGCCGTCCTGGCCAAGGCAGAGGAACTGCGGGGCGACAACGGCAAGGTCATCGTCATCATCAACGCCAACAACACCATGGAGCTGGGCGAGCTGGCCGATGACGACAAGGTGGACGCCATCCTCTTTGTGGGCGGCCCCGGCAAGCAGGGCTTCTACGCCATCGGCGATGTGCTCAACGGCACCGTCAACCCCTCGGGCCGTCTGGCCGACACCTACGCCGCCGACCTGCTGGCCAACCCCGCCATGGAGAACTTCAGCAGCCGGGTCTACTATGACCCCGACGCTGCCTTCCCCAACCAGTACGACACCACCATCTCCTATACCGACGCCGACGGCAGCACCTCCCAGCGGCCCATCCTCTTTGTGGGTTACGAGGAAGGAATTTATGTGGGCTACCGCTTCTATGAGACTGCCGCAGCCACCGGCTACTTCACCGCCAGCCAGATGCCCAGGGGCGTGACCGATCCCTACTACAACCGGGAAAACGGCGTGGTCTATCCCTTCGGCTACGGCCTGTCCTACACCACCTTTACCCAGACCATCGACCGGGCTTCCTATGAGGATGGGACCTTCACCCTGGATGTGACGGTCCAAAACACCGGCGATGTGGCCGGCAAGGATGTGGTGGAACTCTACGTCGAGACCCCTTACATCGCCGGCGGCATTGAGAAATCCAAAGTGGTCCTCTGCGGCTTTGACAAGACCGACCTGCTGGACCCCGGCGCCAGCCAGACCGTGACCATCACGGTGGACGCCGAGGACATCGCCTCCTACGATGACACCGTCAACCAGTGCTATGTGCTGGATGCCGGCGACTACACCTTCTATCTGGGCACGGTGGACGGCACCGTCTACGGTTCCCACGCCTGGGCCTACGCAGATCCCCAGGACTCCAAAGCCGTCACCGGCGCCAATGCCGTCACCTTTGCGGCAGAGGACGCCATCAGCGACACCGTCATCTACAACGACGCCCACGACGGCAAGCGGGAGAGCGACGCCACCACCGCCACCAACGCCTTTGTCCGGGAAATGACCGGCAACAACCTGAAGGTCTCCAACGGGGACCCCACCATGAACCGGGCCGACGGTTTTACGGCCTCCTATCCCACGGCGCCCACCGCTGAGGACACCGTGATGCCGGAAGAACTGAAAGAAATTCTGGACGACAACAACTACAGCACCCAAGAAGCCACCGCCCTCCACGATGAGGATCTCGAGATGCCGGCCACCGGCCAGAACAACGGTTTGCAGCTCATCGACCTGCGGGGCCTGGATTTTGACGATCCCCTGTGGCAGGAGTACGTCGAGCAGTGGACCCCCAGCGAGATGGCCCTGCTGCTGGGCAAGGCCGGTTTCCAGACCGAGGCTTTCCCCGAGTACGGCAAGCCCACCACTCTGGACAACGACGGTCCACAGGCCTTCCGTCATCAGGCCCTGGGCGAGGAGAACGAGCGGGTCAACACCTATTACATGACTGCCTATCCCTGTGAGGCCCTCCTGTCCTGCACCTGGAACGAGGACCTGCTGCGGGAAATCGGCGAGAATGTGGGCGCCGAAGGTTCCGTCAACGGGATGAGCGGCTGGTACGCCCCCGGCCTCAACACCCACCGCACCGCATTCGGCGGCCGCAACTTTGAATACTTTTCCGAGGACCCCTTCCTGGCGGGCAAGCTGGCCGCCAACGAGATTTCCGGCGCGGCCAAGTACGGCATTTTCACCTACATCAAGCACTTCGCCATGAATGAGCAGGAAGCCTTCTGCCGGTCCTGGTGCTGCGGCATGCACATGGATGAAAGTCTGGACCGCTACCAGAACCCGGAATGGATGCTGATGACCTGGGCCACCGAGCAGACCATGCGGGAAATCTACCTCAAAGCCTTTGAGATCGCCATCAAAGAGGCCACCACCGATCTGAAATACCTGGACAGTGAGGGCGGCGAGCATGTTGTGGAAGATTTCCGCTGTGCCACCGGCGTCATGACGGCCTTCTGCTGTGTGGGCAACACCTGGTCGGGCGGCAACCACGCCCTGCTCCAGACCGTTCTGCGGGATGAATGGGGCTTCAACGGCACCGCCCTCACCGACTACGCACTCCACGACTTCATGTACCCCGATCAGATGATCCGCAACGGCGGCACCGCCTGCCTCCAGTCCAACCGGAAGAATTTCGTGGATCAGAACAATCCCAGTGCCACCACCGTGACCTATCTGCAAAAGGCCACCCACGAAATGTGCTACATGGTGGCCAACTCCGACGCCATGAACGGCATCGCACCGGGTTCCACCATCACCTATTCCCTGGCTCCGTGGGAGACGGGCTGTGCTGTGGCAATCGTCATAACCGCACTGCTGTTTGTGGGAGTCGTGGTGCTGAGCATCCTGCGGGTGCGGGATGAAAAGCGCCATCCCGGCAAATATCAGGGCATCAAAACCGTCTGACCGATTCGGTACGGCGGGCCGGGCTGTCCGTCCGCGGCCGGGGAGAGACCGCGGACGGCAGCGGCCCGGGCAAGGTAAATCATAAGAGGGATGCGGGAGCAGACCAACGGGGCATCCCGGCGGCCTGCTCCCGTTTTTACAAAATCGAGGTGTGCGATGAAACAGTCAACCATACTCCAGAAATTAACCCTGGAAGAAAAGTGTGCCCTCCTCAGCGGCAAAGGCGAGTGGGAGACCTGGAACCTGCCAAGGGCCGGGGTGCCCTCCCTGATCTGTTCCGACGGTCCCCACGGCATCCGGCGCCAGGCGGGGGCGGGCGACCATCTGGGGCTCAATCCTTCCCTGCCTGCCACCTGCTTTCCCACGGCGGCCACCGTGGCCAACAGCTGGGACCCCGAATTGGGCGAGGAGATCGGCCAGGCACTGGGAGAAGAAGCTGCCGTCCAGGGGGTGCACATTGTGCTGGGCCCCGGACTCAACATCAAGCGGAGCCCCCTGTGCGGGCGGAACTTTGAGTATTTCTCCGAGGACCCCTATCTCTCGGGCAAACTGGCCGCCAGCTACATCCGGGGCATCCAGAGTCAGGGCGTCTACGCCTGCCCCAAACACTTTGCCGTCAACAGTCAGGAACTCCGCCGGATGGCCATGAACGCGGTGGTGGACGAGCGCACCCTGCGGGAAATCTATCTGACCGGGTTTGAAATCGCCGTCCGGGAAGGTCATCCCGGCGCCCTGATGACCAGCTACAACTAGGTCAACGGGATTTATTCCAACGAAAACCCCCACCTGTTGCAGGATATCCTGCGGGGAGAATGGGACTACAACGGTCTGGTCATCACCGACTGGGGCGGTTCCAATGACCATGTGGAGGGGGTGCGGGCCGGTTCCGACCTGGAAATGCCCAATCCCGGGATGGATTCCGCCCGCCAGCTGGTAGAGGCGGTGCGGTCGGGCCGGCTGCCCGAAGCGGCGGTGGACGCCTGCGCGGCCCGGGTGCTCCGGGCAGCCCTGACCCTGAACGAAACCAGAAAACCCTCCGGGCAATGGAACAAGACGGCCCATCACGCTCTGGCCTACCGGGCGGCGGCCGAAAGTTCCGTCCTTCTGAAAAACGAGGACGGCATCCTGCCGCTGCATCCCGGCACCCGGGTGGGAATCATCGGGGACTTTGCCTTCACCCCTCGGTACCAGGGGGCCGGCTCCTCTCTGGTCAACGCCACCCAGGTGGACACCATGGCGGACCTTTTGCCGGACAGCGGCCTCAACTGGGTGGGGGCGGTGCGCGGCTATGCCCGGGACGGAAAGCCGGACCCCGCAATGGAAAAGGCCGCCCTGGACCTGGCCCGGTCGGCCGACGTGGTGGTCTACTGCTTCGGCCTGGATGAGCTGAGCGAATCCGAGGGCATCGACCGCAGCCACATGCGGATTCCCCAGAACCAGATCGCCCTGCTGGAACTGCTGGCCCGGGTGAATCCCCATATTGTGGGGGTGCTCAGCGCCGGGTCGGCGGTGGAAATGCCCTGGCTGTCCTGCTGTCAGGCCCTGCTGCACGGCCATCTCTGCGGCCAGGCCGGGGCAGGCGCCATGCTGGACATCCTGACCGGTCAGATCAACCCCTCGGGCCGATTGAGTGAGAGTTATCCGCTGCGGTACGAGGATACGCCGGCCTATCGGTATTTCCCCAGCGAGCAGCGGAACGCCGAATACCGGGAGGGCCTGTATGTGGGCTACCGCTACTACGAGACGGCAGGGGTGGAGGTGCTTTATCCCTTCGGATACGGCTTGTCCTATACGACCTTCGCCTACAGCAGATTGATTGTGGGAGAAAAGGGCGTGGTCCTGACCGTCACCAACACCGGCAGCTGGGACGGCGCCGAAGTGGTCCAGCTCTACATCTCCAAACCTGACGCCAGGGTGTTCCGCCCGGTGCGGGAACTCAAAGGGTTCTGCAAAGTGGTCCTGAAGGCGGGAGAGAGCCAGCAGGTACACATTCCCTTTGACGACAAAACCTTCCGCTACTGGAACACCGCCACCAACAACTGGGAGGTGGAGGGCGGCCGTTATCAGGTGGAAATTGGCGCCAGCTGCCAGGACATCCGGCTCACGGCCGAGGTCCATCGGGCTGCCACCACCGACCGTCTGCCCTACCGACCCGAGGATCTGCCCCACTACCGCAGCGGGGAGATCCGCCAGGTGCCCGACGGGGAGTTTGCCGCGCTGCTGGGCAGCCCCATTCCCGACGGCAGTTGGAGCGGCGCCCTGACTGCCAACGACGCCATTTGTCAGCTGTACTACGCCCGCAGCCCTTTGGCCCGGCTGGTGTGGCAGGTGCTGGACCGGAAAAAACGCAAGAGCGAAAAGGCAGGCAAGCCCGACCTGAATATTCTGTTCATCTACAATATGCCTTTCCGCGCCATTGCCAAGATGACCGGCGGCGCCGTCAGCGCGGAAATGTTGGACGGCCTGGTCCTGATGGCAAACGGCCATTTCTGCAAAGGCCTGGCCCGCACGGTGCGGGGATTCTTCCGCAACCGCGCCAAAAACGAAGCCTATGTGGCCATGCTGCTGGCATCCTGGAAGGAGGAATCCTAACATGACAACATCCGCATCCGGTCCGGTCTGGTGGCAGAATTTTGCCGACCGCCATCCCAAACTGGCCAAGTGGCTCTATCAAATCGCTTCCTTCTTTGTGTTCAGCATGGGAGTCACCATCGTACAGTACCTGTTTTTCACCTTTCTGCCCGGCGTCCTGGGCCCCGAACTGGCTGCCGCCGAATTCATGTGGCCGCAGCTGCCGCTGCGGCTGTTCGGGGTGGAGTTTACCTGGAGCCTTCTGGGCTACAACGTCCTCTATGACGCGGCGGGCCGTGTGATGATCGGCGGCGGCCTGGGGTACTTCATCAGCTACGAGGTAGGGTCTTTTGTGGCCCAGTGCATCAACTTTCCCCTTCAGCGCAACATCACCTTCAAGAGCCACGGCAACCCGGCCTGGCAGGCCCTGTGGTACTTCATCGCCTGGGTGGTGATCTCGCTGATCTGCAACGGCTTCAACAACCTCTGGATGCCCATCGCCGCCGCCTTTGTGCCGCCGGCGGTCTACAACATCCTGGTCACCGTTATCACCGGCGGCGTCTCCATGGTCATCTTCTTCTTTGTGTTCAAAATCATCTTCCCCGAGCAGGAGCACAAACAGGGGTGAGAAAGAAGCCAGACGGCAGCTTATATCCAAAAGAAACCCGGCGCAGTCGTGGGACCGCGCCGGGTTTCCTTTGTCAGCTTCGCCTTTGTTTCATCTGATGTGCTTCATAGTCCTTCAGGGACGCCAGCGCTTTGGGCGCCAGCGGAAAGAGGGCGATCATGTTGAAGATGGTCATGAGGCCCACCCCCACATCGCCCAGGTCCCACACGAATTGATAGGCCGCCAATCCGCCCACAAACAGCATCACCAGGGCCAGCACCTTGTAGAGGGTCTGGAACATCCAGCGGTCGCCGAACAGGTACGCCACATTGGAGCGCGCGTAAAACAAAATCCCCAAAAAGGTGGAGAAACTGAACAGCCACAAGATCACCGCGATGAACACCACACCGAATTCGCCCAGATGGTACCGCATCGCCGTCTGAAGCAGATCCATTCCTTCCAGTCCGGCGGTCAGCTCTTGGGGGGTCAGCAGCATGACCATGGCCGAACAGCTGCAAATCACGAGGGTATCAATGAACACGCCCAGGGCCTGGAGCAGGCCTTCCTTGGCCGGATGGCTGATATCTGCCGCAGCCGCAGCACAGGGCGCCGAACCGGAGCCCGCCTCGTTGGAGAAAAGGCCTCGCTTGGCGCCGTTCATGATGACGGCGCCGAGGCCGCCGCCCACCGCCTGCCGCAGACCAAAGGCCTCCGCAAAAATCCGCTGAAAAACGCCCGGCAGCAGTTGTGCATTCTTTACAATGATCAAAATCGTGATGAAGAAGTAGCAGGCCGCCATGACCGGCACGACAAAATCCAGGACCTTGACGGTGGCATTTTTCCGAAGGACCACGACGGCGGCCAGGGCCACCAGAATCACGGTGGAGTAGAGCGGCGGAATATGAAAGGCGTTCTCAAAGGAAGAGGAAATCGAGTTGCTGGTCACCTGACTGATGCCGCACCAGCAAATCAAACCGGACACCGCAAACAGGCACGCTGTCACCGAGTGCTTTCGCCGGCTGCCCTCCCGGATGAACAAGTGGTGCAGATAGTATGCAGGTCCGCCCCGGTAGCCGCCGTAGAGCGGATCTCTTTCCTTATAGAGCTGGGCCAGGGTGGCCTCGATGAAAGCCGTCGAGGACCCCAAAAGCGCAATCACCCACATCCAGAACACCGCGCCTGCGCCGCCCGCCGAGATGGCTGCCACCACGCCCACCAGGTTGCCCATTCCAACCCGGCAGGCAGTTGAGACAATCAGGGCCTGTAAGCCGGATATGCCGGCTTTTTCTTCTTTCTGATGGCTTTCCAGGGTCACCTTGAGCATCTCTGGAAAGAGCCGGAAGGGCAAAAACCGGGTCCGAACCGTAAAGTACACCCCCGCCGGGATCAAAATCATGACCAGCAGGGACAGCCCCAGGGTGCTTCCGCCCGGCAGCGGAATCTTGACCAGGTCTCCCCACAGGATATTGTAAATTGCCTTAAACACCGCCATATTTTACAAACCTTTCCTTTTTTGTTTGCCGGCCTGTATGCGCCCGGAGACAAGGAGCCTTCTTCCCTGCTCTCTCCATTCGGGCCATCGCCGCAGTTCTTTTATTATAAGGGGTTTTCTTCCCTTTGTACACACCTGAAAACAACTTGTTGTCTCCCCTGCCCCCGCGGATGTGTACAAAATTCTCGCCCGATTTTGTGACAGTTTGACCTTGACATTGTTTTCTGTGCTTCATTATACTGTATTTTGTAAAATGGTTTGTATTTTGTCCTGTTCAAATACAGACCAGACCGGATGACCGGACAAGCTGCCGGCTCATTCAATCCGTTTATCATTGGAAGGAGACTACACCATGAGTCAACGCATTTCCCGCAAAGGCTTTCTGAAGATGGCCGCCGCTACCGCCGTGGGCGGTGTCACTGCTGGTGCGCTGGCAGCCTGCCAGGCTGGCAGCAGTTCCACTGCCGCATCGGCTTCGGGCACCTATACCCCTGGTACCTACTCCGCCGAGGCCACCGGCATCGGCTCTACGCCGGTCAAGGTCACCATGACCTTTGACGCCGAGAAGATCACCGACATCGAGATCGATGTTTCGGGCGAGACCCCGGGCTATGGTGCAGACATTGGCGACGAGATGATCGAGAAGATCCTCAGCGCCCAGTCCAGCGAAGTGGACGGCCACAGCGGCGCCACCATCACTTCCGACGCCATCAAGAAGGCCGCTGAAAACTGCATCAACCAGGCCAAGGGCATTGCCACCGAGTCCACCAGCGCCAACACCGCCGAGACCGTTGTTCCCGACGGTCTGACCACCGAGGAAGTGGAGTCCTCCATCGTGGAGCTGGGCGACATCACCCCCGACGAAACCCGCGACTATGACATCGTGGTGGTGGGTGCAGGCGCCGCAGGCGTGCCGGCCGCCGGCTGGGCCGCCGAGCTGGGCGCCAGTGTGGCCCTGCTCCAGAAGCAGAGCGTGGTGGTCAGCCAGGGCAACTGCGGCTCCGCCATCATCCATTCCAAATCCACCCCCGCCGGCGAGAAGATGTGGGTCCACATGACCAACGGCCTGTGCGACTGGCGCGCCGACACCGACCTGCTCAACGCCTACGTGGAGCACAGCGAAGAGGCGCTGATGTGGTATCTGAACCGCGCCGGCCTGACCGCTGAGACCGAGTACGGCGACGGCAGCCTGGTGGACGACAACGCCAATCCCTCTGCCCTGCTCCACAACGACGAGAAAGAGATCAACGCCTACATGTGCACCAGCCAGGACCTGACCGGCGTATGGCAGGATCGGATGGACACCTACGACTTCGGCGACGAGCACTGCTACTTCTTCGCTCCCTGGATCGGACCCAAGCCCAAGAATGTGGGCGACGTTCTGGCCGTGGTTCTGGAGAACGTGCAGGCCGAGTGCCCCAACCTGGAGACCTTCTTCAACACCCCCGCCGTCAAGCTGGTGACCGAGAACGGCAAGGTGACCGGCGTCATCGGCAAGGATGCCGACGGCAAGTACATCCAGTTCAACGCCGCCAAGGGCGTCATCCTGGCCACCGGCGACTACATGAACAACGACCCGATGGTCCGCCGCTGGTGCCCCGATGTGGACAAGTTCGACAAGAAGCAGTTCCAGAAGACCGGTGACGGCCACATTATGGCCATTGCCGCCGGCGCCAAGATGGAGAACCTGGGCCACACCAAGATGATGCACGACTTTGACTCCGGTCTGATGTACGAGGAGCCCTTCCTCTATGTCGACATGGAAGGCCACCGCTTCTGCAACGAGGACACCGGCTTTGTCTACATGGGCAACATCACCAAGTACACCCCCAAGTACAACGGCAACAACGTGGACTCCAACCACCCCGACGGATCGCAGGGCTGGTACTGCCAGATCTACGACAGCGACTACATGAGCTATGCCAAGTCCCCTGTCCCCGAGGAGGGCATGACCAAGTACATCCCCGGCGCGGTGGAGAATCCTCAGGGCGTCTTTACCAACCTGCTGGACACCTACAAGGCCGACACCCTGGAAGAGCTGGCCGGCCTGCTGGACATCCCCGCCGATGCGCTGGAGGAGAGCGTCGCCCGCTACAATGAGCTGTGCGACCAGGGCTCCGACGTGGACTTCGGCAAGAACATGAAGTACATGCACAAGATCGAGAAGGCTCCCTTCTGGGGCATCCGCAAGCACATCCGTGTCTCGTCCATCGACAGCGGCGTCAACACCAACGCCAATGGTCAGGCTCTGGACGCCGACGGCAATGTCATCGAGGGCCTGTACTGCGTGGGCAACCTGGGCGGCCCCTTCTACGGCGGCGCCGACTATCCCTTCCACCAGACCGGCCTGTCCCTGGGCCGCTGCTACACCTTCGGCATGATCGCTGCCAAGCACGCCCTGGGTCAGCTGTAATTTTCGACACAGCGGGCAAAGCTGCCCGACTTCCCAGCCCATGAAAGCCCCCGGTTCTGTCTCCCCATGGGACAGAGCCGGGGGCTCTTTGGATTCATTGGGGCCGTTGCGCCTGGATCGGGCCCATGGATGGAATTTGGCGCAGACCGTCTCCTTCGGTTCTCCGGTCCCCTGATTGTGCTGGCAGCCAAAACATGCTATAATCAGGCTGGAACCACCGGATGGTCAGCCGTTGGCCGGCAGGGTATAGCTTTCCAGCAGGGTGGCCAGCTGGGTATAATCCACCGACAAGGTATAGGCGATATTCTGCCCCTCAAAGGCGCCCGCCGGGAAGTCCACTTCCAGATGATCCGGGAAGAGGATCACCCGTTCGGGATCGATGGCGGCAGCCAGCCGCTCCTGCACCGTCGGGTCGCTGCCGGCCGAAGCGGCGATGGCCTGGCGGATTGCAGCTTCCGACTGGGGCAGGAGGGACCACAGTTCCAGCCGCTGGCCCGTTTCCCGGTCAAAAATCGCACTGTACCGGAACTGCTCGCCCTGGGCCGGGTCGGCGGCCTGGTCGACGGTGACGGTAAAACAGATCGCCTGGTCGCTGGAAGCGGTGGAGGCAACAGACTGGGTCACCCGCCCCGCCTCAAACTGTTCCTTCCCCTGCTCCTGATAGCGGCTATATGCCGTTTCGAGCAGGGCGGTCAGATCGTACCGCTTCCCCACTCCCTGGTACCACGCCGAGACCGCAGCCTGCACCTCCTCGCTGAGGGCGCTGTAGCCCTCGTCGCCTTCCGGGCCGGCCACGTCGTCTTCCAGAAAAAGGGTGGTCCCGTCCGACAGCTCATACACCGACCAGGATTCCCGCACTCCATTTTGATAGCCACGCCAGCGGTCCACCGTCTCGCCGTCCGAGAAGGTGACCACATCCTCCTGCTCCAGCTCCCAAATCTCCTCCTGCACCGTTGAACGCTGACAGCCTGTCAGCAGCACAAGCCCGCACAGGGCAAGAGATACCATTCGTTGTTTCATGGGGAGCGCTCCTTCTGTTCGTTTGGGTGGCAAAAGGCTTCTTCCTTTTGCTGCGGACGGGTTTATTTTACCATATCTTTCCCCTACAGACAAGTGAATGTTGGCAATTTGTACAGAATCGTCACGTTCTTACGTCTTTTGCATGCCAAATGTTCCGCTTGCGCCGACCATTCCCGCTGATCTTTTACCTGTATTGCAAAAGGAGGCCGTCTCTATGAGCCCATCCAAATCCAACCCCCGCCGCCCCGCCAGACTGGCCGTCCGCGTGGGAATCATCCTGCTGGTCATCGCTGCGGCGGCCCTGCTGGCCTTTTATCTGGTGGTCCGCAGCCGCGCCAGCGCCCTCTCGGCGGGCGCCGCCTTTTCCTTTGACTATCAGGTCACTTCCACAGCCCAGGAGCCTTCCCTCGCCTATTCCACTCTGGAGGCTCTGGACGGGCTCAGCGGCACCCTCTCGGGCCAGAGCAGCGGCAGCGACCTCCATCTCACCTGGTACGCCGCCGGTCAGGAAACACCTTTCACCGACCTCTATGTCCAGGACGGAAAGGTCCTGCTGAACATCCGCCAGATGTACCGCACCTTTTTGTCCGGCCTCACCGCCAAGTACCCGCTGGCCGGCCTGATCCCCGACTGGACCCTGGGCGACTATATCACCCAGGACCAACTGGCCGCCCTGACGGGCACCCAGCCCGCCGTCTCCGAGATGGAACACTACGCGGTCAGCGCCTTTTCACCGTCCGACTTGCAGCGGGTCCACCCTGAGAACGGCCTGGAAGGCTACCTCTATTTCACCCCCAAACAGACTCAGGGCGACGCCGTCGTGACCATCGGCTTTCCCCTTCAGAGTCTCTGGACCGAATTTTTCCGCTGTCAGATTCTGGTGGACCTCCCCACCCAGGGCCTTCACTTTGAGATGAACGGCAAGGTCCTGCCCGGCGAATATGAGATCCAGATGCCCGACTCGGTCATGAAAGACGAGGACATCGCCGCTTTGTCCGACATCATCCAGGCTGTCCGCTCCCTTGCGGCTCTGGTGGCCCAAATGGTGGGATAACATTCCCTTCACATCCAGATGAAAACGCCCCGCAGTGACCAAAAGCCGCTGCGGGGCGTTCTCTATCTCAAACAGGAGGATGGGATATATCAGTCTTTTTTGACGGCAACCAGGACGCGGATCTTATTGCCCGCCGCACAGCCCAGATTGTCATACCAGCCGATCAGGTAGTAATCCTGCGGATTCACCTGGGAAAGACTGGTGGTGAAGTACTGGCCCTTGTACCACAGATAGACCTGCATATTGTCGGCCGTCTCATAGCGGGTCGTACCGCTCATCACCGACGCCGCGCCCACCTGGTCGATCATGGCAGGCATCAGCTGAATCATGGATTTCACGGTGCCCGAGGGGCTCTTACTGACGGCAATGCCGCCGGCCACCACCGGATATTTGACCGAAGTTTGGAGGGTGGTATTCTGGCCGTCGATGAAGCAGACATAATTGGCGCCGCTGCCCAGATAGCCCAAAATATTGCTCAGCACGCCGCTGGTGTTCTTGGAGGCCAGCTGGAGGGCGTAGGCAGCCACCTTGCCGGTGCTGCTGGTGAGGCTCTCCCACAGGGTGCTTGCAATGCTGCCATCGATGATTCCATACAGAATATCGCTGGTGCTGGGCAGGACGATATCTGCCACATCGGCCGCCACATTGCCGGAACTGGTCGCCCCGGCGGCTGCACTGGCAGCGCCGGCCACCACCGTACTGGGACGGCCGGTGGCATCGTCCAGAGAGCTCCCCACCGTATTGGCCAGGTTGCGCACGTCGTCCAAAACGCCGTAGGTCCACAGGTCGCCGGTGGCATTGTTCAGAATCAGCCGGTCAATCTGACCCTGGTCGTTGGTGGTGTAATACCGGACATCCTTGTCGTTCAGTGTGACCCCCGATAGTCGGCTGGGGCTGATCGCCCCAGCTACACCCTCCGCCGTTGTATCCAGAATCTCAACGCCGTCTGCCAGGGCCACACCCGAAAGGGCGGTGCCATTCTCGTTGAAGGTGCCGCTGGTGGATTTGGCGTCCAGGGAGCGGACGTTTTCCCCGTTTTCATCCACCGTGATTTCCACCAGCATGCCCGCCGGGAAATTCAGGCTTTTGTCCACGTTCACCGTCCGCACCACGCCGTCGGTACAGGCCACGGCCACACTTTGGAGCACGTCGGCGCCGTTGCCCTCGATCAGGCTGCGGGCCGAATTCTGCACCACGCCATAAAAGACCTGGTCAGCCTGGGCGCCGGTCAGAACCTGCACCACCTGGTGATCCATGCCCAGCAGCAGGGTCACCACCTGACCCACGCCGCCGCCATTGAGGGAGGAGAGGACCGAGGCGGCCGACGCAGAACCGATGGTGTATTCGGTGCCGGCCACCGTCACCGAAGTGGGAGCACTGGCCGAGGGGGCCACCGCCGTGATCCGGCCCGCTGCCTTCCAGGAGTAGATCCAGACCGTCCGGGCGTTGGCGCTGTAGTAGTAGACATCGTACTGGTTCAGCTCTGCCGAAGTGGTGGCGGTGTCATTGCGATAGACAACGGCAGGCACAAAGGGCAGCTGAGTCCCCTGCCCCGCCACAAAGGGGCCTTCCAGGCTGCCCAGCAGGACCGACGACACCGAAACCTGTCCGTCGGTGACGGTGAAGCCCAGGGTGGAGCCATAGACTTCCCCGCTGCCATTCTTGGCGGTGAGGGCATTGTAGAGAAGGACGGCGCCGTCCTCCAGGTTCATCACCTGGCCGGGCGCACAGTTCAGGTCGGTCCGCAGGCCCAGTTCGTTGGCCTTGTTCAGCTGGGCCGTGGGGAAGGTGCCGCTCAGGGTGGTCACATCATAGCCCAGCAGATTCAGTGCAGCGGCACAGACTTCCTCCAGGGTCACCTGGTTGTCGGGGCGGAAGCTGCCATCGGTATAGCCGCTCATCCAGCCCTGCTGGACCGCAATGCGGATATAGGGGGCCAGGGGGGCATCGCTGCCCACATCGGTAAACAGGGTACCTGCCGCGCCCTGGGATGCAGCGCTCTCCCGGTAGGCGGAGAAGGCCACCAGCATCCGGGCCAGCTGGCCCCGGGTCAGGGCGGCGTTGAGGCCGGCGGTCTGCTCGGAGGTCAGGCCCCCCAGCATCACCGCGGTCTGAACCGCCGTATTGGCACTGGTGGCCGAAGCAGGCACCACCCACATGCCGCAGGCGATGCAGACGGCCAGCAAAAGCGCAAGAAACCGTTTTTTCATCTCGTTTGATCCTCCCTCTTTAATCATAGCGCAGGGCTTCGATGGGATTCAGCCGGGCCGCACGCTTGGCCGGCAGATAGCCGAACAGCACGCCGATGCCCACCGAAATCCCAAAGGCAACCATCACCGACCCCATCGAAGGCTGGATGGTCATCCCCGCACTGGTCATGGTCAGCACCTGGTTGACGCCCGCCGAAATCAGATAGCCCAGCAGGATGCCCACGACGCCGCCCAGGGCCGAAGTGGTGGCCGCCTCGGTGACGAACAGGGCCAGGATGGAGCGCTCTTTGGCGCCCAAAGCCTTGCGGATGCCGATTTCCCGGGTGCGCTCTGCCACCGACACCATCATGATGTTCATAATGCCGATGCCGCCCACCAGCAGCGAGATGGCTGCAATGGCCGTCAGGACCATCACCACCATGTTGATCATCGAGCTCAGGGTGGCCAGCATCTCGCTCAGGCTGGTGACATAGAAACTGTCATCCGAGCCGAGGAGTTTTTTCAGGCCGGCTTCCAGAACGGCCTTGCCTTCGGAAACCTGGGTCTCGCTGACGGTGGTGACGCCGTAGGTGGCCACCACGCTGTTCCGGTTGAGCCGCAGGGCGGTGGTGTAGGGCACATAGACCGAGTCGTCGCCGCTGCCCTCCTGCAAGGTGGGGTCCTCGACCTCGGATTTCAGAACACCCACGATGGTGAACTGGTCGTCCCCCACCTTGATGGTCTGGCCGATAGCGTTGCCGCCGTAGGCCACCCGGTCCAGATAGGAGCCCACCACGCAGACCTTTTTATTGTCAACGCAGTCCACATACTGGAGCAGCCGGCCCTTGGCAA
Source organism: uncultured Faecalibacterium sp. (assembly GCA_944385995.1). Taxonomy (GTDB): domain Bacteria; phylum Bacillota; class Clostridia; order Oscillospirales; family Ruminococcaceae; genus Faecalibacterium. The sequence continues at coordinate 47,721 of CALWZL010000003.1, forward strand.
TGGTGGAACCGGTCATCCCGAAATAAACTTCGCTGATGCCCGAGACGCTGGTCCGGCTGTAGGTCTTGGTGCCCACCTTGACGGTGCCGGTCATGCTGACGATGGGCGAAATGCCCGCGTACAGGTCGGGGCGGCCCTCCACAATGGCGTAGACATCATCCACGTCCACGGTGCGGGCGCCGCGGCCCATGACATTGACTTGCAGCAGGTTCATGCCCATGGAGGAGACGCTCTCCCGCATGCTCAGGGTTAGGCCATTGCCCAAGCCCACAATCACCATGACGGCCATCACGCCGATGATGATGCCCAGCATGGTCAGAAAGGTGCGGAATTTATTGCTCCAAATGTTTTTCAGAGCCTGACGGAAGGTCTCATAAATCATACGCTGCCCTCCTGTTCCGTGTCTTTCTCTTCCTCCGGGGGCAGGTAGTTGGGCTGGACCACCGCTTCCGGCGCATGGGAATCGCCGTCGTAGACGATGCGCCCGTCCTCCAGCCGGATGATCCGCTCCGCCTGCACCGCGATGGAGTTGTCGTGGGTAATCAGGACCACGGTATTCCCCTGCTTGTGCAGTTTCTGGAGAATCCCCAGCACTTCCCGGCCGGTATGGCTGTCCAGGGCGCCTGTGGGCTCGTCGGCCAGAATCACCGCCGGATGTCCCACCAGGGCCCGGGCGATGGAGGCCCGCTGCTGCTGGCCGCCCGAGAGCTGGCTGGGCTTGTTGTCCAGTTTGTTGCCAAGTCCCACCTGTTCCAGGGCTTCCTTGGCCCGCTGCCGCTGTTCACTGCGGGACAGGCCGGCATAAACCAGGGGAAGCTCGACGTTTTCCAACAGGCTGAGCTTGGGGAGCAGATTGTATTGCTGGAAGATGAAGCCCAGCAGTTCATTGCGAATCTCGGCCAGCTCGTTCTTGTCCATGCTGCCCACATCCCGGCCGTTCAGCCGGTAGGTGCCGGCCGTCGGCACATCCAGGCAGCCAATGATGTTCATGCAGGTGGATTTGCCCGAGCCGGACTGGCCCACAATGGCCACAAACTCCCCTTTGTTGATCTTCATCGAGATATGGTCGGCGGCTTTCACCACCGTATCGCCCATCTGGTAATACTTGCAGACCGAGTCAAACTCAATCAGCGCGCTCATACCGGACCACCTCCCGGTCCGGCCACCATGATCGCCATCCCGTCGCTGCCGCCTGCGGCCATGGCCGAAGCGTCATAGGCCACCGTATCCTCTGCCTGCAGGCCGCTGGTCACCTGGATGTAGTCGTTGTCGCTGACACCCGTCTCGACCTTGACGTAGACGTAGCCGTCGGGGGCGGTCATCTCCTCCGCTGCGTTGGCGGCACTGGGAGAATCGGCGGTGACCAGAACATAGTTGCCCCGGACCACCGCGGCGTTCGGGATGGATAGGGCGTTCTCCACGCTGGCCACCACGATTTCGGCCGTGGCGTTCATGCCGGGCAGAAGCTCCCCAAAGTTGTCGATGCGGATGGTGACCGGATAGGTGGTGGTGCCGGCGGTGGTGGTGCCGGCCGAGGAGACGTTGGTCACCACGCCGTCAAACTTCTTGTTCTGGACGGCGTCGGCGGTGATCGAGACCTCCTGACCCTCCTGGATCGAGAGGATCTGGAGCTCATCCACATTGAGGGTCAGTTCCAGGTAGCTCAGGTCGTGGATGATGCACATGGGGCTGGTGGTGGTGGAGCTGTCGCTGCCCACCGTCTCGCCGGCCTGGATGTTCTTCTGGATGATGGTGCCGCTGATGGGGGCGGTGATGGTGTAGTTGTCCATCGTATTCTGGGCGTCCTCCAGAGAGAGCTCGGCGCTGCGGAGATTGTCCGAAGCGGTTTCAACCTGGCGGGTCAGGCTGTCACTGGTGAGCTGGAGAATGGCTGTACCGCTGCCCACCGTGGTATTTTCCTGGACGCAGAGGGCCGCCACCGTGCCGGAAGCCGAGGCGGTGAGGGTCTGCTCTTTCTGGTAAGTAAACCGCGCCGAGCCCAGCGCCCCGACGCCATTCACCGAGGCGGTGGCGGCCTGGGCAGAAGTCAGGCTGCCGTTGTTGGGCACGGCAATGACCACCGACCGAACCAACAGGTTGCCGCTGCTGAGGGTGTCCGAGCCGGACACCGAGCGGACCGTACCGGATACCGTCTCATAGGTGCCGTCCAGTGTCACCTGGGCACTCTGGCCGGCGCTGAATCCGGCAGCGTCGGCCGCCGGGAAATTCAGAGTCAGCAGAACGGTGGCGTCGTCACGGATGACCGCCACCTCCTGCCCGGCCGAAACGGCATCGCCGGGGGCGGCCTTGATGGACACCACCGTGCCGCCGATGTCGGTGCGGACATACTGGGCATTGACCGCATCCTCATAGTTGCGCTGGGCCTGATTCAGGGACAGCTGGGCCCGCTCCACGCTGTTGGCCGCATCCGAGCTGTCGATGGTATAGAGGACATCTCCCGCCTGAACCACGTCCCCTTCCTCAAAGTTGGATGTCAGCACCTTCCCGCGCACCAGGGCCTTGACCTCATAGGTGTTGGCCGCCGTGATGGTGCCCGAATCGCTGAATACATTGGTGATGCTCCGCATCTCGGGCGCTGTTTCGATGTAGGAAACACTGGCCGCGGTTTTGCTGGCCTTGTTCCTGGGAATCAAAATCGCACCCGCCACCACGACCACACAGCCGGCGGCGACGATTTTCTTCCAGTTCCGCTTCCAAAATCCGCCCTTTTTGCCCGCCGCACCGGCAGATGCCGGGCTCATCGAAGCGCTCTGGGTGTCCTTGTCCTCCTGTTGCTTTTTCTTTTTGAACACGGTATTACCCCTCCTTTTGATTGTACCAACAGCATACCATGCCAATCTTGAATCAATCTTAATTCATCCTTGAGTTTACCTTGAGATTTTGGCAGTTTCTTCCTTGGCAGACGCCGCCGGTGTTGTGATTATACACCCAAAACAAGTTAATTCTGTGAGAAGCCTACCATTCTTTTGGGTTTTTCACCTGTTTTTTGTCTTTCAAAAGTTGAACCCGGTTCATTTCACATTTCCCGGGAAAGCATTTGCCGGTTCCGGGCCCTCCCTGGCATCCTCCCCCGCATGCAAAAGGCAGGGAGCTTGCGCCCCCTGCCTTGCAGCATTTGATGTTTCACCACTTGCCGGTCTTGATGCGGCCCTCCACCAGGATCAGCAGGAACAGCACCGCTGCCACCAGCACCGCAAGCCATACCGGGCAGAACACCCACACCCAGGACCAGGCAATCAGGTCCAGGCATTTCAGCACAATAAAAACCAGCGTCAGTGTCGCAATCATTCCCATATCGGCTTCCTCCATTCCTTTGCATCCGGCTTGCTTGTTTGATGCTATGATAGCAGATTTTGCTGCGCGGTGCAAGGGCGGCCCTCACTGTCCCAGTTTGGCCGTCAGGGTTTGATAGAGGGACTCTGTCGAGGCCGGGTCGGGGCCGTTCAGGACAACGGTATGGCCGTCGACGCTGAGTACAATGCAGTCGTCACAGGAAGCGTAGGTATAGCGGGTGTAATTGCCGTAAGCGTCATTGGCAAAGGAGCCCATCAGCATCCGCAAATTTCCAAAGCCATAGGTGCGGGTCCCGGCCCCCGGCGCCGCGTCCCCTGTCTGGTAGGAGATGGCGTCGATGGCGTCATAGGACACCGTCAGGTCGGACCAGTACCCGGTCTGAACCGTAAAGGAGGTGTCCCCAAAGTTCACTTCCAGGCTGCCTGCAAACAGGGTCCAGCCGACAAAGGCCATCACCGCCACCAGAATCACCAACCCGATGACTTTTTGCCGGGGGCTGGACGGACTCCGAACGGCGGTACCTGCCTGGAGCTGTTTCCGGTAGTAGAGATAGGAATAGACACAGGGCACCACGGCCGCCGCCACAATGGCTGCCGTAAACACCACCGCCATTGCCGCCGAGGGCAGCAGAGCCGCTATCATGCAGGCCAGACCTGCCGCCACCCACACCTTGCCGCCAAAGCGATGGGTGACGTTCCAGTTTTCTTCATTTTCCAGGGTCCACTTGACTCGGATTCCGATGGTGGCATTCTGGCGGAATTTGGGCATATAGTTGCCGATCAGCAAGAACAGCAGGCCAAATCCCAGGTTCATTAGAATAAACATGAAATCTGCACCATCATACCCGCGCTGGAGACCTGCCACCACCGCTCCCGACAACAGAGAAATTACCGGCAGCAGCCAGAAAACCAGCCCTATTGCTTTTTTGCTCTGACCCTGCCGGTTCCGCTTGTCGGCAAACACCAGCAGCAGGCACAGCCAATGGGCTGCCAGCAAAATCACCGCCTCCCATGCCATCCGCCAGCCCAGCAGGCCGGGCAGTAATATGACCAGAGACGAGACCGCCAGGCTGCTTTTATTCTCCGCCAGTATCTTTTTCATGGCCGGACTCTCCTTTCAAATCCGTAATCCAGAGCATCACTTCCTCCAAAACCGAGGCGTTCAGCTCATAATAGATATATTTGCCTTCCCGCCGGTCCCGAATCAGATCGGCTTCCTTGAGCACCGACAAGTGCCGCGAAACAGACGCCGCTGTCACCGGGAAGTGATCCGCAATCTCCCCCGCTGAAAGACATCCGTTTTTCAGCAGGTTCAGAATCTCCCGCCGGATCGGATCGGCCAGCGCCTTCAATGTCTGCTGTAAGCCCAAGATTCATCCCGCCCTTTCTGTGCACATATAATTAACAATTAGCCTAATCGTTAATTATATGATATCACAAAGCCCCCGCCCTGTCAAGGAGCGGAGGCTTTCCGGTCCAGGCCTCCCGTCCGGGGAAGCCCTTCTGCATGCCCGCCGGAATCAGTCGGCGGTGCCGTTTTGTTTTTCTTCTTCCAGACAGCGGTGAAAATCCTCCAGCATGGATGCCAGGGTGATGGCTTCCATGGTCTGGCGGATGGAATCTTCGATCTCCTGGTACGGCCTGCGCAGTACCGCGCGGATGTTGTGTGCCACCGGGCAGGGGCGGTCATCACAGGGATGAATCCCAATCAGGGATGACAGACCCTTTGGTTCCAGCGCACTATAAATCCGATACAAATTGATATCGGCCGGGTCCTGGCACAGTTCGGCGCCGCCGGTGCCCCGGGCAACTGAAATCAGGCCGGCCTTTTTCAGCGCACTGAGGATGGTACGGATGATGACCGGATTGCAGCCGGTACTCTGGGCCAGCAAGGCGCTGGTCACTTTGGCCTTTCCCTTTGCTTCGTGGATGAAAATCAGACAGTGCACCGCAATCGAGCACTTCATACTGAGCTGCATGGCGTTTCCCCCTCTATGAATGGTTCAAAGTTTGATGTAAAGATTGACTTTACACTCTGTCCGTGGTACACTGACCCTATAAGATGTAATTTCTTATCTTACATTCTATTGTACAACATCCATCGAAAAATGCAACCGAAATCTACATGGTAAAGAGAGTGTGCAGCTATGAACATCACCGAACTGTATTTCAGCCCCACCGGCGGCACCCAAAAGGCCGCCGACCTTCTGACCTCTGCCCTGGCAGGCCAAACCCAAACCGTCGATCTGTGTGACAGCCGCGCCGATTTCAGCGCCGTATCCCTGACCCCAGAGGACCTTGCCGTCATTGCGGTGCCGTCTTATGGCGGCCGGGTCCCGGCCGTCGCCATCCAGCGCCTGTCCGCCGTCCATGGCAACGGCGCCGCTGCTATCTTGATGGTTGTCTACGGGAACCGGGCCTTTGAAGACACCATGGTCGAGCTGGAAGATGCCGCCAGACAGGCCGGTTTTCGGATTGCCGCAGGAGTTGCCGCGGTGGCGGAACATTCCATCGCCCGGCAGTTTGCCGCCGGACGCCCGGACGCTCAGGATCAGGCCCAACTGACCGCCTTTGCCGCCCAAATCCGGCAGAAACTGGCTTCCGGTTCCTCCGCAGAGCCCGCCATTCCCGGCAACCGTCCCTATAAAAAGGCCGGCGGTTCCAGCATGGTCCCGAAACCCACCAAAGATTGTGTCAGCTGCGGCCTCTGTGCCCAGAGCTGCCCGGTTCAGGCCATCGATCCGGCCGACCCCCAGAAGGTGGACGGCCACGCCTGCATTTCCTGTATGCGGTGTGTGAAAGTCTGCCCCCACGGCGCCCGGAAAGTCAATCCCCTGATGATGGCCGCCGTCAACACCATGCTCAAAAAGGTCTGCTCCGACCGAAAGGAAAATCAGCTGTTCCTCTGAGAAGGGTTGGACATCCCGGGGGCTTCTTTGCAGGAGCCTCTTTAAGGCACTGAAACCCGTCGTCGCTGCCATCCAGCCAACGCCCAGAACAGCAGGTCCATCCGGGCCTGCTGTTTTTTGTTGCCTCGGGTGGCTGATTTTGACCGAATTTGAATGGCATCTCGAAAAATTGGTGGATATGGCCAATTTTACGTCCAATCTTTGTCGGATTTAACGATTGATTTTGATTGACTTTGGAAGTTTTTGGTGCTATACTGAGCTCAAACAACCAAAACAAATCACAAGCCGGATGTCATCCAGTCATAATCAGCCAAAACCGTTCTATGGAGGATGTCCGCTTGGGAGTCAGAAAGGAGCATCCAGATGTTAGCGGAAGAACGGTTTGACAATATCCTCAAGATCCTGGCCCAAAGGCGTTCGGTGACGGTACAGGAACTGTGCGACGCGCTGGACGCCAGCGAATCCACCATCCGGCGGGATCTGATCCTGCTCCACCAACAGGGCAGACTCAACCGGGTCCACGGCGGGGCCACCCTCCCGGACAGCGCTTTCCTCACCAACGAGGAGAGCATGTCGGCCAAGGAACACCAGGCTGTCGCCCAGAAGCAGAGCATTGGACGGATGGCCGCCACCTTTATCCACGCGGACGACTTCGTCTTTGTGGATGCGGGCAGCACCACCTTGCAGCTGGTCCACGCATTGCAGGGCCAGGCGCTGCGGGCCACCTTTGTGACCAACGGCATCGCCCACACCCGTCTGCTGGCCCAAAAAGGCTGTCGGGTCTACACCCTGGGCGGACAGGTCCGGCCCAGCACCGAGGCCGTGGTGGGGACCGCCGCCATGTCCAGCGTCGGCCGGTACAACTTCACCAAGGCTTTCATGGGAGCCAACGGGGTTTCCCTGGACAGCGGCTTCACCACCCCCGATGTGGAAGAGGCCGCCCTCAAAACACTGGCTGTCAGCCGCTCGATGGAGAGCTGGTTTTTGGTGGATGACTCCAAGTTCGGCAAAATTTACTCCGCCGTTATCTGCCCTCTCACCGATGCCGCTATTGTGACCAACCATCTTCCCAACGAAAAGTATCGCCGGTACGTCCTGATTAAGGAAAGCGACGCGCCCGACAAATCCACCCATCAGGAAAAGGAGAGTCACCTATGATTTACACTGTCACCTTCAATCCGGCCATCGACTACGTCGTCCACCTGCCCGGCAGTCTGGAACTGGATGCCGTCAACCGCACCGTCCAGGAAGAATATCTCTTTGGCGGCAAGGGCATCAACGTCTCCAGTGTCCTCCGGGCGCTGGACTGTGACAACACCGCCCTGGGCTTTGTGGCCGGCCCCACCGGCCGCTGGCTGGAGGACGGTCTGCGGGACCAGGGGGTCAAGACCGATTTCATTCATCTGAACCAGGGCGTCACCCGCATCAACGTCAAGATCAAGGCCTCCGAGGAGACCGAGATCAACGGCATGGGCCCCCAGATCGGGGAAGCCGACATGGAACAGCTCTATGCCAAGCTGGACCAGCTGGGCAGCGGCGACGCGCTGGTGCTGGCCGGCAGCATTCCCTCCTGCCTCTCCGGTGACACCTACGAAAAGATTATGGCCCGGCTGGAAGGCCGCGGCGTTCGGATTGTGGTGGATGCCACCCGCGACCTGCTGGTCAACGTCTTGAAATACAAGCCCTTCCTCATCAAGCCCAACAACCACGAGTTGGGGGAGATTTTTGGCCGGGAACTGACCACCGACGCCGAGATCACGGCATGCGCCGCCCTGCTCCAGAGCCGGGGCGCCCGGAATGTCCTGGTGAGCATGGCCGGAGACGGCGCCTTGCTGCTGGACGAAACCGGCAAGACCCATCGGATGGGTGTGCCCAAGGGCAAGGTTCTGAACAGCGTGGGCGCCGGCGACAGCATGGTGGCCGGATTCCTGGCGGGCTACCTGCAAAAGGGCGACTACAACTGGGCCCTCCGGCTGGGCACCGCCGCAGGCAGCGCCACCGCCTTCTCGCTGGGCCTGGCTACCCGGGAAAAGATTGAAGATCTGCTGACTACCTTCTGACCTCTGCTCTGTCGCAGAAGGCAGCCAGAGCTGTTTCAAATACTAAGGAGGAAATTTTTATGCGGATTACCGAACTGTTTTCTGTTCAGGCCATCGCGCTGGACAGCACGGCAGCCGATCAGGCTGCGGTGATCGACACCCTGGTGGAACTGCAGTGCAAGCACGGCAACATCACCGACAAGGCCGCCTACAAGGCCGCCATCTATGCGCGGGAAAAAGAAGCCTCGACCTATGTGGACAACGGCATCACCGTCCCCCACGCCAAGGCCGCTTGCGTGACCCGGCCCAGTCTGGCCGTGCTGCGGCTGACCACCCCGGTGCAGTACAATCCCGAGGATGACAGCAAGAGCGATCTGTTCTTCATGATTGCGGCCCCCGAAAACGGCAGCCTCCATGTGGACATGCTGGCCCGGATGATGCAGATGCTGATGCACGAGGATTTCGTCGCCAAGCTGCGCGCCGCCAAGACGCCCCAGGAATTTCTGGATTTGATCGATGCCCAGGAGCAGCAGCAATTCGGCAGCGAGAGCTTCACCCAGGAAAAGATCGGGCCCCAGGGCTACCGCATTCTGGCTGTTACCGCCTGTCCCACCGGCATTGCTCACACCTATATGGCCGCTGAGGCCCTGGTCAAGGCGGGCGACAAGCTGGGCCTGCCCTGCAAGGTGGAGACCAACGGTTCGGGCGGCGCGAAAAACATCCTGACCGCCGAGGAGATCGCCGCCTGCGACGGCATCATCGTGGCCGCCGACAAGAACGTTGAGACGGCACGTTTCGACGGCAAACCGGTTCTGTTCACCCGGGTGGATGACGGCATCCACAAGCCCGAGGAACTGATCCAGCGGATCGAGAGCGGCGAAATTCCGGTCTTTCACGCCAAGGGCGGCAAGCCCGCCGCCGAGGCGACCGGCAACGACACCCTGGGCCACACCGTCTACAAGCACCTGATGAACGGCGTCTCCCACATGCTCCCCTTCGTGGTGGGCGGCGGCATCCTGATCGCGCTGGCCTTCCTGTTCGATGACTTCTCCATCGATCCCTCCAACTTCGGCATGAACACCCCGCTGGCCGCCTTCTTCAAGACGGTGGGCAACGCAGCCTTCAGCTACATGCTGCCCATCCTCTCGGCCTACATTGCCATGTCCATCGCGGACCGGCCGGGTCTGGCCGTCGGTTTTGTGGGCGGCGTCCTGGCCATGAACGGTACCAGCTTCTCCGGCCTGCTGGAAGGCAGCACCACCGGCATCTCGGGCGGCTTCCTGGCCGCTCTGCTGGCTGGCTTTGTGGCCGGCTACCTGGTCAAGTTCCTGGAAAATATCACCGAAAAGCTCCCCAGCAGCGTGGACGGCATCCGGCCCATGCTGATCTATCCCCTGGGCGGTATGCTGGTGATGGGCATCGTGATGTGCGCCATCAACCCCATTATGGGCCTCATCAATGAAGCCATCGCTGCCTGGCTGAACACCATGGGCGGCACCTCCAAGATTCTCCTGGGCGCCATCTGCGGCGGTATGATGAGCATCGACATGGGCGGCCCCTTCAACAAGGCTGCTTACGTCTTTGGCACCGCTGCCCTGTCCTCCGGCACCTATGACGTGATGGCCGCCGTCATGGTGGGCGGCATGGTTCCTCCCATCGCCATCGCCCTGTCCACCACCTTCTGCCCCAAGAAGTGGACCAGCGAGGAGCGGAAGAACGGCTTTGTCAACTACATCATGGGCCTCTGCTTCATCTCGGAAGGCGCCATCCCCTTTGCCGCTACCGATCCTCTCCGCGTTCTGCCCAGCTGTGTGATTGGTTCGGCGGTTTCGGGTGCCCTCTCGATGCTCTTCAACTGCACCCTCCGCGCACCCCACGGCGGCATCTTCGTCTTCCCCGTGGTGGGCAATGCGCCCCTCTATGTGGTGGCTCTGGTGGCCGGCAGTGTGGTAGGCGCTGTCCTGCTGAGCCTGCTCAAGAAACCGGTCAAGGAGTAATCCCTAGGGCCTGAACCGCTGACACGCTCCTTGACGAAAACCATACGATTCGGGGACCGGTCCGGCCGGTCCCCTTTTTGATTGCAAAAACCGTCCGCACCGACAGAGCACAATGCCGGTGCGGACGGTTTTTATGATCCGATGGATTTTATGCCATTTCCAGCTGAACCACTTCGGGGGCGCTGTCCTGGCTCTTCTGGGTCTTTTTCCCCGCAGAGGGCACCACACGGACCAGAGCGGCGTCGGTCAGGGTGCCCGGCTTGAGGATCTGGCCATGTTCGGCCAGACGCCGGCGCAGCTCCACCGCAAACTGTCCATTCAGCCCATTTTTCTCCAGGAGGTGGCGGAACTTGAGCAGAGTGGTGGCATCCGGTACGCTGTCCTCGAGGAAGTCAATCCCCATAAACTTGCGCATGGCGTAACTGTCATAAATGGTATCCTCTACCGCCGCAGCCGACAGGTGAAACCAATTTTGCAGCAGGTACATCCGCAGCATCTTTTCAATGCCGACCGGCGGGCGGCCCCGCAATCCCTGCGGATAATAGGGTTCAATGGCCGAAACCCATTCTTCCCAGGGTACCAGCTCATTCATGGTCTCCAGGAATCGATCCCGCCGGGTGCTCTTTTTCCGCCTGCTGTATTCCATGTCGCTGAACGTCAACTGACCCATTCTTTCTTCCTCCGCCGTCACTTTTTCTTATTATACTACAAATTTCTCAGTGTTGGCAGGGGAATTTGTCAATTCTTTCGGGAAATATCCTGCATTCAGCGGAAACGGGTTCGGCGAACCCGTTCCAAACAAAAAAGCCTGCCGCACTTGGGCAGCAAGCCTTTTCCTATGCCATTTCACACCGTCCACTGCTCCAGGTCGGTCACCCCGCAGTATTGCCGGAGCAGTTCTGCAAAGCGCTCCATCCAGGGGCTCAGCCCTTCCCGTCCATCGAAGCTGTAAAGGATGGAATAAACTTCCCGCTCGCCGTCCTGGATCATAGCCCTGCGGCTGTCACTGGTGGGATTTCCAAAGGGCCCCTCTGCATCGTACAGCACCGGCAGACATCCGATGTTGACGCTCCCCTTCCCAATGCCGGGGTAGTGGGCGCCCTCCTCGGCGCGGCGAAGTTCCACATCTCCGTGCAGGCCGGAGGCATCGTAAGAGCCGATGGAATAGCCGGAAGAAACCGAAATGCAGTTGTTGACCTCCACCACGTTGTTGATGTGGTAAAGTCCCGCCTTCTTGACGATCCGGCGAAGCATAGCCTCCGCCGCATTGCGGTACTCGTGGGGCGACTTGCCCAGAGCCTTATATGCGCTGCGGGTGGCGGCAATGTGGGGATTCTTCGCAATCTGTTCCATCTGGTATTCCCCGGCCAGCTTTGCAAGGGTCCCTTCAAACACTTCCAGCAGTTCCGGCGAACTGGGTTCCACCCTCACATGATAGTGGAGAATTCCAAGGGCTGTCTCCGGCCAAAGAGAATGTACTTCCTCTGCAATGGAAATTTTCATACGGGATGTTTCTCCTTTCGTTTGGATGTGGTTTTATTATATCCCAAAATTTCCAATTGTCCAAAGAAAAGCGCTCGCAAGGAAACAAAAATCGACGCTCTTTTTTGGCAGTTTTGACCAGGACATCCCGCCGACCGATTGAATCCTGCCCTTATGGCCTTGCGCCCTCGACCTCTCTTATCCCCGCAAACCAACCTGCACCCCGGCACCGGCACCAGCAGAGCATCTTTCCCGCCTCCGGCCCGCTTTTACACGCCATACATCCGAAGAACGACCCAGACCGTCTGGAAGATCAGCTTCCAATCCAGCCAAAAGTTGCGGTCATGTATGTACTTCAGATCCAGCTCGACCCATTTTTCAAAGCTCAGCTGATTCCGATTCGGCTGCACCTGCCAATAACAGGTCAGACCGGGCGTCACATACAGCCGCTGACGCTCATACTTGGAATACTGCGCCACCTCCCGCGGCAGTGCAGGACGCGGCCCCACAATGCTCATATCACCCTTCAGAATATTCAAGAGCTGCGGAAGTTCATCTATGCTGGTTTTGCGGATCAGACGGCCCACACGTGTAATCCGCGGGTCGTTTTTGATCTTGAACACGGGGCCGTTCATCTCGTTCTGAGCCAAAATCTCGTTCAGTTTGGCCTCAGCATTGGGAACCATCGAACGAAACTTGTAAAACTTAAATATTTTTCCGTCCCGTCCCACCCGGTCCTGGGAAAAAATCGGACTTGCACCGGGGCTGTCCACCCAGATCACCAGTGCAATCACCAGCATCGGCACAGCCAGAACCGTCAGCGCCAGCAGCGAGAACAAAATATCCTGCGACCGGCGGCCAATCCAATACCACTTTTTACCTTTTAGCACTTTATCATGGTCAAGCCAATAGATCTTTTTCTGCGCCCTTTTGGGGTGCGAAAAGTCTATCACGATATTTACTCTTTCCTCACCTGTATCATCCTGCGACCGCATTTCCATACTCATCGACTGCATCATTTTTCTCCTCAAATCCAACGTATACAACCATCAAACCATCCAACTATGCTTTATGACTGTCTCAATCTTCCATATCAACTTATTATTGCAGTCTTTTAACCCTTTTCCCTGTTGGCCGTTTCTATCGCATGACATGATACCTCGTGAAGATTTGGCTGTTTCTATTCGTTCCTCCACAGCAATTTATTTGCTGATCCCGCCGTCCCTTTATTTTACCGGTCAGCCTTTCTCATTTTTCGCATCCTTCTCGTGCGTTCAGCATGCTTTTCCACTCCTCATCGTATCATAGGCCAGCCGGGCTGCATCCAAATCCCGGTTGCATTGCAGCAGATAGAAGGGAACCGTTGTCACCAGCTTTTCCAGCAGCTGCCAAAAACAATCGAAATTTTCCTGCTCTTTGGGAATCAGCACCTGGCGGAAAATGCGGTGGTTCACTTCCTCTACCTGCAGGGAAGCAATGTGGTTGACCGGGCTTTGTTCCAGGAAGCAGACGGCGCGGACCGGCCGCATCACGTTGCTGCCCATCCCCTCCTTGCCCTGCCAGGGCGTCCCGCAGGCATACAACGTATCATCCACAAACCGGTAAATCGGCTTGTCCCCGTTGACAATCTGAGCCCGGTCCCCCATCAGCTGCATCCACAGCCGAATATGGGTGGTTTTTCCCGTGCCGCTCGGCGCAGCAAAGGCATACGCCACATCATCCACCGCGATGACCGCCGAGTGCATCAGAAACGCATCGTATTGGGCCAGCTTGCAGCAGATTTTTCGGTACACACACAGGCTCTCGCAGTATCCCAGAGAAAAATGCTGTTGGCCGGCCTGCTCTGCAAGGATTTCCGCTTCGGAAGCGCGGACGGTGAAAGCCGGCGCTTCCTCTGTTTCATATCCGCGGCACAACTGGCGGACGTATGGATACTGATTGTCGATTCCGATGGGAATCCCGGCAAGTCGAATACAGAACATGAAATCGCTCCACCTCATTTATCATTCACTTCAGGGGCCTGCCAAGAACAGCACGGCGCCCAGATGATTCAAACAAGCAATCCATCCATGGCAGCTTCGGCGTTCTCGTCCATCTGCTTCAAGAAGTCCATTCCGAGTTTGCTGCGGATGATTTCCCGGCCGGCCTTCAGATTGGGCGGACGGCTGGTTATATTGTGGCAATCGCTGCCCAGCAGCGGATAGGGGGCCATCTCCAGAAGTTCCAGCGCCAGATGGCGAGTCGGCCAGCACAGCAGGCTTTTGGTATTTACCTGCCAGCCAAGGGGAAGCTCGGCCAGTCGTTTCAGTTTATACCGGTTGGAGCCGCTGAAACAGAAGCGCTCGGGATGAACCAAAACCACCTGATACCCGCAATCCAGTACCAGGGTCACAACGGTTTCCGTCTGAAGATCTGTCCAGTCAGAAAAAGGCATTTCCAACATCAGGGTCCGGGTTCCCTGGATACACAGGGGCATAAGGTCCTGTTCTTCCATCTGGGGGAAATAGGACACTTCCGCGGCCGGAACAACAGGGGGCAGCTGCACTGGAACCGCGGCCCGCAGCCGTTCCAGCGCGGCGTCACGGCGGGAGCAAAAGGTCGGAATATCGTTTTGTCTGCAATAATAGTGCGGGGTTGCACAGACAAGATCGACCCCCTCTGTCGCCTGCCGCTGCAGCATGGCCAGAGAGGTTTCGGTGTCCGGGCTTCCGTCATCCATGTTTGGCAAAACATGTGTATGTAAATCTATGACCGACACAACAATTCCCTTCCTTCAACTGCGATCTGTCCTCTTGAAAACCAGGGCGCCATGCCATCAACGTTTTACTTCAATGGGTGCGATTTTCGCAGCCGTGTGAAACTCCGGGCCGCATAGGCATCTGCCAGTTTCTCGCACTGGCGGCGGCTTACAGGAAGCGTCGCGCCGTCTTTCATCACGACATTCTGCCGGTTGAGGATGTCCACCGCATCCAGATTGATGACAATCCCTTTATAGCACTCGAAGAAACGGTTGTCCTTGGGCAACCGCGTTTTAAACTGCCCGATGGTCATCCGCAGCTGATAGGATGTGCTGTCTGTGCGGATGGTCAGCTTGTGATCGCTGATCTCTGCGTAATAGATGGAATCCGCCGGCAATTTCAGCCGGATGGGGGTATCTGTCAGGTCGACCATCACGCAGTCGTATAATTTTTTGCACACATGGTTCATCACCCGGTCAAATCTGTTTTGATCCAGTTGGGGTGCTTTCACCAAAAAACCAGCCGCTTCTACTTCGTATCCCTCAATGGCATAATCCGACTCCGTGGTTACAAACACCAGCAGCACCTTGGCATCCATCGCCCGCAGCCGGCGGGCTGTTTCCAATCCATCGATTCCCTGCATGACAATGTCCATAAAGATCAGATCGAACTGTCCGGGCCTCAACTGTTCAAGAAATGATTCTCCGCTGTTAAAAACCGATATCTGGATTTCAAGTCCGTTTTTTTGTATGTAAACACGCAGCAGTGCCTGAATCTGTTCCACGTCTGCTTGCCGATCATCTACAACAGCTATCTGAATCACTCTTTTTCACCTCCCGCATGGAACGGTATCATTTCTATCATGTTTCCCATTGTATCTCTTTTTATTATACCACAAACCCATATACAAAACCCTTCCGCTTACGGCACAACCATACCTTTTACGTCAAAACAACCCATTGTCTTTATTTTTCTTAAAAAATTTGAAATTTTCATCCAATGATCGTCTTTTATACATCAAAGCAATTGTAATACCTTTATTTTATTCACATATATTTAAAAGGTTTTGATCCCTTTTGGAATGCAAAAAAATACTATAAAAAGAACTTTCGGAAGAAAACAGAAAATCTGCTCTGCAAACAAAACAAACGGCAAGGAAACAATTTCACAAAATCACACCCGCAGTTGACCGCTGGATCAAGACACCGGATACAGCCCAAATTCCTTTTCATTTCTGCCCGGGAATCAGGTGTCCTTTCGTCCGTCCTCCATCAGCGGATTGAGCAAAATGGAGGCGTACAGGACCCCATCCCCCCACCGGAAATCTGCGGTTCCATGGCATTGCTTGGCAAGAAACCGGACGACCTGCGCTCGAATCGAGATTTTATCCTTGTGCTCTTCATCCCTGTTCAGAGGCGATGTTTTCGCCGTATGATCGACCACAATGGAGATGATATTTTTGCCGAACACCTGGGCAGCCACCCGGATATAGGCGTCTTGCTGCCCGGCACAGATTTCCATCCCGTTTTCGATGACATCGCCTATCACCACGCACAAATCAGAGTCGGGAACCGGCAGCTGTTCCGGCAGTGAGAGATTCACCTGGTAGACAATCCCTGCGTCTGCGCATTTTTCGGCATAGTAATGGAGCAGGCTGTCCAACGCCGCATTTTTACAGTACCGCCTGGTATTATCCACCGGCAGGGACAAGGTGTAATTTTCAATATAATTTCGCAGTTCCTCGGTCTTTCCCTCAGCCAGAAATGCCCGCAGCACCCGCAGATGTTCCCGCAGATCATGCCGCGTCCGCCGCACTTCATTCACCCGTTTTTGCAAGTTGGAATACTGTTCCCGCTGCAGTGACAAAATCTGCTCACCGTATTTCAGCTGTTCTTTCAGCACCGTCTCGCGGACAACACTTTTCAGCATATACAGGAGCAGAATACAGGTGGCCAGGGTCCCCACCAACAGCAGAATCCGCGAAAATAAAAATCTGGTGTTGACGCTTTCATCATCGAACGCATTGGTGTTCAGAAGAACCATGACGGTGTTGGCGGCCGGAATCAGCCAGATGGTATGCCAGATGGGCTGTATATACAGTGTGCTCAACAGGGTATACGCTCTCCGTGTATAGACGGTCATCAGCGGAAAAATCAAGGTATAGAGGGCCCATCCCAAAAGAATGCTGCCCCAGGACTGGGTATGGATCGAGAGATAGAGAACCGAGACATAGGAGACAATTCCCCGCACCACAATCAGATAATCGATAATCAGCAGATAGTAAAACAAAAGCTGAAACAGTCCAATCGGTATGCACAAATGATAGATTCCCAGTCCAATCAGAGAGAATACCAATTCCGAAAACCGGGTATCTTTTACATTTCCAAATCCACTGATAAAAAACAGTATTTTTATCACGGTGTTGAGAAAAAGCAAAGCAAATACCTGTTTCTTTTTAAACCCCGGAATCTCCCAGAAGGATACAAATGTCAGCAGATTAAAAATCAAACCATTGCTTATTAAATAAACGAAATCTTCCATCCTCACTCTTCTTTCAAAAGGAGATTTTTTCCTATCCTAATTTTTCACAAATCGCCTGATTTCAGCAGGTATATCGCAATTTTACCATATGGGGTAATAGTAGCACACTTTTTTGCCAAAAACAAGGCGGGCGTTCCCATTTAACCCCGCTATGACAGGATTCGAGTCAAAATTTCACCTTTTGCGCCGGGGAATTCCTCTCCATCCATACTCTATTTTTTGTGGATATCCACAGCAACTCCATGGGCCAAAATTCCTTTTCAACCCACAAAAAAATCCGTACCCCAGGGCATGGTCTGCCAGGCGGTACGGATGGAAGCGATGTAATTTGTTTTTGGGTCTTTTATGAATTTCAGATCTTGTCAGCCAGGGCGGCGGCCTGCTGGCAGCCGTCGGTGCGGGCGATGTCGCCGGGCTTCAAAACCCCGGGCACCAGCACTTCCCCCACCATCTTCCAGTGGTTGAGGGCGGCGGTCCGTTCCATCGGAATCCGAACCCCATCCAGCACCGACAAATCGTCCTCCTCACAGCAGGCAATCAGGGCGCACTCTTTGCCGGCAATGTCCTTGCCGCCCACCACCAGGGAATAAATCCGGTCAATGACCCCCTTGATCTGGGCCGGAATCGAATACCAGTACACCGGCATGGTGAACACCAGCACGTCGGCATCCAGAATGGCCGGCGCAATCTGATTGAAATCATCGTCAAAACTGCATGCCTTGCCCGTCTTGAAGCAGGTCTCGCAGGCATGGCAGCCGCCGATCTGCATCATGGCGGCATCAAAACGGGTGACGGTATGGCCCTTTTTCTCTGCGGCCTGCACAAAATGGTCGGTCATGGCAAAGCTGTTGCCGTTTTTGCGGGGGCTGCCGGTGATTACAACGATTTTCTTGCTCATATGGTTTGACCTCCTGATCTCGGTTCGATTGACTTTCGTCCCAATCGTTACTATAATCATAGCAGGAACAGCCAAAAGTGCAAGTACGCACATATAAGTGCGATACTTACCCAAAGGAGAGTGCACCATGCCGGAATCTGCAACCTATCAAGCCTGTATTTCCAATGCCAAGCTGGCCGATACCGGATTCAGCTATACCCTGTCTCTCATCAACGGAAAATACAAGATGACCATCCTCTATACCCTCATGTGTTTCGGGGTGGTGCGGTTCAACGAGATGAAGCGGTACATCGGGGAAATTTCCTACAAGACCCTCAGTTCCACCCTGAAAGAACTGGAGGCCGACCAACTGATTCACCGGGAGGAATATCCCCAGATTCCCCCCAAGGTTGAATACAGCCTCACCCAGCGGGGCCGGTCCCTGATTCCCATCCTGGACCAGATGTGTGACTGGGGCGAAAAAAACCGGCTCTGAATCCCAACGCCATCCACACAGGCATCACAAAACAGGGCCTCCCGGCCGGGAGGCCCTGTTTTGTCCGTCAGCCCAGCTGATTGAGGCCGGCGCGGCGGATGATGGCCGGATAATCCTTGTAGGCGATGTCCAGGTCCACATTGGACCCGATACCCGGCAGGCGGCCGGTACTGCTGTACTGCCACATCCCATAGGGAAGCGGCACTGTGCCCGGCGTCTTGGTGTAGGATGCCACCCAAATGTCATAGGCCTTGAGCTGGCTGCTGTCCACATCGTTGGTCAGCCAGTTCCGGCTGCAATACAGACCGGTATAATAGCCCGCCTTCTCCAGCGCATTGCAAAAGGTCTTGACCACGTCGGTCCGCTGCTGGACGGTCATATTTTTGGTGGCGGGATTGTATTCCTGGTCGAACCAGACCGGATATTCCAGTTTTTTGCCCCGGATGGCCGCCAGACAGGTCTGTGCTTCCGCCTGAGCCGACGCGGCATCGGTGGCGTAGCTGTACCAATAGGCCCCCACCGGCAGGCCGGCAGCCTGACATCCTGCGTAGTTGGTATCAAAGGTGGGGTCGATCTCACTGCTGGACCGGCCCAGACCGGCCCGCAGGATCACAAACGAAACCTCGCCGCTGTTCTTCACCTGCTGCCAATCGATGGTTCCCTGCCATCTGGACACATCACAGCCCTTCTCATTTGCCATAGGGTTTCACCTCCTGCTGTGTTTGCTCCCTGCCCCATCCTATGCAGGGAGCCGCCCGCCTGTCACACAAAAAGCCCCCGGCCGGAATTTCATCCAGACGGGGGCGGAGATGCAAGCGATTTGCCGGGGTTACCAGATGCCGATGACATGCTGCATGCCCAGGCTGACCGCAGCGATGGCAATCCAGCAGCACAGGCCCATCAGGATGGGCTTGCCGCCGGTGCGGACCAGCTTGACCAGGTCGGTGTTGAGGCCGATGGCACCCATGGCCATGATGATGAAGAACTTGGACAGTTCCTTGAAGGGCTGGAACACCGAGGCATCCACCCCGGCGGTGGTGGCGACGGTGGTAATGACCGAGGCCAGCACAAAGAACAGGATGAAGAAGGGGAACACCTTTTTCAGGGAGAAGGTGTTTTCCTGGCTGCCGCCGGCCCGCTTGGCCTTGGCGGTGCGCCAGACGGCCAGCACCAGCGTGATGGGGATGATGGCCAGGGTCCGGGTCAGCTTGACGATGGTGGCCTGATCCAGGGTGTTGGCGCCGGGGTGCATCCCGTCCCAGGCGGAGGCGGTGGCGGTCACCGACGAAGTATCGTTGACGGCGGTGCCCGCAAACAGGCCGAAGCCCTCATTGGACAGGCCCAGCACGCTGCCCAGGGTGGGGAAGGTCAGGGCCGCAATGATATTGAACAGAAAAATCACCGAGATGGCCTGGGCGATCTCGTCGTCGTCCGCGTCGATGACGGGGGCAGTGGCGGCAATGGCCGAGCCGCCGCAGATGGAGGAGCCCACACCCACCAGGGTGGAGATATTGGTGGGAATCCGCATCAGCTTATGCAGGATAAAAGAGACAATCAGCGAGGTGGAAATGGTGGACAGGATGACCGGCAGCGAGGTCGCGCCCACCCGGGCAATCTCGGACAGATTCAGTCCGAAGCCCAGCAAAATCACTGCATACTGCAAAATCTTTTTGGAGGTATAGGCGATGCCGGCCTGGGTGGACACCTTGTTGCGGTAAAACAGGGCGATCACCATGCCGATCAGGATGGCGAACACCGAGCCGCCTACCACCGGGAATGCCTTGCCCAGCAGCCAGCAGGGCACCGCCAGCACCAGGCAGAGAACCACGCCGGGCGCCAATTCTTTCGTTTTTGTCATATGATTCCTTCCTTTCCAATCACTGCCACCAATATACTCCTCTTTTTGCATTATGTAAAATGATGCTTCTTTATTTTTCGATAAGATTTTGTTATACTTGGTTCCAAAGGAGGCTGTATGGATGCTGGATTTTCGCGTCGAAACTTTTCTGGCGGTCTGCGAGACCATGAATTTCACCCGGGCGGCCGAACGGCTTCACATCACCCAGCCGGCGGTGTCGCAGCACATCCACGCCCTGGAAACCCAGTACGGGACCCGGCTCTTTGTCTATGAGGGCAAACAGCTCCGTCTGACCGAGAGCGGCCAGCTGTTTTTGCAGACGGCGGCCACCATGCACCACGATGTCTGCCGTCTCCAGGAGGCTCTGCGCCAGATGGACGCCCGGCGCCATCTGCGCTTCGGGGCCACCTTGAGCATCGGCGAATACATCCTGCCCGGTCCCCTGCTCCGTCTGCTGACCGAGGACCCGGCCCTTCAGCTGCGGATGCACACCGCCAACACCCAGGAACTGTTCCATCTGATGGACCAGGGCGAGCTGGACTTTGCGATTGTGGAGGGCAACTTCGATCAACAGGTCTACGAAGGCCTGGTCTACTGCACCCAGCGGTTTATCCCGGTGGCGGCCCCGGCGTATTCTTTCCCCGGGCCGGTGCAGCGGATGGCCGACCTGCTGGAAGCCCGTCTGCTGATCCGGGAACCGGGCTCGGGCACCCGGGGCGTCCTGGAACGGGCCCTGGAATCCTGCAACCTCACCGTCCAGGACTTCCGGTATCTCACCGAGCTGGGCAGCCTCAACCTGATTAAATCTCTGGTCTGTGCCGGGGCCGGCATCTCCTTCTTTTACCAGCCGGTGGTGCAGGCCGAACTGGACCGGGGCGAGCTGGTGGAAATCCATCTGGAGGAGGGCGACATCCGCCACGACTTCACCTTTTTGTGGCGGCGGGGCAGCGCCTTTGCCCCCTATTACCGGGAGATGTTCCGGCTGCTGCGCCAGCCCTGACACAAAACAGTCCCCCGCTTCCTGCTCATCACAGGAGGCGGGGGATGTTTCAACATGTGTCAGCCCAGCAGCCGGACCCGGATCCCTCCGTTGTTCACCGAGAAATCAATGGATTTTTTCGCGCTGGTGTTTCCGTTGCTCTTCAGGTTGGTGTGTTCGTCTCTGGCGGATACGTTGATGTTGTATTCATCGTTTCGCCCCATCAGAACCCCTTCGATGGCGCCATTGTGCAGGTCACATCGATAGGCATCGGCCTGGGTCTGGTCAAAGTGGACCGCGCCGTTGTCGGCCTCAATCTCCACTTTCTGTGCGGTGATCTTGGACAGCTCGACGGCCGCACTGTCTGCCTTGAGGGACAGTTGGTCCGCGTTTCCGCCTGTGATGTCAAGGCTGAGGTTGTCGGCCTCCACATTCAGCCTGCGGGTATCCAGGTCCTTCAGGGTGAGGCTTGCATTGTCGGCCTCCACCTCAATGTCCTCATAGGCCCGGGCCGGCAGAACGATGACGGTGGCGGGCGTGGAATTCAAGTTCTCCATCCTGCCCAGTTTCCGAATCTTCAAGGTGTTGCCCTCCACCTCAAAGGTATAGAGGCTCTGCGCCTCTGGCTCGATATAGGTCACCCGGATTTCGTCGGTGTTTCCGGTTTTGATGGACAGGTTGGCGTCCACCTCTTGGATCTCCACCTTGGTGATATTCTGGCTGGTGGTGTAGGTCCGGCGGGCCAGGTCGGAGGCCTGAACCTCCTGGGCCGCCTGGATGGAGGAGGCCATATCCTCCAGCTCTTGCTCGACGGCCTGTCCGCTCCCGTCCAGCACCTTGCTGGCAATCTGTAAGGTCGCGCAGCTGCACAGCAGCGCCGCCGCCAAAGCCGCCGAACCGGCCAACAACAGGATTTGTTTCATCGGTTTTCCCTCCTTTTCATCAGCTGAGATTGAGGCGGTGTTTGAGGAAATAGACGGTGATGCCATAATAGATGGCCCCCACCACGGCGGTGCAGCCCGAAATTACCCAGAGGGCCAGATGAAGGGTGGCCACCCAGTTGTTGTGGAACTCCACCTCGGGAACAGGCATAACCTCGGTCAAAACCGTGGTGGCCAGGCTGAGAAGCACAAACCACACCACCGACAGGGCCATTTTATGGCTGCTGAAGCTGTACCCCGCGGCCAGCGCGGCGTAAAACTGGAGGCAGAGGGTGCATCCTGCCACAAATCCCAGCACTGCCAGCTCCAGCAGGAACAGCCCATTGTCCGGGAAGGCCACCGCCACCCCGTGGACGCTCACCAGAGGAATCCCCACTTGGATTCCACCCGCCCCGATGGTAAAGGCGGTGCTGTCGGCCAGAATGCACAGGGATCCCAGGCTCATCGCCAGCGTCGCGGCAAACCAGGCCACCGCCGCCACCAGCTTGGCCCACAGGTGCTGGTGAACCGTCACCGGCAGGGTGAACATCAGGTAGCCCTCATCCCCCAGCAGATTCTGTTTGAACCGCAGGATCATGGCCGCCACATTCACCAGGATGCAGGCCAAAACGGCCAGGGCGCACAGGGCTTTCAGCAGGTCCCCCAGGTCGCCCAGATCGTCGGTGAAGAACCGGGCTCCCACAGCCAGGGCCAGCATCACCAGATACATGGGAATCATCACCCGGGCCGTGGCCCGGAATTCCTGTTTTATCAGCTTTGTCAGCATTTGAACACCTCCCGAAACAGTGCGTCCACACTCATGCCTTTTTCTTCCCGCAGCTGGTCCACCTCCGACTGGAGGACCAGCTGTCCGTTTTTCAGGAAAATCACCTGGTCCAGCAGTTTCTCCACGTCGGCGATCAGATGGGTCGAGATGACCACCGCGGCCTCGGGGTTATAGTTTGCGATGATGGTGGAAAGGATGTAGTCCCGGGTGGCGGGGTCCACCCCGCCGATGGGTTCATCCAGCAGATACAGCATGGCCGCCCGGCTCATCACCAGAATCAGCTGAACCTTTTCCCGGGTGCCCTTGCTCATCTCCCGGACCCGGAGGGCCGGATCGATGTTGAGATCCGACAGCATCTGCCAGGCCACATCCTGACGGAAATCCCCATAGAAATCCTGGTAAAAATGGACCAGCTGCTTCGCCGTCATCCAGTCCGGCACCGCCATCCGCTCCGGCAAATAGCTGACCTGTGCATGGCTGGCGGGGCTGCCCGGTGCCTGGCTGCAGACCAGAATTTCTCCCGAAGTCGGGGTCAGCAGGCCGCAGGCCAGCTTGAGCAGGGTGGTCTTGCCGCTGCCGTTGGGCCCCAAAAGCCCCACAATCCGCCCCGGCTCCACCGTCAGACTGACCCCGTCCAGGGCCGTCAGCCCTCCATAGCGCTTGGTCACCTCTTTGTATTCCAAAACAGGCATTTCAGCTCTCTCCTTTCATTTCCTGTTCCACCAGCCGCAGGATTTCCTCCCCGCTGTAGCCCAGCTGTTCCATCTTGTCCAGAAAGGTCTGAATCTGCCGCTGGGCACACTGGTTTCTCGCTGCTTCGATCCGGGCCCGGTCCTCGGTGACAAACCGCCCCGCCGTCCGCTGACTGTACACCAGGCCTTCCCGTTCCAGTTCGGTCATGGCCCGCTGCATGGTGTTGGGATTGACCCCCGCCTCTCCGGCCAGGTCCCGCACTGAGGGCAGCCTCTCCCCCGGCGGCCATCCTCCCGACACAATCGTTCTCTGAATCTGTTCGATCAGCTGCGCATAAATCGGCGCATCACTGGAAAACTGCCATTTCATATGCCGCCTCCCTTTTTTCTTCCGTGTTGTTGTATTAATATAATAATACAGTTTGAGCCGTTTGTCAACAGGCAAACGCATCTTTTTCAGATGCCGCAAAAGCAGTCGCTGCATCGTGTTTTTCGCTCGGTCTTGCGGCTTGCGGCGGACCTGTTCCAACCTGGCCCGGCCGGGGGACATGATACAGTGTTCCGGCAAAACAGCGGACCAGCTCCCCACGCCACTTGATTTTTCCCGCCCCATGCCCTATCATGGAAACAGAACGGCAGGCCCTCCCGTCCTGCCCGCACAGCTTACATCACCAGAAAGAGGAACCGACATGGAATACCGCAAATTTGACAACACCTATTTTCTCCGCATCCAGCGGGGCGAAGAAATCCTGGCCAGCCTGGCCGCCCTCTGCGAAACAGAACAGATCACCCTGGGCACCATCACCGGCATCGGCGCGGTGGGTGAGGTGACCCTCGGGGTCTTTGACCGTCAGCAGTTCGCCTACCAGTCCCAGACCTACACCGGCGACTTTGAGATCGCCTCCTGCACCGGCACCGTCACCACCATGGAGGGCAAGCCCTATTTTCATCTTCATATGGTGGTGGGCAACCCCACCCTGGATGTCTGCCACGGCGGCCATCTGAACCGCGGCGTCATCAGCCTCACCGGTGAATTTGTCCTGACCGCCCTGTCCGGCCGGGTCGAGCGGAAATACAGCCCCGAGGTGGGTCTGAATCTGTTCGAGTTTGTGGACTGAGATTTTCCCTCTTTGCTCCAGACAAAAAGCCGCAGCCCGGACGGTTTTCCCGCCGGGTGCGGCTTTTGTGTTGGGTGCACGGGACCTCCATCGACCAAATTTGCACCACTCCGATTCAGCCGGGCCCGCAGTCGTTCGACGTGTTTCAAATCAAAACAGCCAATCTAGACACAAAAAGGGCCTGTGATGGAAATATGTCCATTTCTGCATCATTTCGTGCCCGTTTTCGTTTGACTTTTCGCGGGTTTCATTGTACCATTATGAAGCAAATTACAAGGCCCGCCGGGCCGGAAAGAGAGAGTTGGTATTCGCATGATCTACGCCTTGATCCTATTTGCCATCACCTATGTGCTGATGTTGATCTTCAGCGCATACCGGCCCTACATCGCAGTGGGGTCGGCCATCATTTTCATCGCCACCGGCATGCTGCCCTTCAATGAGATTGTGGGGGCCATCGACTTCAACGTCCTGTTGATGATCGCCGGCACCATGGGCCTGGTCCAGCTGTTCATTGACAGCAAAATGCCCGCCCTGCTGGCCGATCTCATCATGGAGAAGGTCCCCAATGTCCAGATGGCCGCTGTTGCCCTGGCGCTGTTCGCCGGCGTCATCTCAGCCTTTGTGGACAATGTGGCCACCGTCCTGATGGTGGCCCCCATCGCCATGGAAATCTGCAAAAAGCTCAAGACCAATCCCGTCCCCTTCATCATCGGCGTCGCGGTGTCCTCCAACCTGCAGGGCGCCGCCACCCTGGTGGGCGACACCACCGCCATCATGCTGGGTTCCTACGCCAACATGAACTTTTTGGACTTTTTCTTCTACAAGGGCCGGCCCAGCATCTTCTGGGCCGTGGAGCTGGGTGCGCTGGCTTCCGCTCTGATTCTGGCCTGGCTGTTCCGCAAGGAAAAGAACCCCATCCCCAAGGCTCCCACCCGCACCAAGGTCAACGACTTTGTCCCCACCTACCTGCTGGTGGTCATGCTCGCCCTGCTGATCTCGGCTTCCTTCATTCCCAACAAGCCCGACATCACCAACGGTATGATCTGCGTTTCTCTGCTGGTGGTGGGTATGATCTACACCCTGTTCAAGACCCAGAATTTCTCCATCGCCATCAGCCCCATCAAGGCCATCGACTTTGAGACCATCGGCCTGCTGTTCGGCCTGTTCCTGGTCATCGGCGGCATCACCCACATGGGCGTGGTGGACGCCGTGGCCAACCTGCTGGCCCAGATGGGCGGCGGCAGCCTCTTCGTCATCTACACCGTCATCGTCTGGGCTTCGGTCCTCTTCTCCGCCTTCATCGACAACATCCCCTATGTGGCCACCATGCTGCCTGTGGTCACCGGCCTGGCCGCGGCTCTGAACGTGGACCCCACCGTCCTCTATTTCGGCCTTCTGTCCGGCGCCACCCTGGGCGGCAACTGCACCCCCATCGGCGCCTCGGCCAACATCACCGGCATCGGCATCCTGCGCCGCGCCGGCTACGAGGTCAAGAGCAGCGACTTCTTCCGCATCGGTATCCCCTTCACCCTGGCAGCCGTCATTCCGGCTTACATCTACATCTGGGCCATGTTCCACTGATTCATAGAACTTCCGCAAAAGGCGCGGACCTCGTGAGAGGCCCGCGCCTTTTCTTGGTTCCTTTCAGTTCCCGGCGTTGATGGCAATCTGTTCCTGTTTTTCGCACTCATCCTCCATCTGGGCATTCAGTGCGGAATCCATCCGGTCCAGCTTGTCCAGCACCCGGCGAATCTGTTTGCGGGTGTCCTGCACCTGGTTGTGGGACTCCACAATGTGCGCCCGCACCGTCCAGTCGGTGAACAGGTTGTCAAAAAAGAAGTCCGCAAACCGCAGAAACCCATCCACTGCGACCTGAAGATCCCCCTGGATCTCCACATCCGCCAGCTCGGTCTTGAACCGCCGCAGATCCACCTGCAGCTGTTCCACCTGTTCCTGGGCGGTGTCCAGATGGTTGTATTTGGCCATGTCCGACCAAAAACCGCCGCCCATGATGTCCAAGTTGCTCCAGCTCTCGGCCGCCTCCAGGGACTCCAGCACCTTTTCGGTCTGACGCAGGGCGGACTGCCCGGCCTGGATCGCCTCCTGAATCTCCTGTTTGCGGAGTTTGATGGCAATCACCCGGCTTTCACTCTCCATCAATTCCTGGGCGGCGGGGCTGTTGGTCTCCCTGATTTGCCGGAAACGCTCCAACAGGGCATCCTGGTACCGGCCCTCACAGCCCGACAATTCCTTCAGCCGGCTTCCCAGACGGTCCAAATCCGCGTCAATGGAGGCCAGGTCCCGGGCTGCGGCGTCATACCGCACCCGGGCCGCATAGGCTTCCTGCCGCTCCTTGTCCAGCTTTTCATCCATCCGGCCCACCACCTGGTAAAAGAAAGCCGCCAGGCTTCCCTGTTCCAGCCGGTCCACGTCGGCTTGCTCCGCCCGTTTCGCCTTCTCCAGCTTCCAGACCCGGGAGGCCACCTCCTCCCGCTGGGCCTGCAGCTCTCTGTATTTGGTGTCCGCGAGCTTTTTCTCGGCCACCTGCTGCCAAAGCATCTTCAAATCTTCCATGGTGCGGCTCCTTTCCCCCTGGATTCCTCACTCCACCAGACCATATCTGCGATACCATTCCATCATCTGACTGTAGATCAGCCGGTTGCCCAGGTATTGGCGGTAGGTGGCGGATTTTTCCTTTCCTGCCGCCTTCAGCTTTTCCATCTGCTCTTTCTCATACGCGGCCTGCCGGGTCAGATCTGCCAGCATGGCCTCGAAGGCTTCCAATCGCTCCATGATTCCTCCTTTGTCCCGTCACAAATTTCCTGTAACCGCTGTTTCAGCAGTTGATACCGCAGGCATTTTTCTTCCTTGGCAAAGTGGACCTCCCGGAACTGTTCGGGGTTGCCTGTATAACAGAGCATTTCCCCGCCGAACTGTTCGCTGGTCAGGTCAAAGACATGGCCGTCCACCACGTTGTAGCAGTGATAATTGCCACCGGGACGGAGGATGCCGTACACCTGTCCGCCGAAGATATCCTGCGCCAAAAACGCCGTGATGGAGCACTGCCCCAGGGTCTTGTTGGCCGGGGTCCAGCCCGCGCGCAGGCGGGGCGCACAGGTCGCCGCGCACCAGGCCCCGGACGACAGCCGGTTGTACAAATCCCGCGGCGTCGCAATGCCCCTGTATGCCCCGGTGATGGCCAGAACATCCGCCTGCTCCCAGCCATAAAAGAGATATTCGCCCATCTTCTGCCTCCTTTTCTGGGACTTTCTGTCTGATTGTATTGTATCATGCGCCGCGGCATTTGGACAGCCCCAACCGAAAAAACAGCGTGCCCGCCGGAACCTCCGGTCAGAGCACGCTGCTGCGTGTGGAAAGGTTGGATTCAGGTCTGGACGCTGTCCAGGAAATAGCGGACGGCGCCCACCAGGCCAGCATCGTTGGCCAGGGCCGCAGGGCGGATTTCCAGCCCCTGGGCAAAGGCGGGCATCACCCGCGCCCTGACCTGCCGGGCCAGCGGATCAATCAAAAGCTCCTGCTGGCTGCTGACGCCGCCGCCGATCAAAATCAGCTGGGGATTGAACAGGTGCACCAGGCCTGCCAGGCCCTCGGCAATCTCCACAATCCATCCGTCCAGCAGCTGCTGAACGGCGGCATCTCCCTGCTGTGCGGCGGTGAAGATGGCGCGGCCGCTGTCCAAAGCCGGGTCCATCTGGACGGCTTTGCGGACCAGCGCCGAAGTGGAGGCATAGCGCTCCCAGCATCCGACGGCGCCGCAGGTGCAGGCCTCGCCGGTGCCGGCATGAATCCGCATATGGCCCAGCTCGCCGCCCAGACCCCGGGCGCCTTCCAGCAGGCGGCCGCCGGTGATGACGCCGCCCCCCAGGCCGGTGCCGATGGTGACGCCCAGCACGTCGGTGCAGCCCCTGGCGGCGCCGACCCAGGCTTCACCCAGAATCATGCAGTTGGCATCGTTGGCCACCGTCACCGGCAAGCCCAGGTCTGCCTCCAGCGCCGCCCGGATGGGGGCGCCGGGCCAGCCGGGCAGGCTGCCGCAGGTGCCCGCCACAATGCCCTGGCTGCTGTCAATCTGACCGGTGGCCGAAACGCCCACGCCCGCCGGCTCCTGACCGTCGGCCCGGCAGTCCGCCAGCATCCGGGCGGCGGCCTTCCGCACCGTATCCAGAATGGGGGTCCGGTAGCCGTCAAAGCTGACGCTGGTTTCGGCCCGCCGCAGCACCTGGCCGTCCCCGGTCACCAGGCCCAGTTTGACGGCGGTGCCGCCGATGTCGATTCCAAGATAGGTTTTCATGGTTACCTCAAGTCCTTGATGGCCGCGGTAAAGCGGGCGGTGATCTCGGCGGGACGGGTGATGGCGCCGCCCACCACCAGGGCAAAGGCGCCGGCTTCCAGCGCCTTGCGGGCCTGCTCGGGGTAGTGGATGTGGCCCTCGGCGATGACCCTGGCCGGGCAGTTTTTGGCCAGACGGGCGATGAAGTCAAAATCCGTCTCGTTGATGCCCTCGGTCTCGGGGGTGTAGCCCCGCATGGTGGTGCCCACAAAGTCGGCCCCGGCCGCGGCGCAGGCCATGGCCTCTTCATCGGTGGCGATGTCGGCCATCACCAGCTGATCGGGATATTTCTGCTTGATGTCCCGGATGAACTCGGCCGCCGTCTGGCCATTGGGCCGGAGGGCGCTGGTGCCCTGCACCGCCAGGATATCCACACCGCAGGCCACCAGCTCGTCCACCTCTTTCATGGTGACGGTGATGTACATGGGGGTGCCGGGGTAATCCTTCTTGATGATGCCGATGACCGGCAGATCCACCACCTGCTTGATCTGGGTGATGTCCCGCACCGTGTTGGCCCGGATGCCCACCGCGCCGCTCATGGCGGCAGCCTTGGCCATCAGGGGCATGATTCCGCCCTCCTTGGTGTAGAGGGGCTCATGCTCCAGGGCCTGGCAGGAGACAATCAGGCCGTGTTCAATCTGTTTGAAAATCGCTTCTTTTTCCATCTGGATTTCCTCCTTTGTGGGACGGGTCAGTCCCCCATCCGAATCTTGACGACCGCTTTGCGCACCGCACGGGATACCGGGCTGATACAGCTGGGCTTGTGGTACTCTCCCGGCAGGAAGAGGGCAAACCGCCCTTCTCCCAGCAGGCCGCTGGACTGTTCGGGGCCGGCGGCAAAGCCGCAGTCCGCCTTCTCGTCAAAGGCCCCGGTGGGCTCGGCCCGGGTGGTCCAGGCCCAGTACTCACTGCCGGTCAGGTCGATCTGCAAATCAGCGTAGAGATGGTGGACCTCAAAGTCTGCCCCCTCCGCCGGGCGGAGATCGGCGTCCATCACGTTGATAAAGACGGTCTGGCCTTCCACTTCGGTGCGGCCATTGGGCAGGCTGGCAAGGTCGTGCGCCTCCAGCCAGCGGATGGCCAGATCCAGCGCCGGGTGCATCCCCCGGTAGCGCCCCAAACAGCTGAGACTGTCGGTAATCATGGGCAAGTCCTCCCTTTTTCAGCCAAAACGCCCGGTGCTCCGTGCCCTCCGGGGCCGGCAGCCACCGGGCGTCTGGTTTATGCAGTGAACGTATGGATGTCTTTTACAGGGCGGCAACCTTGGCGATGGCTTCGCGGATCATCCGCTCGGCCTCCACCACCACAGCCTCATCCTCGGGGATCAGGTTGGGCAGCGGGGCGCGGACACCGCCCAGCTCCAGGCCGTACATCCGGCGCAGAATCTCCTTCTGGACCGCGTACAGGTTGCCGTGGGCCTCGCACATCTTATAGATGATCCGGTCGGCCTCATACTGAATCTTCCGGGCGGCGGGAATGTCACCCTTCTGCACCAGCTGGTACATCTTCAGGAACAGCTCGGGCATGACGGCATAAGTGCCGCCGATGCCGCCGTCGGCGCCCATGGCAAGGCCCGAAACAAACTGCTCATCGGGGCCGTTGAACACCACGAAGCTGCCCTCGCCCCGGGCCGCAATGCCGGCGTCCTTGAACATCTGGATGTCCTGGGTGGGCATGGAAGAATTCTTGACCGCCGCCACGTTGGGGTTCTTCAGCATGGTTTTCAGCAGGCTCATGGTCAGACCGGTGCCGGCCAGCTGGGGAATGTTGTAGATCACAAATTCGGTGTTGGGGGCGGCGGCGCTCATGGCGTTCCAGTACGCGGCAATGGCGTACTCGGGCAGGTGGAAATAAATCGGCGGGATGGCGGCGATGGCGTCCACGCCGCACTGTTCGGCATGGGCTGCCAGCTCCACCGAGTCGGCGGTGTTGTTGCAGGCCACATGGGCGATGACGGTGATCTTGCCGCGGGCCTCGCTCATGACAGCTTCCAGCACCGCCTTCCGCTCGTCGGGATGCTGGTAGATGCACTCACCCGAGGAGCCGCCCACATAGACACCCTTGACGCCCTTGGCGATCAGGTGACGGGTCAGGGCCTTGACGCCCTCCACCGAAATGCTGCCATCCTGGTTGTAGCAGGCATAAAAGGCCGGAATGACACCCTGATATTTGGTACAATCTTTCATGATGAAAACACTCCAATCTCATTGCGGGGGAACCACCACGCTCAGCCCTTGACGGCGCCCATGGTGATGCCCTGGGTAAAGTACTTCTGGAACATGAGGAAGACCGCGACGATGGGCACGGCAGCCAGTGCGGCGCCGGCCATAATCAGGCCGAAGTCGGAGGAAACCTCGCCCTGCAGGCGGGCGATACCGGTGGAAATGGTCAGAACTTCGCGCTTTTGCAGCATAATCAACTGCAGGAAGTAGTCGTTCCAGGTGTTGACGAAGGTGAAGATGGCCAGGGCGCCCACGCCGGGCTTGACCATCGGGAACACGATGGAGACAAAGGTGCGCACCTCGCTGGCGCCGTCAATCCGGGCGGCCTCCAGCATTTCGGTGGGGATGGTCTCCGAGAACTGCTTCATCAGGAAGATACCGAAGGGCCAGCCGACGGTGGGCAGGATGACGGCCAACAGATTGTTGTTGAGGCCCAGGGCGCTCATCTCCTGCAACAGGGGGATAACGATGACCTGTTTGGGCAGCGCCATGGCGCAGACCAGCAGGCTGAACAGGACCGTCTGGCCGTAGAAGCGCTTTTTGGCCAGGGCATAGCCGGCCAGGGCCGCCGTGATGCAGGTCAGGGCCATGGCTGCCACCGCGATGATGATGGTGTTCAGCAGCCACTGGATGGCGGGCTGTTTGAACAGCCGGACGTAGTTGTCCAGGGTGGGGTGCAGGGGGAACCACTGGGGTTTCTGTGCGTTGATGGTGATGGCATCCTTCAGCGAACCGGTCAAAATCCAGTACAGGGGGAAGATGAAGAATACCGCCAGGAGCGCCAGCACGATGATTACAAAAATCTTATAACCGCGGGACTGGCCGTCCAGGCTCGATTTTGTCTTCTTGGACATCCCAATACCTCCCTTTTAACCGTTGTCCGTCTGCGCGACCTTGAACTGGATCGCGGAGAAGATGGCGATGAAGATGGCCAGCACCACGCCCATGGCGTTGGCGTAGCCGAACCGCTGATAGTTGTACGCCATATCGAAGATGTAGTACATCAGGGTGCTGGTGCTGCCCAGAGGGCCGCCGCGGGTCAGCAGCTGGATCAGTGCGAAGCACTGGAAGCTGTTGATGGTGGTGATGACCAGCACATACAGGGTGGTGGGCATGATCTGGGCCCACTTGATCTTCCAGAAAATTTGCAGCCGGGTGGCGCCGTCGATGGCGGCGGCCTCCTCCAGGGAGCGGTCCACATTGCCCAGGGCCGCCACATACAGAACGATGGGCTGACCGATGGAGGTGGTGAACAGGATCATGATGATACACCAGATGGCGGTGCGGGTGTCGCCCAGCCAGTCAAAGCCGACGGAGCCGAAAATCTGGTTGAGCAGGCCGTTGTAGGGGTTGAACATCCACTTCCAGACCACCGTAACCGCCACCGAACCGGTGACCACCGGCAGGTAGAACACGCAGCGGAAGAAGGAACGCATCTTGGAGCGCATGGGGTAGATGGCCGAGCCAACCCACAGAGAGAAGGCGGTGACCAGGGGAACCGACACCACCACGATCAGAACGGTGTTCCACAGAGAGCGGATGAAGGTCTTGTCCTGGAACATCTCCACATAGTTGGCAACGCCGGCAAACGTTGCGGCCGAGGTGTCAATACCCATGTCCAAAAAGCTGTAGACAAGGCACATTCCCATCGGCACCAGCACAAATCCAACGAAGAAGATCAGACTGGGAAGCATGAACAGATAGGCGGAAATGGTTTCCCGCCGGGCCAGTACGCGGCTGGAATGATGACCTTTGGAAGCATTTGCTTTTTGTTCCTTAGCGGAAATCTGAGCCACGCTGATTCCCTCCTTTCATATAAATCAGAGACGGCATTTCATAAAAAGGCGCCTGCCCCTGTGGTGACCAGGCGGCAGGCGCGCCGTTTGTTCCTGTCAGGATGGCTCGACGCTCAGCGGCACGCCTGGCGCGGGCCGTGCGCGTTCAAACCGTTCCTTTACGGGTTGCTTGCTGCGACGAAGGCGTCAGCGGCTTCCTGTGCGGGAGTGCCGTTGACCATGATCTCCTGCAGCATGTTGAACCAGTTCTGACGCTGGGCAGTCCAGTTGGGAGCGACGTTGTAGTAGTCGCCCAGGTAGGGCATCAGGGAGGCAAACTCGCCCATCTGCTCGGCCTGATCGGTGCCCTCGTAGACATCGCCCAGGGACTCCTTGACCGGGAAGAAACCGGTCAGGCGGACGCTCTCGGCTGCCTGGTCGGCGTCGTCACAGACGAACTGGATGAAGGTCTTGGCGGCCTCGATGCGGGCGTCATCGCCGCTGTCGAAGATGCCGAAGCCCCAGATGCCGCCGCACAGCTCGGGCACGCCGTCATCGGAGGGGAATGCCATGGCGTAGGGGGTAAAGGTGACCTGGGAAGCATACTGGGCCTTGTTGGAGGCGTTCCAGCAGAAGGTGACGGCAGCGGTGCCGTTGGCAAACTGCTGCAGCTCATCCGATGCCTGGAAGCCGGCGTTGGCGTTCAGGCTGCGGTTGTCCACCATGCTCTTGAGCAGCTCCAGAGCCTTGACGTTCTCGGGGCTGTTGGCGGTGTACTCGGTGTGGTCGGCGTTGGTGTAGGTGCCGGAGTAGAGGTTGTTCACCAGTGCGCGGGTGCCCTGGTCGCCGCCCTGGCCGCCGCAGTAGATGATGCCGGGCACAGCGGCCAGGCCGGAATCACGGATGGTCTCCATGGCCTTGACGAAGTCGTCGGTGGTCCAGGTGCGGGTCTCCTCGTCCAGATACTGGAGGGCGCCGGCCTGCTCAAAGACCTCATAGTTGATGGCCATGCAGTGGGTGGTCATGCACAGGGGGTACTCGTAGTAGGCGCCATCCAGCTGGCAGGCGCTGACCACAGACTCGCTGACGGCGGCGATGTCGGCCTCGGTGTCGGTCCACAGATCCTTCAGATCCACCATCAGGTTGTTGGCGCCCCAGTTGGAAACCAGACGCTCGGGGCCCTCCATGATGATATCGGGGGTCTCCTTGGCGGTGATGGCCGAGGTGACCAGGTTGTCGCCGTTCTGATAGTCCAGCGTCTCGTATGTAACGGTGATCTCGGGATGGACTTCGTTGAAAGCTGCGATGATGTCATCCAGCTTGGACTCGGTGCCGCCCCAGGAACCAATGGGGTAGGTCCACAGCGAGATGGATACGCCGTCGCCGGATGCGGTGCTGGCAGCCGTCGAGCCGGCAGTGGAAGCAGCGGTGCTGCTGGAATCCGAACCGCCGCAGGCAGCGAGCAGGCTGGCCGCACCAACGGCACCCGTGACCTTCAGGAAGTCCCGACGTGAAATTGCTCTTTTCTTCATAGTGTTCTCCTTTGATTGGGCCGGTCATCATTCCGGCTGCCATACCGGCCGGCTGTGTGCGCCTTCCGGTTCTCTTGCGTCCATTTTACAAAGAACCCGAAGAAAAGTCAATGCTTTTTGTGTAGATTTTTGAAAAAAATTTTCAAACTCAAAATTTTGTGATTTATAATTTTCAAAAGCAGTCTTTTGCTTTTCTTTCAGAGGTGTTTGGCGGCCAGCAGATCCGCCAGATTGCTTCGGACATCCTCCACGGTGTTCTCCTGACGGCGGCACACCTCGGTGAACAGGGTGTCGATCAAAAACAGCTGGGCCATTCTGGCCGGGACCGAGCCCAGCTGGAGCGGGCCCTCATTGGCGCCGCACTGAAGCACCACATCGGCATAGGCGCAGGCCGGCGACTTGGGGAAATGGGTCACCAGGACCACCGGGACTTTCCGCCGGTGGGTCAGTTCCAGCAGTTCCACCGCCTCCCGGGTGGCGCCGGAATAGGAGAAAAAGAGGACGGCATCCCGGCCGGTGAGGGTGGCGGTGTAGACCGTCTGGGTATGGGAATCGCTGATGGCAAAATAGCTCATGCCGGCCGTCGAAAAGATATGGGCCGCCTCCTCGGCCATAATCATCGAGCCGCCCTGGCCCATACAAAAGACTTTGTCGGCCCGGGTCAGCAGGTCCGCTGCACGGCGGATTTTTTCGGGGTCGATCAGGGTCAGGGTCTGGGAGATGGCGTCCACCTCCGCTCCATACAGCTTGTGGCACATCTCCTGGATGTCGTCCTCCGGCGTCACTTCGCCGCTGAGGAAGGGAATCCCCCGGCGGCTGGCCACATTGTTGGCCAGGGCCAGCTTGAAGGCATTGTAGCCCTTGTAGTCCAGCTTCCGGCAAAAGCGGGTGATGGTGGCCTCCGCCACCCCGCTGGCCTCCGCCAGCTCCGAAATGGACATGATCTGGGTGTCCTGCTGGTGATCGGTGACGTAATCCGCCACCTTTCGCTCCGATGCGGTCAACTGATAATATTCTGCGCTGATCCGTTCCATCACGTTTCGCAGATTGGCAGACATAGCGATTTCCTCCTCGTCTTATGGGGTTGTGAATCCTCGGTTTGTCTGTATAGTATCATGATTGAAAAAAATTTTCAATCAGTGAAAATTCTTTTGTCTATTTTAAAAACAGCCCTCTTTCCGGCCCGGCGGCGGATGACAACGGTCCCCGAATGTGTTATGATAACATCAGCCGCTGCGGCTTCCCTGTTTGGGCGGGCCGCTCCCCCTGTGTGAAAGGAGCCCTTGCGATGTTTGGCAGCATATTCAATCCCCAGAACCGATTCTGGCAGACGCTGGACCACATCTCCGACCTGTTGATTCTGAGCCTGCTGTGGCTGCTCTGTTCCCTGCCGCTGGTGACGGCGGGCGCCGCCACGGCCGCCCTGTATGACGCCGCGGCCCACTGCCTGCGGGGCTCTGAGCCCATGCCATGGCGGCGGTTTTTCCACACCTTCCGCCGGGAACTCCCCTGCGCCTGCATCGTCACGGTGGTCTGGGGCCTTCTTCTGGTTCTGCTGGTGAATGCGCTGGAGCTGATCGCCGCCGCAGCTTCCGCCGGGGCATCCGCCGCCTGGGTGGTCCTGATTTTCTGTCTGGTCCTGATGATTCTCCCCGCCGGGGCTGCCTGCTGGATGTTCCCGCTGCTGTCCCGCTTTGCCTTTCATCCCATCCCGCTGATCCTGACGGCCCTGCGGCTGGCGGTGGGCTATCTGCCCCGCACCGTGGGTCTTTTGCTGACGGTGGGGATTTCCGCCCTTCTGGTCCGGGTCCTGCTGATTCCCATCGTGATTCTGCCCGGTCTGGCGGCCTGGCTGTTCACCTTCCTGCTGGAGCCGGTCTTTCACCGCTACCAGCCCAAAGACCCCGAAGCGCCGGAAGAACCCGCGGAATCCCGGGAGGGAGAAGGATAAGTTTCTTGTTCTGCATCTTTTATAAATAGGAAGGAGTCTTTCCCGATGGACGAATTGACACAGCTTCACATGGCCCGCCTCGAGCGGGTGACCCGGCGGATGGCCGCCCTGGGCCTGACCCAGCTGCTGGTCACCGACCCGGACAGCGTCTGGTATCTGACCGGCTACGACAATGAGCCCCTGGAGCGGATGATGGTCTTTTGTGTGCGGCAGGACGGCCGCCACAGCTTTTTTCTCAACCGTCTGTTCCCCGCCCCCGCGGCACCCTGGGAACAGGTCTGGTTCAGTGACACCGACGACGCCGTGGGCATTCTGGCGGCCCATCTGGACCCCGCCGCGCCGGTGGGCATCGACAAGACCTGGACAGCCCGTTTTCTGCTGCCCCTGATGGAGCGGCTGCCCGGTGCCCGGCTGGTTTTGGCCTCCGACTGTGTGGACCACTGCCGCGCCTGCAAGGACCAGGCCGAACAGGCGCTGATGCGGGCCGCGTCCCGGATCAACGACCAGGTGATGGAGGAAGCGGCCCGCTTTTTCCACGAGGGCGTCACCGAGCGGGAAGCCGCCCGCTTCATTGAGAGCCGCTATGCCGCCCTGGGATGCAGCGGTCCTTCCTTCCCCACCATTGTCTCCTTCGGCGCCCACGGCGCTGACCCCCACCACGAGCCGGACGACACGCTCCTGGCTCCCGGCGATTCCATCGTCATCGACATGGGCTGCCGCAAGGACCGCTACTGCTCCGACATGACCCGGACCTTTTTCTGGCAGCAGGCCAGCCCGGAGGCCCGGGCCGTCCACGACCTGGTGCGGGAGGCCAACGAAAAGGCCGAGGCCCTGATCCGGCCCGGCGTCCCCCTCTGCGAACTGGACAAGGCCGCCCGGGAGCACATCGCGGCGGCGGGCTACGGGGAATGTTTCACCCACCGCCTGGGCCACTTCATCGGCCAGCGGGACCACGAACAGGGCGATGTCAGCAGTGCCAACACCGCCCTGGCTGAACCGGGGATGATCTTCTCTATTGAGCCGGGGGTGTACCTGCCGGGCAAATTCGGGGTCCGGGTGGAGGACCTGGTCCTGGTGACCGCCGACGGCTGCGAAATCCTGAACCAGGTGGACAAGCACTGGAAAATCCTGCCATAATTTCCCCCGCATGGCCCGGGCCTCTTTCGGGCCAAAAAAGGTCCCGGATGCGTCTCTTTTTCCGGCGCCGGGCGGTTCGGCGAGCCCCTCCGCCCCGAAAAGCAAACCGGCATCCAGAGGCCCGCTTTTCCATGAAATTTGGCCAAAATTGCAATAAAATACAAAAAGTTTTCCAAACCGTCTAGCAAAAAATTAGACGCCATGTTATAATAGTGACAATTCGGGTTTAGGTATACTGCCCGGTCTGCGCCGGGAAATCGCAAATGAAGGAGGGCCCGTCATGGATCAATTTTTACCGCTGGCTGCCGGCGGCCTGACACTGTTCGACGCTTCTCTGGTGTCGACCAGTCTGGTGCTGGTATTCGGTCTTTTGGTCGCTCTGTGCCTCATCATTACGCTGGAAGGCAAAGTGTTCGACTCGTTCAACGACAAGGACAACGCCAAAAAGCGCGCCAAGGCGATGGACGAACTGCACAACAGTGCGCCGAAACCGTCCAAACCGCCGAAAGCGCCCGCTGCACGCGCTGCCTCTGCTCCTGCACCCGCTGCCCCGGCCCCTGCGGTCGAGGCCGGCATTCCCGGCGAGGTGGTCGCCGCGATCTCAGCTGCCATCTTCTCGATGGAAGGCGGCCATGCTGTGGTTCGTGAAATTCGCCGTATGCCGCAGGCCGGCGGTTCCCGCCGCGGCGCCTGGGGCGATGCCGGCGTGGTACAGAGCACTCGGCCCTTTCTGTAACGGGCCATCGGGGAAGGAAGCGTGATACAATGGGCGCAATCATCAACAATCTTCAGCAAATTTTTGCCAATTCAGGCTATGCACAGATTTTCACCGCAGTGGGCGGCTACCGCTATGCCGTTATGCTGCTGGTGGCCTGCATCCTGATCTATCTGGCAATCGTACATCAGTTTGAACCCCTTTTGCTGCTGCCGATTGGTTTCGGTATGCTGATGGCCAACCTGCCGCTGGACGGCATCATCCACATGGACATCTTCATCAACGAGACCGGCCACATCGACTGGCAGATGCTGGGCAGCTCGGGCGGCCTGGCCGACTACATCTATTTGGGCGTCAAACTGGGCATCTATCCGCCGTTGATCTTCCTGGGCATCGGCACCATGACCGACTTTGAGCCCCTGATCGCCCGCCCCTCCAGCCTGCTGCTGGGTGCGGCTGCCCAGCTGGGCATCTTTGTGGCTTACACCGGCGCCCGCCTGCTGGGCTTCAGCCCCGCTGAGGCGGCTTCCATCGGCATCATCGGCGGCGCGGACGGCCCCACCGCCATTCTGACCACCTCCATCCTGGCCCCCGAACTGCTGGGCTCGGTGGCCGTGGCAGCCTATTGCTACATGGCGCTGGTGCCGGTCATTCAGCCCCCCATCATGCGGCTGCTGACCACCGACAAGGAGCGCCAGATCATCATGGAGGCTCCCCGCAAGGTCAGCCACACCGAAAAGGTCCTGTTCCCCATCATTGTCACCATCCTGGTCAGCCTCCTGCTGCCGGATGCCGCCATCCTGATCGGCTGCCTGATGATGGGCAACCTGATGAAGGAATCCGGCGTGGTGGAGCGCATCACCAAGACCGCCGGCAATGAGCTGATGAACATCATCACCATCTTCCTGGGCTTCTCGGTGGGCTGCACCACCAACGCTGAGACCTTCCTGAACATGCGCACCGTCATGGTCATCGTGCTGGGCGTCTTTGCATTCGCCTTCGGCACCGCCGGCGGCGTTCTGCTGGGCAAGGTCATGTGCTTTGTCACCCACGGCAAGATCAACCCCCTGATCGGTTCCGCCGGCGTCTCGGCTGTCCCCATGGCAGCCCGCGTCTCCCAGAAGGTGGGCCAGGAGTTCAACCCCCGCAACTATCTGTTGATGCACGCCATGGGCCCCAACGTGGCCGGCGTCATCGGCAGCGCAGTCGCCGCCGGTATCCTCATCAATATGTGCCGCGGCCTGTAACATCCATACAGACAAAAACATGCCGGACCCTCAACAGGTCCGGCATGTTTTTTTGCTGTATTCAGATCAGGCCGAAGTGGACAAAGGCGTGATACAGCCCGTCCTCATCCACCGCGGTGGTCACATAGTCGGCTGCGGCCTTGGCGCCGTCGCCGCCGCTGCCCATACAGCAGCTCTGGGCACAGCACTGGAACATGGGGATATCCACCGCCGCATCTCCAAAGGCAATGGTGTCCTTCGGGTCTGCTCCCAGATACCCCAGCAGAACATCCACCGCGTGGGCTTTGGTGATGTCTTTCACCCCCAGGTCCCCGAAGAGGGCCGTCTCCCCTGCTCCGCCCCAGGTTCCATTCTGGAGGTCGGGAAAGGCTTCCCGGGCGTCCAGGAAGTCCTGGTAGCTCTCCAGGATGTAGCTGACCTTGTTCACGTCGTCCCGGTACAGGTCTGCACCATAGATCATGGCCGGAAACACGCTGTCGGTGTCCACCTGTTCCGCGTCCGGCTTGCCCTTGCGGCGGCAGTATTCCTGCATCACCGGCAGCGCCCGCTGGCGGAAGTGTTCGCTGCCGTAGAGGCCGCTGTTGCTCTCCAGGTAAAATTCCAGTTTCCGGCTGTGGAGCCAGTCCACAATCCGCCGGCACTGCGCCGGCGTGATGAGCTGGTGCATCACCACCACCCCATCCGATTCCACATAGCTGCCGTTTCCGCCGATGTAGCCGTCCAGGCCGATGTCCCAGATTTCCTGTTTGTTCTCCGCCTTGCTCCGGCCGCTGCACAGGTACACCCGGTGCCCTGCGGCCCGGGCGGCCCGGATGGCCTGTACCGCCGAGGCGGGCAGACGGTTTTCATAGTCCACCAGGGTTCCGTCAATGTCGATGAACAGAATCTTTCCCATGGTCCATTCTCCTTTTCTTCGCATTCCTGCGGCTGCACACAGCCGCTCTTTCCCTTTTACGATACCAGATTTTGCGGGATTGTATAGGGCTTTTTGGGAAGAGGCG
Source organism: uncultured Faecalibacterium sp. (assembly GCA_944385995.1). Classification (GTDB taxonomy): domain Bacteria; phylum Bacillota; class Clostridia; order Oscillospirales; family Ruminococcaceae; genus Faecalibacterium. The sequence continues at coordinate 88,399 of CALWZL010000003.1, forward strand.
GAAAAAGGGCCGGCCGATTCAGGAGGCGGTGTACCTCGACAGGATGCCGCTGTAGATTTCCCGGCTCCCGGACAGCTCCAGCAGTTCCATCGGCTTGACAATCTCCCCGAATGCGTCGGGACCGGTGACATCATAGCGGACCAGCACATCTCTGACAAATTCGGAGCAGTAGTAGCAGTTCTCTCTGCGGTAGGGCCGGTGAAAGAAGGCCATCAGAAGCCCCAGATAATTGTAGTGGTACCGCTGCCGGTCCTGGTACATGTACTCCAGATGCTGCTTGATCTGGGCATACTGTTCCTCGGTCACCGGGACCCGCAGCACCCTGGCCTTGGTATCGGCAAACCGACCGAAGGTCCCCGAGCCGGGGCTCTCCTGGACAAATCCGCCCCAGATCGGGTTATACGGATGGCGCCGGCCGAAGGAGTAGAGGGTCTGGAGCGAGTCATCCACGCTGATGGAGGCGTGGTTGTAGGCGTCCCCCGTCACCACCCGGAGAATCTGGGACAGGATGGTGCCGGTCTGGGTGACGACGACAAAAACAGCGGGGCCGCTGTGTGCGGTACGGATCATGGGGGTATTTCCTTTCGTTCTGTGGGTTGGATCAGACCCCGGCAGAATCCGGGGCCTATATACAATACGAATCAAAAGGACCTTTTCCCGCAAGGAAGTTTTTAGCTTTGCAGCCGCCGCCCCTCCATCCGCGGCCCAGACCAAAAAAGCGCGGACCTCCGCAAAGAGGTCCGCGCATCCAAATCCAAGGGAAAAATCAGTCTGCCGGGGTGTCGTCCTGGGGGATGATGAGGTTCAGTACGAACACAATCAGGAAGGACACCACCAGGCTGCTGCCGAAGATATTGCGGAGCAGCTGGGGCACAAACTGGAGAATCTCGGGGGCGGCATCGATGCCCAGGCCGATGGCCAGCGCAATGCCCACGATCATCCGGTTGCGGTAGTTGAGGGGCTGCTCATTTAGCAGCTGGATGCCCGACATGGTGATGGCCGCAAAGACGGTGACGGTGGCGCCGCCCAGCACCGGCTGGGGGATGGTGGCCATCAGGCCGCTGAACTTGGGGAAGATGCCGGCCGCCAGCATGATGACGCCCACCATGGCAAAGACCCGGCGTGCCACCACCTTGGTGGTGCAGATCAGGCCCACGTTCTGGCTGTAGGGGTCGGTGGGCAGACCGCCGATGCAGGCGCCGATCATGCCGCAGATGCCCTGGCCCTTGATGGCGCCGCCCAGCTCCTGGTCGGTGCACTGACGGCCAAAGCCGCCGATGGCAGTGGAGGAGACATCACCGATGGTCTGAACCGCCTGGACCATGTACATCAGGATCATCATGATGATGGCATCCATATGGAACTCCAGGCCGAAGTAGAAGGGCCGGGGCAGCGCAAACCAGGAGGCACTCTGCAGGTCGGTGAAGCTGACCACGCCGCCCATGGCCAGGGCCGCAATGTAACCCACCACAATGCCGATCAGCATGCCGGAAGCCTTGATGAGGCCCTTGCCGAAGAAGTTGCAGGCCAGCGTGACCACCAGGGTCAGGATGGCCAGGAACCAGAACCGGCCCGAGCCAAAGGTCCCGTTGTTCTGGGCCGCGGTGCCGCCGCCGATGTAGCTGATGGCGGTCTTATACAGGGACAGGCCGATGCTCATGACCACCGTGCCGCTGACGATGGGCGGGAAAAACCTCCGGATTTTGCCGATGAAGGCGCCCACAAAGATGGACACAAAGCCCGCCACCAGCTGGGAGCCGAAGATGGCCGCAATGCCGTACTGCTGGCCGATGATGGTCAGGATGGGCATATAGGCGAAGGCCACGCCCATGACGTTGGGCAGTTTCATGCCGAAGCCGAACACCGGGAACAGCTGCAGCAGGGTGGTAATGCCGCCGATAATCATGGCGGCCTGGGTCAGCATGATTTTTTCTTCCGCCGACAGCCCGCAGGTCCCCGCGATCAGCATGGGCGGGGTGATATTGCCGATCAGCATGGCCAGCACATGCTGCATCGCCTGCGGGAATGCCGCACCCCAGGAGGGCTTGCCGTCGAATTTCATCAACTCCGCGTTGGTTTGGGTGGAATTGCTCATTTGATTGCCTCACTTTCCAAAATGACTCCTAATATACCAACAGTGGACAGTATATCCGAAAATTCACAGGAAAGCAAGGAAAATATGAGTCATACTTTTCCAGGTTATTCCAGTTTTGGGCCATGGTGCCGCCGCGGGACGGCCGATCAATTCAAAAAGCCCGGGACTCTGCCCGGGCCTGTGGGATATTCAGATGGTGAGAAGGGCCTCCAGGGTTTCCAGGTCCCGGGGGCGGTCCACATCGGCCAATTCTTCGGCCCTTCCGGCCGGAACCAGTCCCACCCGGTGGGGATACCGCCGGATCACCGCACCGCCGCCCTGTCCCTGGGGCAGCTGCATCAGCTCCCCAAAGGCCCAGGCCGGAAACAGCACCGGCGCCCCCGGCTTTCCCTGCCATGCGGCCCGCCAGATGCTGCCGGGGGCACAGGCCCCGCAGAGGGCCAGAGAAATCACCGTCTCCCGGCTCAGAAGGGGCTGATCCCCCGGGCAGAAGAGGCACCCGGCCAGGCTGGAACCGGCCAGGGCCTCTAATCCCAGACGAACCGTGTCATTGCGGCCTGGCTGGCTGTGGAGCACCGTCTCCACGCCCTGGGCCCGGCAGAGCTCCGCCACCTCTGGATGCCGGGTCACCACCACCCGCCGGGCAAAGATGCCCGCGGTGACATCCAGAGCGTACTGCACCAGGGGTTTGCCATCCAGAGCGGCCAGCAGTTTATTGCCGCCAAACCGCCGGCCCAGGCCCGAGGCCATCACCACGCAGCCCAGCCGCCCAAAGGGGGCCTCCAGGTCCAGGCAAAAGACATCGGTGCGGTTTTGCAGCAGGGGCAGGTCCTGCCGCCGGAGCACCGCCAACACCCGCCTGTCTTTCAGCAGAGCCCGGATTTTCTCCCCCTGGACCGGACCGCCGGCTTTTATGTCAATGAAACTCCATCCGCCTTCCGGCGCCGCCTGTTCAGAAAGGGTCCTGAACAGGGCGGTCTGATCCCCTTCCCCCGTCAGAATCAGGTGGCGTTTCCCGCTGCTCTGGAAAGAATTCCAGATACAGCCGGCGATTTGCCTGGATGCAGGCGTCCCGATAGGCTTCATAGCGCGCCAGCCACTCCTTTCCTTCGGGGGTCAGGCAGCTCCCGCCCCCGTCCCGGCCCCCCGCCGACCGGGTGGTCAGGGCAAACCCCAAAGCCTGCTCGGCGTGCCGGATCAGTTTCAGGGCTTTGGTGTAGGCCATCCCCATGGACTGGGCCGCCCCGCGCAGCGACCCCGTCTCCTCCACCCCGTGGAGCAGACGGCAGGGCCCTTCTCCAAAAAATTTCTCTCCGTCCTCGTCCAGGAACAGAATCCGCGTCACAGCTTTCATGGAGTCCCTCCCTTCCGGGTCACCGGCTGCATCCCATCCGGCGGATTTCCGGCCCCCCGGAATGGCCGCGGGCCGACAGATGCGGTACCGTTGTTGTTTTGAAACGACAGCGCAATTATAGCAATTTCCCTTTCCAAACGCAAGGCTTACTGTTATAATGAAGGCGTATGAGATCGAAAAAACGGCCGTTCCGACCCGATATCCCGGGGCAGAGCGTGCCCCGCCGGCGGCCGTCCCTGCAAGACAAAGGAAACTGCATCATGATAAACATTCAAAACTACGTCCAGGCCCAAAGTCTGGAGGAGGCCTACCAGCTCAACCAGAAGCGGAATGCCCGCATCCTGGGCGGGATGCTCTGGACCAAGATGGAAGAGGGCAACGTGGGCACCGCCATCGACCTGTGCCGTCTGGGACTGGATACCATCCAGGAGACCGAGGACCAGTTCTCCATCGGAGCCATGGTCACCCTGCGGCAGATGGAACAGCACCCCGGCCTCAACGCCTACACCCACGGGATGGCCGCCCGGGCGGTCCGGGACATCGTGGGGGTCCAGTTCCGCAATATGGCAACCATCGGCGGCAGCATCTGGGGCCGGTTCGGCTTTTCGGACCTGCTGACGTTGCTGCTGGCCATGGATACCCAAGTGGAACTGTACAAAGGGGGCATCGTTCCCCTGGAAACCTTCGCCGCCATGCCCTATGACCGGGATTTGCTGGTGCGGGTCATCCTCCGCAAAGCGCCTCTGGCCCTGTCTTACCAGGCCATGCGAATCCAGCGGACCGACCTGCCCGTTTTGAACTGCGCCGTGGCAAAAGTGAACGGGGCATACCGGGCCGTCATCGGGGCCCGGCCCGGCAAGGCCATGGTCCTGCGGGACGACACCGGCCTGCTGGCCGGCGGCATCACCGAAGAAAGCGCCCGGGCTTTCGGGGACTGGGCCGCAGCGCACACCCCCACCGGCAGCAATGCCCGGGGCAGCGCGGCCTATCGGACCCATCTTGTCAAGGTACTGGTCCGGCGCGGAGCGCTGGAGCTGGGAGGAATGTAAAGCATGGAACTCAAACTGACTTTGAACGGCCGGCCCGTCACCGGCTCCATCGACCCCGACTGCCTGCTGATCGATTTTCTCCGGGAGCACGGCTGTCTGAGCGTCAAGCGGGGGTGCGACACCTCCAACTGCGGCCTGTGCACCGTCCTGATGGACGGCAAGCCCATCCTCTCCTGCTCGATGCTGGCGGCCCGGGCCGCCGGCCACAGCGTCCAGACTCTGGAAGGGTTACAGGAGGAAGCCGCCGATTTTGTGGGATTCATCGCCGACCAGGGGGCCGATCAGTGCGGCTTCTGCAATCCCGGTTTTGTCATGAATACCATCGCCCTGCTGCGGGAAATCCCCGACCCCACCGACGACGAGATTCGGTCTTTTCTGGCCGGCAATCTCTGCCGCTGTTCCGGCTATGAGGGACAGCTGCGGGGCATCCGCAGCTATTTGGAGAGCCGCAGGGAAAAAGGAGACAGCCGCCATGGAGCATAAAGCATATCATTCCATCAACCACCCCGTCCGCAAAAAGGACGCCATGCAGCTTTTGCTGGGCAAGCCGGTTTACACCGACGACATCACCCCCCGGGATGCCCTGGTGGTGAAAATCCTCCGCTCCCCCCACGCTAACGCCATCGTCCGGGAGATCAACACCGCCGGCGCCCTGAAAATCCCCGGCGTGGTGGCCATCTACACCTGGAAGGATGTGCCCCAGAACCGCTTTACCATCGCGGGCCAGACCTATCCCGAGCCCTCCCCCTATGACCGCCTGATTCTGGACCGGCACGTCCGGTTTGTGGGAGACGCGGTGGCCATCATTGCCGCCGAGACCGAGAAGGCCGCCCTGCGGGCCATGAAGGTCATCCAGGTTCAGTATGAGGTACTGGAAGCAGTGCTGGACCCCCACACCGCCAAGGACAACCCGGTTCTGGTCCACCCCGAGGAGGACTGGGTCGCCCCCTGTCCGGTGGGCGGTGACAACCACCGCAACCTGATCGCCAGCGACACCAACAGCGCCGGCGACATCGACGCGGTGCTGGCCGACTGTGACATCGTGTTGGACCGCACCTACCACACCAAAGCCTACAGCCAGGCCATGATGGAGACCTTCCGCACCTACGCCGAACTGGACGCCTACGGGCGGCTCCACATCATTTCCTCCACCCAGATCGTGTTCCATGTCCGGCGGATTCTCTCCCGGGCCCTGGGTATTCCCAAGAGCCGTATCCGGGTGGAGAAACCCCGGATCGGCGGCGGCTTCGGGGCCAAGCAGACCGCCGTCTGCGAGGTCTACCCCGCCTTTGTCACCCTCAAGACCGGCCGCCCCTCCAAGCTGATTTATACCCGGGAGGAATCCCAGATTGCCGGCAGCCCCCGCCACGAGATGGAAATCCACGTCCGTCTGGGCGCCGACAAGGACGGCCGCATCCGGGGCATCGACCTGTACACCCTGTCCAACTCGGGGGCCTACGGCGAGCACGGCCCCACCACCGTCGGCCTGTCGGGCCACAAGTCCATCCCCCTCTACACCGGCAGCCTGGAGGCCTACCGTTTCAGCTATGACGTAGTTTACACCAACCTCCAGGCCGCGGGCGCCTACCGCGGCTACGGGGCCACCCAGGGCATCTACGCCCTGGAGACCACCGTCAACGAGCTGGCCGAGCGGCTGGGCGTCGACCCCACCGTCCTGCGGGACCGGAACATGGTTCGGGAAAGGATGCAGATGCCGGCCTACTACAACGAAATGGCCAACGCCTGCGCCCTGGACCGCTGCATGGAACATTGCCGTCAGATCTTCCACTGGGACGAAAAGTACCCGGTGCGGGACATGGGCAACGGCAAGGTCCGGGCGGCGGGCGTCGCCATGGCCATGCAGGGCTCCTGTATTTCCAATGTGGACGTGGGTTCCGCCACCATGAAACTGAGCGAGGACGGCACCTATAACCTCATCATCGGCGCGGCGGACATGGGCACCGGCTGCGACACCATTCTGGCCCAGATGGCCGCCGAATGTATGGATTGCAGCGTGGACGACATCGCGGTCTTTGGCGCCGACACCGACGCCTCCCCCTACGATTCAGGCTCCTACGCCTCCTCCACCACCTATATCACCGGCAAAGCCGTAGAGCAGGCCTGCGCCCAGCTCAAGACCAAAATCTGCTCCATCGCCGCCGAAATGCTGGGCTGCGACGCCGGAGAGATCGTCTTTGAGGGCAAGCAGGTGCGCCGCCTCTCCACCGGCCAGACCCTGACCCTGGAGGAGATCGGCTACAAGTCCCAGGTGTTCAACACCCAGGCTGCCGAGGTCACCGCCACCCACTCTTCCCCCGTCTCACCCCCGCCCTACATGGTGGGCATGGTGGAAATCGAGCTGGACAAGGAAACCGGCCTTGTCACCATCCTGGACTATATGGCGGTGGTGGACTGCGGCATCCCCATCAACCCGGCCCTGGCCCGGATTCAGACCGAGGGCGGCATCGTCCAGGGCATCGGCCACACCCTGATGGAGGATGTCCAGTACGACCACAACGGCAGGCCCATCGGCTCCTCCTTCCTGCAGTACAAGATCCCCACCCGCCTGGACATGGGCCATCTGCGGGTAGAGTTTGAGCACAGCTACGAGCCCACCGGCCCCTTCGGCGCCAAGTCCATCGGCGAAATCGTCATCAACACCCCTGCCCCCGCCCTGACCCACGCCATCTACCGGGCCACCGGGGTCTGGCACCGGGAAATCCCCATCACCCCCGAGCAGATCGCCCTCTCTCTGGAATAACACCCATCCACAGGCCGGAAGCCGGACAGCGGTTTCCGGCTTTTTTTGCGCCCCTCCCCATTTCTTTGCAAAAAACACTTGACAAACCAGCGCCAGGGTGGTATCCTATACAAGCCGGCCGACACAGACCGGCCCACAACCGAATATTCGGGGGTATAGCTCAGCTGGGAGAGCGCTTGAATGGCATTCAAGAGGTCAGCGGTTCGATCCCGCTTATCTCCACCAAACGAAATCCGTTTCCGAAAGGAAGCGGATTTTTTGTTGTGCCGGAGGTTTCAATTCCCAGGGGTATTTCGGGAGACTTTTGCGACATATCTCGATAAAACGATCCAACATTCCAAAATCCACAAAATTCCCGGGAGTGGACTTCTTTTCCCGGGAAGCCAAAACAGCCCTGGCTTCATCGCCGAGAAAGTTAAGCTCTACCCGAACATCAACTACTACCAGCCCCTCCAAAAAGCTTGCCGGGCAGAAAGGCTGTCCTGTCTGGAATATGGCATCCACGCCGACTTTTTCCGCCAGGATGCAGACGGCATCACCATTCAGCGGCGGCGAAGCATGGAAATTTGATTGCTTTGCCCTCCTTTTCCCGAAAGGCTTGACCTGGATGCCGCCTTGTTTTACAATAAACAGGAGATAAACTGTTTACCTGATGCAGTGAAAAGAGGTACTTTATGGCTACAATCAAGGATATTGCGGATGAAGTCGGGATTTCCAAGGCGGCCGTCTCGCGCATCCTGAACCACAAGGGCTCTTTCAGTCCCGAGACGATCGCCAACGTAGAGCGTGTCGCCCACCGGCTGAAGTACACCCTTCCCTCCGCTTCCCAACAGGAAGATGTGGCGCTCAGCAAGGTGATCGCGGCCATCTTTCCGGTCGTGGAACTGCCCTACTTTGGCCTGGTGGCCTCCTTACTGGAAAAAAGAGCCTACAGCTACGGCTATAATCTGATGCTCTGCGGCTCCCTGTTTGACCGCCATAAAGAAGAGGAGTGCTTTAAAAGCCTGCAGGAAAAAAAGATCAGCGGGATCATCCTGGGCAGCTACACCAAAGATATTACCATGCTGGAAAACCAGAATCTTCCCGTTGTCACCTTGGGATACAAACTGGCGGACACCATTCCGTCGGTCTGTGCCGACAATTATGCGGCCGGCAAAATTGCTGCGCGCCATCTCCTGAGCAAGGGATGCAGAAAATTGCTGTATATCACCAGCTATCAGGAGGGCCTGGAACGCGACCTGCGGTATAAGGGCTTTGCTGACGAGCTGCACATCCGGCAGCTGGCCCCATGGGTGTATCAGGTCAACATGAAAATGCAGTTGTCCAATGATTTTTCTGAGATCATCACCCAGATGGCGCTGGATCATCCAGACGCGGACGGCGTATTCGCCGAAACAGACGCCCTGGCGATGAACTGTCTCCAGGTTTTCCCCAGCCTGGGATACCGGATTCCCCAGGACATCAAGGTCGTCGGCTATGGCAACCCCTTCTTTTCTGCATTTTCCAATCCCAAGCTGACCATCGTGCGCGAAAACACCGAGGAAATCGCACGCCGGGCCGTCTCTCTGCTGGTCGACCTGATCGAAAACGACGAGGAACGCGAAAATCTGCGCGCCTCGGAAATCATTGTGCCGGTTTCCCTGAACGAGCAAAAGACCACCTGAAGATCAATAGTTTCTTCTTTTCTCGCCGTTGTTTAATCAACATCGGCGTTTTTCTATGCAACTAGTTAACTAAACATCAGAGATTTTAAAATGTTACAAGTTCTATATGGTGATGTTGCTATATATTTTCTCCAAATATTGTAGAAATCATAGAATATGACGGCAACTTTCGTAAATCTGTTGACTTATTCAGTTAAACGGTTTACTATAATGCTGTCACATGTGATGCTCTTATCCACGCTGCACTGTTCATGAAAAAGATGGAGGAAACATTTCTATGAAAACACCCACCAAAGAGATGACCTGGCTTGAAAAAGTCAGCTTTGGCTGTGGAAACATGGGCTTGTGCCTGTGCACCACCATGATTACATCCTTTTCGATGTATTTCTATTCCAACGTCATGGGCTTAACCATGGCGCAGATCAGTACCATCATGCTGATCGGCGGCATTGCAGACGCCATCTCGGACCCTCTGACCGGCATTTTCATCGACAAGACCAACACCCGCTGGGGCAAAGCCCGGCCCTATCTGCTGGTTTTCGCCATTCCTCTGGCCGCCGCCTGCTATGCGGTGTTCACCGTCCCCAATATGGGACCTGACGCCCGCTACATCTACGCTCTGGTCACCTATGTCCTGTACACCCTCGCCTATACCCTGATCTGCATTCCCCAGAACTGCCTGATCCCCGCCCTGACCGACAACAGCAAGGACCGTCTGGATGTCAATATGTGCGGCACCCTGGGCACCAACATCGGCCAGTTCATCCCCAGCGGCCTGGGCCTGACCCTGGTCGCCATCCTGGGCGGCGGCTCGGAGGAGAGCGGCTTCTCCCGCGCCATTCTGCTGCTCTCGGTGCTGGGCGTGCTGCTGATCCTGATGGACTTCAAAAACACCAACGAGCGCTGCAATCCTCCCAAAGAGCAGAAGGCCACCCTGCGTGACATCCTCCGCTCCATGAAGAACCTCCCCTGGTTCCTGTGCACCTGCGTTTCCCTGCTGGTCATCGCCACCGTGGTGGTCCGCGCCAGCCAGGCGGTTTACTTCGCCACTTATGTGCTGGAAAATCCCGGCCTCGCTTCTCCCCTGCTGTCCATCTCCAGTGTCATCGGCATCCCCGTCGCTCTGGTCATCCCCTTCCTGGCCACCAAGCTGGGCAAGCGCAATCTGGTCCTGCTGGGCAGCATCATGGGCGTCGCCGGCAACGTGGGCGTCTATCTGTTCAAGCACAGTTCCTTTATGATTATGTTCTGGTCCGTCATCCTCTCTCTGGGGATCGGCGTCATCAACGGCATCATCTATGTCATGAGCGCCGAGTGCATCGACTACGGCGAGTGGAAAATGGGCATCCGCATTCAGGGCTTCCTGATGGCCTTTGTGGGCTTCGCCGTCAAAGTTGCAAACTCCATCTGCACCATGCTGCTCTCCCTCATCCTGGGCTGGGGCGGCTACGATGCGACGGCTGCCGTTCAGTCTGAGTCCGCCATCCGGGCCATTGAGTTCAACTATCTGGGCCTGCCCCTGATCCTGTTTGTCCTGATTATCGTCTGCATGCTGTTCTACAACCTGGACAAGCAGTATCCCGCCATCCGTGATGAACTGGAAAAGCGCCGCGCTGCTGCACAGTAAGCCGGGACCTTTTGCCAGGATCGCCGCTCATTGAGTATCAACAGGAGGTAACAAGATGCTCCCTATCAGCATTCCCACCAAGATGGAAGAAGAAATTCTGGAACACGTCTATGCACCCAAAACCGCCTGGACGGTGCAGACTGTCATTGACAAGGTGCTCCATGATATGTGCGGCGGCCCCAAGTTTGAGCAGACCTGTGATATCATCTCGGTCGGCAGCCCCGACCAGCCGGTCACCGGCGTGGTCACCACCTTTATGGCCACCTTTGACGTGATTCAGGAGGCGGTGCGCCAGGGCAAAAACTTCATCATCACCCATGAGCCCACCTGGTTCACCGGCACCGACAAGACCGACTGGTGCCAGAACGACAGCGTCTACCTCGCCAAGCGGAAATACCTGGAAGATCACGGCATCACCGTGTGGCGTCTGCACGACCACATGCACATGGGCTGTGAGGTGGATTACATTTACGAGGGCCTGCTGCAGGAGCTGGACTGGAAACAATATCTCCAGCCCGACGAAAAATTCCCCTGGATCTATGAAATCCCCGAAACCACCATCGGCGCGCTGGCAGACCTGTGCAAGGAAAAGCTGGGAATGGACACCGTCCAGATCATCGGCAGCCCTGACATGAAGGTCAAGCGGGTGGGCATCCTGGTGGGAGGCGGCAGCCTCGGCTTCGGCGTGGAGGAAATGCCCATGCAGGTCATGGAGCGCAACCGCCTCGATCTGATGATGGCCGGCGACATCACCGAATGGACCATCTGCGCCTACATCAACGACGCCTATCAGATGGGGATGAACCGCGGCATGCTGACCCTGGGCCACGAGCGCAGCGAGGAAGCCGGCATGAAGTACCTGGCTTCCTGGATGCAGGAGCGTTTTCCCGACCTGCCCATCAGCTTTGTGGATGCAAAAGAGCCATTCAAATATCTGTAAGGAGGTCTGTTCCCCATGGCCGTCGTCGATGTATCCTTTATCTCCCACGCCCTCAAGCGTCAGGTCAGCTTCAAGGCCCTGATCCCTACCGACTACACCTTCCGCCCCGACCTGCCCGAAACGCCCTTCCAAACCGCGCCGGCTCCCACCCTCTACCTGCTCCACGGCTTCACCGGATGCAGCACGGATTTCCTGTATGGTTCGTCCATCTTCCAGCTGGCTCTCCAGCACAACATCGCCGTGGTGATGCCCAACGGTGAAAACGCCTTTTATCTGGAGGACCGGGAAAAGGGCGAGGATTACAGCCGGTTTGTGGGCAAAGAGCTGGTGGATTTCACCCGCAGCATGTTCCGCCTGTCAGACAGGCGGGAGGACACCTTCATCGGCGGCATGTCGATGGGCGGTTACGGCGCGCTGATTACCGCCCTGCGCTATCCCGACACTTTCGGCAAGGTGATGTCGGTCTCGGGCGCCTACGTTGCCCTGGAGTTTGCCGATCAAAAGCGGTACATCCCGGATTTCAACTCCAGCGAGGCCTATCAGCGCACCTTCTTCGGCGACGTGGAAACCATGCGTCAGCGGGATATGGACCCCCGTTTCTGTATGGAGGAGCTGCGCCGCCAGGGCAAGGCGCTGCCGGAGATCTACTTTGCCTGCGGCGAACAGGATTTCATGATCGCCCAGAACCGCAAGCTGCACCAGTACATGGAAGAAAACGGCGTAAACCACGTTTACTACGAAGGCGAAGGCGCCCACGACTGGAACTACTGGAACCCGCATCTCACCCGGGCTCTGGAATGGATGGTCCGGTAAGCGCTCTGTGAATCTTGGCATAAGGAAGGAAGAAAACGACAATGAAGTGGGTAAGTGCATTCAGTTATCTGCCGGTCAATTACAGCGTACAGCTGGCCGAAGCGGCAGACCAGACCCAGCGGATCACCTTTGACAACAACCTCAACGGCAAAACGCTGCGGCTTTGCTTGTCCAACCGCTGGTCAAAGTCCCCTCTGACCCTGGCAAAGGTCACCGTCGGCAAAGCCGCCGGGGACGGCGTCCGCGGTGTTCTGCCTGTCACAAGGGACGGCGGTTCCCGGATCACCCTGGCCCCCGGCGAGGAGTGCTGGAGCGACCCCGTCGCCCTGCCGGTCCAGGCCGGCGACCGCCTCGCCATCCAGACTTATCTGGATCAGCCCCAGTCTGTCGAAAGCATCTGCGCATTCTGGGCGTCCACAGGACCCATGGTGGAACTGAGCGCCGCCGGCGACTTTACCGATGGGTCGCCCTTTGACCCCATTCCCGCCCAAGAGGTCTATCCAGTCATCCGGGCAGACGCCAACAAAGGCTACTTCTTCTATGGCGTGTCCGGCCTGCAGGTGCTGACGGACGACGATGTCAAAACTGTGGTCCTGTTTGGGGATTCCATCACCCATATGTCCTATGTGTCCAACCCGCTGACCCGTCGCCTCTATGCCGCTTACCCCGGCAAAGTGGCTGTCCTGAACCGCGGCAGCGGCGGCAACCGCCTCCTCCACAACGCCACCCGGGTGGATTTTCTCCCCGCCGGGGGTGCCTGTTTCGGCACCGCGGGAATCATGCGGTTTGAAAAAGATGTCTTTGGTCAGGAGAATGCAGATGTCGTGGTGGTTCTGGAAGGCATTAACGACATCATGCACCCCATCCAGTTCCAGCATCCCGACGAGATCATCACGCCGGAGGAACTGATCTGCGGCCTGCGCTACCTGACGGCCATCACCCGCAAACATGGGGCCAGGATCTTCGGCGCCACCATCACCCCCTGCGGCAACGACGAATATCCCGAGGACTGGCTGCCGCAGTTTGAATCGGTGCGCCTGGAAACCAACCGCCGCATCCGCGCCGGGATCGGCTATGACGGCTGGTTTGATTACGACGCCGCCGTCCGGGACAATGCCCGGCCCGGCTATATGCTGAAAGAATGCCACATTGGCGACGGCCTCCACCCCAACAACGACGGCGGCGAACGGATGGCAGCTCAGGTCGATCTGGCTGCCCTGATGGCCTGAAGGAAGGAACACTACCATGCCGATTGCAAGAATCAACACCATGCTGTTTCCCGAGGGAAAGCGCCGTGCTCTGACGCTGAGCTATGACGACGGCGTTCTACAGGACCGGCGCCTGGTCCAGCTGATGAACCAGTGCGGGGTCCGGGGCACCTTCAATCTGAACAGCCGCATCCTGGGCCGGGTGGAACAGATGACCCTTGACGGCAAGACGGCGGACATCTCCACCGTCACCCCCCGGGAAATCCCAGTTTTATACGCCGGCCATGAAGTGGCCACCCACGGGGCGGAACATTCGGCTCTGACTGCCTACGGGAGCGCCGGGCTGTTGGAAGTGCTGGATGACCGCCGGGTACTGGAAGGACTTGTCCCCTACATGGTCCAGGGCCACGCCTATCCGTTCGGCCTGTACGACGACCATGTCCTCGACGGCCTGCGGGCCGCCGGCATCCGCTATGCCCGCACCGTGGTTTCCACCGGGACCTTTGAAATTCCCCAGGATTTCCTGCGCTGGGACCCCACCTGCCACCATAACGATCCCCGCCTGATGGAGCTGGCAGAACGTTTCTGCCAGACAGACGCCCTTTTCGGCCAGCCGCAGCTGTTTTACCTCTGGGGCCACGCCTACGAATTTGACATGGATCAGAATTGGCAGGTAATCGAAACCTTCCTGCACTACGTCTCCCGGTTCCAGGACAAGATCTGGATGGCCACCAACGGCGAAATCGAGCGCTATGTCGCCGCCTGGCGTCAGATGGTCTTTTCGGCAGACGGCAGCCGCGTTTACAATCCCACCGCCTTCACCCTCTGGATGGAATCCCTGGGGCAAATCTACACCATCGCCCCCGGCGAAACAGTGTGCATCAAATCAACGGAGGCTGTGTAAATGGCAATCATCAAAGTGACCTTTGCATCCGAATCGCTCGCTCGCTACATTGATCTGAACGTCATCCTTCCGGTAGAAGCCCCGGGCCAGCCGGGCGCACCCGAGACGCTGGCTGCCAAGGCAGCCAAACCCGAGAAGTTCAAAACGCTCTATCTGCTCCACGGTTATGGGGGAAACCAGGAGGACTGGCTCACCTGTGCCAATATCCGCGCGCTGGCCGAGGAAACCAATCTGGCTGTGGTGATGCCGGCAGGCGAAAACAGCTTTTATGTGGACGGCGAGGCCGCCGGCACCCGCTGGGGCGAGATGGCAGGCAAAGAGGTGGTGGAATTCACCCGCCGGCTCTTTCCTCTCTCGGATCGCCGCGAAGACACTTTCATCGGCGGGCTGTCCATGGGCGGCTTCGGCGCAGTCCGGCTGGGCAGCTTTTACCACGACACCTTTGGCAAGATTTTCTCCCTCTCGGGCGCGTTCATCGTGGACGATATCGCCGGGCAGAGGCCGGGCTATCTGGACGGCGTGGGCGATTACGCTTACTATGCCCACACCTTCGGGGATCTGGACCAGTTGAAAAACAGCCCCAAAGATCCCGTCTGGTGCGTGAAGCAGGCCATCCAGGCCGGCCATGTCCCCCAGATTTACATGGCCTGCGGCGATCAGGATTTCCTGATCCGTGAAAACCGTTCCACCAAAAAACAGCTGGAGCAGATGGGCGCACGCCTGTTCTATCAGGAAACGCCCGGCATCCATGACTGGAAATTCTGGAACCAGCACCTGGAGCCCGCCATCCGCTGGCTGCTGAAAAACTGACATCTCCTTTCATTTCTCCTATAGAAGGCCATTTGCCGGGATTCTGGCAAATGGCCTTCCCTTTTGATGCCGGGCGTTCACCTTTGAAAAACCGCTCCGCCGGCGAGTCGTTCTTTGAATATCAAAAGGCAGGCAGACTGCATTTACAACGCAGTCTGCCTGTCTTTCTCAGGGTTTCAGGGGGCCATAGAAATAGGATGCGGTGGCGCCGCCGTCAATGAGGAAGTCTGCACCGGTGATGAAAGCGCCCTTGTCGCTCATCAGCAGTTCCGCCACATTGGCCACCTCGTCGGCAGTGCCGGGGCGGCCGGCGGGGCACTTGGCAAACATATTCTTATAGAAATCCCCGCGGGGGCCGTTGAACTCGTCAATGGCCAACGGGGTGACGATAATGCCCGGCGAGATGGAGTTGATCCGGGCGCTGCGCTCTCCCCACTTCACCGATTCCGCCATCACTCGCTTTTCGTTGCAGCGCTTGGCCAGCTGGTAGGCGTGGAGGGTGTCACGGATGTTTTCAGGCTGGAGCAGGGGCAGTTCCAGCAGATGCTCGGCGGGGGTGCAGGCCAGCTGTTCATCCTCCTCGGGGGTCAGCGCCGGCATCCGGTGGCCGGACTGGCTGGAGATGGTCACCCCCACGCCGCCGGGGGCAATCACTTTGCCCACCTCTTCCAACAAAACGGCGGTGCCGTAAAGGTCCACCTTCAAAATGGCTTGGATGGGGGCCTGGCTGGGGGAAACCCCCGCCGCGTTCACCAGCATGGTGATTTCACCCATCTCCTGCGCCTGTGCAATCATCTTTTGGATAGATTCCCGGCTGGACAGGTCCATTTCCGTGGCGGTCACATCATAACCGGCGTCGTTCATGATTTTGGCGATGGCCTGGGCGTTTTCCAGTTTCTTGTCCCCCACCAGAATCTTTTTGCCGTATCCCATCCGGCGGGCAATGGCCATGCCGATCTGCCCGGCCCCGGCCCACAACATCACTTGCTGCTTCATTCTGCGTTCCTCCTTTTCAACTTTACAAGGCGTGAGAAAAGCCCATCCACCTCGGCCCCACCGGAGCAATCCGCCAGCCGGTTTTTCCAAGCGTCTGTTTTTTCATCTGCGCCCTGCCTTTCCAGCTCAGCGAGCCATCAGCCATCTGTTGATCTGTCCTTCGCAGCGGTCCGCATCCGAGCCGCGGATGGCCAGCCCTTCCGCCACCCGGGCGCCTTTGCAGGCCCGGGCGATCTTCTGCCCGGTTCCGCTCAGGCCGCTGCCCTCATGGGTACAGAAGGGGTGGATGGTTTTGCCCGTCCAGTCAAAGGCCTCCAGAAAGGTATACACCGCCATGGGCAGATCGCCCCAGTAGTTGGGGTAGCCCAGATAGATCTCGTCATAGCCATCCAGACTGTCCGGGAGCTCTGCCAGTTCCGGCCGCGCTTTTGCCTGCTGATCCGCCTTTGCCTGCTGGATGCAGGTCTCGTAGTCCTCCGCATAGGGAACCTTCTGCTGGATTTTGAACAGGTCTGCACCGGTCAGCGCTGCAATCTGCTTTGCTGCTTTTTCGGTGTTGCCCACCGCAACCCGGCGGTATTGGCCGCCAAAATAATTCTCGCCGGCCCTGGAATAAAATACAACCAATTTTGCCATTGTTTCTCCCTTCCCTTTAACCACGGCAGCATCTCAGTGTCTTCCAAACATGCTGCGCTGGGGTTTTTTCTTTACGCCCTCATTATAGAATCTGTTCGTCCGGGAATCAATTTCGCTTTCAGAGGTATTTGATAAGTTTTTCTAA
>CALWZL010000004.1 GCA_944385995.1 uncultured Faecalibacterium sp.
CTTTCCACCAGGCGGCGGGCAGCTTCCCGCATCCGCACCTCGTTCAGATAGGTGATGGGAGGCTTGCCGGTCTCCTTTGTCGGGTCTTTCATCCTGACCTGGCTGTTCGGCTTCAGCGACAAGATGCTGGAACAGGAGAACGCGCAGTAAATCGTTTTTGCCCCGCGGCAGCGGAATGCGCCGCGGGGCTTTTTGAATCAGAAGGAGGCATCATCGTTATGAATTTGTCACCCCTGTATCCCGTACAGAATCAGGCCCGCTCGGTCCTCTCTCTGGATGGACTGTGGAAGTTCCAGTTTGACCCCAAGGCCCAGGGGGAGGCCGCCGGCTGGGCCAAGGGCCTGCCGGCTCCCATCTCAATGCCGGTACCCGCCAGCTTTTCGGATTTCTTCACCACCCATGAGGAGAGGGACTACGTCGGCGACTTCTGGTATGAGACCGACTTCTTCCTGCCCCAGCAGTATCCCGAGAAGGTCTATGTCCGGTTTGGCAGCGTGACCCATCGGGCCGTGATCTACTGCAACGGCGTAGAGGTGGCCCGGCATGAGGGCGGGTTCCTGCCCATCCTGGCCGATGTCACCGCCGCCGCCCATCGCGGCCAGGTGAACCGGCTGACGGTTCGTGCCAACAACGAGCTGAGCGAGCGTACCCTGCCCTGCGGCACCCAGAAGGTACTGGCTGACGGCCGGAAGATCAGCAAACCCTATTTTGACTTCTACAACTATTCCGGCATCCAGCGGAGCGTCTGGCTGGTGGGCACCCCTGCCGAGGCCATCACCGACTACAGTCTCTCCTATGAGCTGGAGGGGGCCGACGCCCTGGTTCACTACCAGGTGGAGGGCGGCGGCGACCGGACCATCCGGGTGTCCCTGGTGGATGCCGAGGGCCATACCGTGGCCCGGGGCGAAGGCCGGACCGGTACCCTGCGGGTGGCAGCTGTCCATCTGTGGCAGGTCCGCAACGCCTATCTCTACCGCTTTGTCATCCAAGCAGGGGAGGGCTATGACTGCTACGAGGAGAAAATTGGGATCCGCACGGTCAAAATCGAGGGACACCATATCCTCATCAATGGCAAACCCGTCTATCTGAAGGGCTTCGGCAAACACGAGGATTTCGACATCATCGGCCGCGGCTTCAGCTGGGCAGTGGCCAAGCGGGATTTCGAGTGCATGAAGTGGACCGGCGCCAACTGCTTCCGCACCAGTCACTATCCCTACGCTGAGGAGTGGTACCAGATGGCGGACGAGGAGGGATTCCTCATCATCGACGAGGTGCCCGCCGTGGGCATGATGCGCTCCACCCACAACTTTGCGGCAGCCGGCACCGGCCAGTACACCTATTTCTTCGAGACGCCCACCGTCCCTGAACTGTTGAACAACCACAAGCAGCAGGTGTCCGAGATGATGGCCCGGGACAAAAATCACGCCTGTGTCATCGCCTGGAGCCTCTTCAATGAGCCCGAGACCACCAGCGAGTATGCCCGGACCTATTTCAGCGAGGTCTTTGCCCATGCCCGGACCCTGGACCCCCAGCACCGGCCCCTGACCGGCGCCTTCGAGAAGAACAGCGCCCCTGACAAGTGCCGCTGCTACGACCTGTGCGACATGATCTGCCTCAACCGGTACTATGGCTGGTACATCAGCGGCGGCCCGGAGATCGAGGAGGCCGAGGAAAAGTTCCGGGCCGAGATGGACAAGTGGGCCGCCAAGAAGCTGGATGTTCCCTTTGTCTTTACCGAGTTCGGCACCGACACCCTGGCCACCGAGCACAAGCTGCCCAGCGTCATGTGGAGCCAGGAATACCAGAATGAGTATCTGGAGCGGAATTTTGGCGTCTTTGACAGCTACGACTTTGTCCAGGGAGAACTGGTCTGGAATTTTGCCGACTTCCAGACCACCGAGGGCATCATGCGGGTCAATGGCAACAAGAAGGGCATCTTCACCCGCCAGCGTCAGCCCAAGGATGCGGCCTTTGTCTTTAAGGGCCGCTGGGAGAAGCTGCCGGAGGACTACAAAGGGCAGGCCTGATGCAGGCACCCGGAATTCGGAAAATCCAATGATCGGCTCAGGCAGGGCGTTCCCGGCGGGGAATGCCCTGCTTTTCTTTTCCCCTTGCCGCCGGAGAACGGGTTTGGGTGATACCATTTGAAAGGCCGTTATGGTATAATGGTCTTACTTTAAAACAGGAGAAAACAGAGATGAAAGCATTCCAGTATGACATCCAGCCCGGGCGGTATCGCCACTTCAAGGGACGGGAATACCAGGTGATCGGGATGGCCCGTCACAGCGAGACCGAAGAAGAGATGGTGGTCTACCGTCCCCTCTATGGAGACGGCGGCCTGTGGGTGCGCCCGGCCGCCATGTGGTGCGAACCGGTGGAACGGGATGGAAAGGTACAGCCCCGCTTTGCCTATGTGGGAGAGTGAGGGCCTATGCAGATCCAGGATCTTTTTGGCGCCCGGCCGGGCTGCGAAAGGGCATGCCTGCCGGATGGCAGCGAGGCTGTGCTGGCAGCTGAACATGGAGCCGCCATTCTGGTCAACGGACAGCCTGCCTTCCGGGTGGTGTGCACCCCGGCCATGCTGCCGGAGCTGGCGTTGGGCCGCCTGCTGACGGAAGGGTGGATCGCGTCGGCCCGGGAGGTGGAGCAAATCCAGGTCCGGGCCGATGGGATGGAAATCCGGGTGGAGCTGTCCCATCCGCTGGCAGCCCGCAGAGCCGCCGACCAGGAGGTGGCCAGCAGCACCGATCAGCTGCCGCTGAGCAGCCCGGCGGAACTGTGCCCGCTGCGCCTGGCGCCGCAGATTGCGCTGTGCCCGGCATGGGTGGAAACCCTGACCGCTGCCATGAGCGCCGGCCTTCCGCTCTACCGTGCCACCCGGGCGGTGCACAGCTGTTTGGTGCTGTATCGGGGGGAGATTGTCTGTCAGTGCGAGGACCTGGGACGGCACAATGCGATGGATAAGGCTGTGGGTCGTATGATGCTGGAGGGGATACCTCTGGCCGAATGCGTTCTGTACACCAGCGGACGGGTGCCGGTGGACATGGTGCGCAAGGCAATCCGGGCGGGGGTGCCGGCCCTTGTCAGCAAGAGCATGCCCACCGTCCAATCCCTGGCGCTGGCAGCCAGATACCGGATGCAGCTTCTGTGTGCAAAGAAAAATCCGGGGTTTTGTCAAACCATGTAAAAGCAAGATGACAAAATAGGAAAAAAGTGAAAGTTTGGGTTGACTTACATTTTCGGCCCATGGTAATATACCGGTGAAAGACCGTTCCGCTTGTTGCAGCAGGCCGAGCGGTCGTTTTCATGCAGGGGGATACCCCCTCTGCGGACACAAAAAACAGGCAGGTGATAACATGAAGCAGGCAACCAACCCGTTTGCCCCAGTCCCGCTGTGGCGCAAACAATGGCCGGGCTATGCAGCCATGAGCGTTGCGACCATTGCAATGGCGGTCGGTCTGATCTCCTTGCAGCATGCGCGTACCACGGTTGCCGGTACCCTGCTGCCGGTGTCGGAGGCGGATGCAGCCATCTACGGGATCAGCGCAGTGTACCAGCTCGACGACGGCAGCTACCGCGTGGAGGGAACCCGGAAAGGCTTCCAGAGCGATGTGCAGGCTGCTGTGACCCTGGACGCGGAAGGCAATGTCTCCAGCGTGGAAATTCTCTCCCAGGCAGAGACCGACACCCTGGGCGGCCAGTGCGTCGACCCGGCGTTTACCTCCCAGTACCAGGGCGCCGCTCCCTTTACGCTGGCAGGCAAAAGCTACACCGTGACCGACCCGGCCACCGGTGCAGCCTATGCCGCGGCCGGCAGCGCATCGGAGGACGTTTCCGCCGCTGCGGATTTTGACCCGGCGCAGTGGAACGTCTCGGATACTTCCCCGGAAGCAGAGGCCACCCGCAGGATGTACCAGGCCGGACTGACCCGCTCTGCTGTGAACGGTCAGGCTCTGAGCGATGAACTGATTCCCCCCATGGACTCCAGCCCCGAAGCAGTGGCAAGCCGCAAGCTGTACACGGCCGGTCTGAGCAAGAGCGCCATGGATGGCGAGGAGCAGGCGTCGCCCTTTGCAGACTGGTCTGCAGAACAGCAGGCGGCCTACCGTCTGGCACAGGCGAATCTGACCGCGGAAACGTCGGAGGCCGGCTCTGTCAGCGTCGACCTCACCCCGGTGGACGCACTTTCGGGCGCGACCATTACTTCGACGGCGGTAACGGACATCGTCAACAATTCGTATTTCTATGTGACCGAGGTGCTCAGCGCAGAGTGACCTCAACGGAGGAATGGAAACTATGGCAAAAACCGATTTTCTGACGGCTGACATGACCCGCCGCCAGTTCATGAAGATCTCGGGCAAGAGCCTTGCAGGGCTCACCCTCTCCGCATCCATGCTGTCCCTCTTTGGCTGCTCCCAGGAGCAGGTCGACAACGGCGCCGTGGCCACCTGGGCGCTGCCCCAGGGCCTGCTGGTGGTCAACGCAGACCTGTGCACCGGCTGCCAGCGCTGCGAAATCAACTGCACCCTGACCAATGACGGCGTCTGCTCGTCCTACATCAGCCGGGTCAAGATTCAGCGCCGCCTCAACCTGGACGGCGCCGGCAACGGCTTGCTGTCGGGCGACGAGAACTGCTGGGTCTATTTCCCGGATACCTGCCGCCAGTGTGAGGACCCCGCCTGCGGCAATGCCTGCCCGCAGCAGGCCATCACCACCAATGAGCAGGGCATCCGCGTGGTGGACACCGACAAGTGCATCGGCTGCGGCGCCTGTGTCGAGGCCTGCCCCTGGCACATGCCCACCGTCAACCCGGAGACCGGCAAGTCGTCCAAGTGCATCGCCTGCGGTGCCTGTGTGGCAGGCTGCCCGTCCGGCGCTCTGTCCATCGTGGACTGGGATGCCGTCACCAGTGCAGCACAGGCTGCCTACATGGACCTGTAAGGAGGAACTACAATGGCTGAAACTTATGGCTGGGCAGGCAAGATCCTGCGCGTCAACCTGAGCACCGGTGAGATCACCACCGAAGACGATACCCAATATCATGAGTACATCGGCGGTATGGGCATGGCCTACCGCATCATGTACGATGAAGCCCCGATGGATCTGGACCCCTACGACGAAAAGGCCCTGGTCATCTTTGGCGTCGGCCCTCTGACCGGTTCCGGCGTGCCCTGCTCCGGCCGGATGAACGTCACCTTCCGTTCCACCTGGTCCAAGGGCAAGTCCATCATCGACGGCCACATGGGCGGCCACATCGGTCCCATGCTGAAGTATGCCGGCTATGACGGGATCGTGATTTCCGGCATCTCCTCCACCCCCGTCTATCTGCGCATCGAGGACGACCAGGTCTCGCTGGAGGACGCCTCCGAGATCTGGGGCAAGGGCACCTTTGCCTCCAACAAGTGGCTGATCGAGCAGAACGGCCGGGAGTTTGAGTCCGCTTCCATCGGCCCCGCCGGTGAGCATCTGGTGGACTACTCCACCATGAATACCAGCTTCGGCAACTCCGCCGGCGCCGGCCTGGGCGCCGCTCTGGGCAACAAGAAGCTGAAGGGCATCGTCGTCCGCGGCACCGGCAGCGTCAAGGTTGCCGATCCCCAGAAGGTCCTGGAGCTGTGCAACTACATGCTGGGCAACCTGATCGGCGGCAACAACAACCACAACGTCCCCGCACAGCCCCAGAGCTGGGCCGAGTACAGCGCCACCTCCGGCAACAACCGCTGGGCCGGCGCTCCGGGCCGTATGTGGAAGAAGGCCCCCGGCGGCCCGGTGGATACCGGCGAGCAGCCCTACAACGACATCAACAAGATTGCGCTGCGCTGCTTCAAGGGCTACTTTGACTTTGGCGCACCGGCT
Organism: uncultured Faecalibacterium sp.; assembly: GCA_944385995.1. Taxonomy (GTDB): domain Bacteria; phylum Bacillota; class Clostridia; order Oscillospirales; family Ruminococcaceae; genus Faecalibacterium. Next base: position 5,857 of record CALWZL010000004.1, read on the forward strand.
GCCGAGTACACCGTCAAGAATGGCGGCTGCTCTTCCTGCCCCATCCGCTGCTACACCGAGTACGACATCGACCCGCTGGCCGATTACGACCTGCCCACCCACAACTCCAACACCTGCATGCCCGTCCTGTACGGCGACCGTGCTTACCCCTACGGCATCCACGACTTCAAGTATGAGGGCGACGCCAAGCTGGTCATCAACCTGGCCTGGGCCCACGCGGTGGACGATATGGGTCTGTGGGACAACTACGGCAACCTGAACCGCGACATCCAGTGGTTCCTGAACCTGCCCCGGGAGGAAGCGCTCAAGTACGTCAGCGCCGAGGAATATGATTCCCTGCCCTGGGAGTGGTGCAAGGCCGGCGATCCCCGCTGGGAAGTGGAGCTGATCCGCCGGATGGCCTACGGCGAGGGCGACCTGTCGGTCATCGCCAAGGGCACCCTGGCCATGATGGAGAAGTTCGGCCTGCCCGAGAGCTGGCTGGACCGCGACGACAGCGCCACCAACTCCAACCTGATGTACAACGGCTATCCCAACCACCACGGCCCTGCTGAGGCATGGCAGGTTGGCATGCTGTACAACCTGGTTTTCAACCGCGACTGCATGATCCACGAGATTGTCTGTGAGACCGGTTCCGGCGCACCCTATGAGGTGACCAAGAAGGTCATGGAGGACTTCTTCGGCGAGGGCTGCTACGACCGCGCCAAGGCCTACACCCCCATCAACGAGAACAAGGTCAAGCTGGCCGCCTACTGCGTCAACGACAAGAACTTCCACGACTCCGCCACCCTGTGCAACTGGATGTGGCCCATGACCCAGTCTCCCTCCAAGGAGCGGAATTACAAGGGCGACCTGGACCTGCAGGCGGATTTCATGACCGCCGTCACCGGCGAGACCTACACCCAGGCCGGCCTGCAGGAGACCGGCGAGAAGATCACCCAGATGCTGCGCGCCATGACCGCCATCAGCTTCCAGCTGAACTGCGGCAGCGCCAACCTGCGCCAGGAGCACGACGCCATCTGCGACTGGGTCTTTGACAAGGAGCCTGACTTCCAGGCCTTTGAGGAGGGCACCACCAAGCTGGACCGCGCCGACATGGAGAAGGCCAAGGATATGTTCTACGAGGTGTACGGCTGGGACAAGGAGACCGGCGTGCCCACCCGTGAGACCCTGGAGAAGTTCGGTCTGTCCGACATGGCCGACGATCTGGAGGCCCGCGGCATTTACAGCCAGACGGCAGCTGCTGAATAATCCATTTTCAGAAACGAGAGGAACCAATCATGTTGTTTGGCAGACGCAAACCCGGTTACACCACCACGGTGGACGGTTCGGACCCGGAGCAGGTCATCCTGGACCTGCAAAAGGCAGAGATGGCAGCCAAGAAAAAGCCCAAATCCGAGGTCTTTGACATCGATGCTGCCAGCGAGACCGCCCGCCGCCTGCAGGAGACCGGCAGTATGTTTGACGGCAGCGCCGCCAAGATGGGCGAAGATGTGATGGCCGTCGTGGAAAAGGAGACCGCCGCCCTTGCTGCAAAGCAGGCGGCCCCGTCCGATGCCCCGGAAGCCGCCGCGGATGACCCGGCCAGGCAGGACCTGCTGGACTTTCTGGCCGCCGCCCCGGAGGCAACCAATGATCCCTTTGCGGATCAGCCCACCGTCACCGCGCCGGAACTGCCCAAGCTGACCCCGGCCCAGGAGCTGGCGGGCTACATCCGCTCCCGCTCCGCCTCCGCGCTGGTCACCCCGCACGCGCTGTTGGTGAGCGAGGTGGAGAATCTGGAGGAACTGCTGACCCAGATGGCGGCAGATCCCCAGTGCACCGACATCGTCTCCCGCCCCGGCGCCAAGGATACCTATTATTATTCCAACGCCAACATGAGCGACAACTACGCCATGATTGCCCAGCTCATCGAGGACAAGGATCTCTGCATCATGATAGCCGAGATGGTGCGGTTCAATGCCCGCATCTATCCCAGCGCCACCCCGCTGCGGTACTTCTGCCGCTCGCCCTACAACCTGTCCATGGAGGCGGTGGAGCAGACCTGGCAGACCCTCCAGACCCGGCCGGAGTTTTCCGACATCGAGGAGCTGACCAACAATAAACACGAGCGGTTCCTCTTTTCCACCCAGTATCTGACCCGCCGCTATGCCAAGGCCATCAGCGACGTGGACGACTACTGCGACTGAATCTTTTTTGCAAAAACTGAATCAGGGTATACGAGCTTCTTTGAGCAAAGGCGTCTAAACCCCGACGGGGCAGGACGCCGCGCCGCAATGCCAAGGGCCTGCCGTGCAGGCCGGCATTCAAGGGTGGAGGGGGAAACCCCGCCGCCTTCCCGCAGAAGAAACGCTGCAATTTGAAAAAAAGAACTCCTCCCATCCCACACGGGGCCTGCGCTTGCCGCAAGACCAGCCGCCGCTGCAAGGGCGGCTGCCGGCGGCGAGGTTCCACCGGCGTGTCAGGCTGCAAACTGACCTTTGCCGGAAGGGTGCGGATCTTCCGCGGAGGCGTTTTGATTTTCAAATCAGAACGCCTCCGCTTTTTTTTCACCTGCCTTTTATTTTGAAAGAACATCCCCGGGCCTGGCCCTCTGAGCCATAGCAGAGCGGGCCCCGCCCGGGCCTTTTGGAGGATTTTTTCATGAAACAGCCTTTTTGCGCGCCCGCCGAGGCGCTGCGCTGCGTTCTGGATGCGGCGGCGGCCCTGCCCCGGCCGGCTGTGGAACACATCCCCCTAGAGGATGCCTGCGGCCGGATTGCGGCCCGGGACCTCTGTGCCCGGATGGACCAGCCCCCATTCCACCGCAGCCCGTTGGACGGCTATGCCCTGCACAGTGCAGATACCGCCGGAGCCTGTCAGGATGCGCCGGTCGCCCTGCCGGTGGTGATGAAACTCTATGCCGGCGACGCCCCCGCCGCGGCCCTGCCTGCGGGCTGCGCGGCCCGGATCATGACCGGCGCCCCGCTGCCCGAGGGGGCTGACTGCGTTCTGATGCAGGAACGGACCGACGGCGGCGAGGAGACCGTCCATCTCTATGCGGCCCTCAAGGAAAACCAGAACGTGGTGTTCCGGGGCGAGGATATCGCCGCCGGCGCCGTGATTGCCCCGGAGGGAACGGCCCTCACCCCGGCCCATCTGGGAGTTCTGGCCGGACAGGGGTATGAGAAAATCCCTGTCTATCGCCCCTTGCGTGTGGGGGTGCTGGCCACCGGCAGCGAATTGCTGGCCCCGGGGGAGGCGTGGGCTCCCGGCAAGATTTACGACGCCAATGGCATCCAGAACGCCGCCCGCCTGCGGCAGCTGGGCTTTGCGGTGGAGCGGCAGCACTGCTCGGACGATCCCGAACTGATTGCCCGCCGGATACAGGAGATGCTTTCCCGCTGTGATGCGGTCGTCACCAGCGGCGGCGTCTCGGTGGGGCAGAAGGATTACCTGCCCCAGGTGCTGGAAACCCTGCACGCCGAGACTCTCTTTGCCGGTGTGGCCCAGAAGCCCGGCAGCCCGATGGCGGCGGCCCGGCTGGATGGAAAGCTGATTTTCTGCCTGTCCGGCAATCCCTTTGCCGCCGCCGCCACCCTGGAGCAGTACGCCCTGCCGGCTCTGCTGCGGGCCGCCGGCCGCCGGGAGGCGGAATGCACCCTCTCCCGCACCCGCCGCACCCTGACCACCGGCTTTTCCAAGGCCAGCAAGGGCACCCGGTATCTGCGGGCCAAAGCGGAGGGCGGGACGGTGGCCATCCCCGGGGAAGGAAATGCTGAGGTCCATTCTTCCGGCAGCCTGTCCGCCATGATCGGCTGCAACTGTCTTGTGGAGCTGCCGGCGGGCAGCGGCCCGGTCAAGCCGGGCGAAACGGTGGAGGTGCTTTCCTTTGTACAGTGAAGAAAAACAGGCCCTTGCCGCCGAACTGACTTTGAAACAGCCCGCCGTGCTGGCAGTCAGCGGCGCCCACAACAGCGGCAAAACCACCCTGCTGGAAAAACTGATCCCCATCCTCCGCCGCCGCGGGCTGAAAGTGGGGGTCATCAAACACGACGGCCACGACTTCACCCCCGATGTCCCCGGCACCGACAGCTTTCGCCTGCGGGAGGCCGGGGCCGAGGGGGTGGCGGTGTATTCCAGCCAGCGCTACCTGCTGACCGAGGCGTTCCGCCTGACCGAACAGGACCTGCTGGCCTTGTTCGAGCGCCACGGCTATGACCTGGTGCTGCTGGAAGGCTATAAATCCAGCGGCTGGCCCAAGATCGAGGTGGTGCGGAAAGCGGTGTCCGAGACGCCCGTTTCCTTCCATCCGCTGGCCATTGTGGGGGACATTCCGGGCGCAGATTTCGGCCTGGAGGAGACAGACGCCCTGGCCGACTGGATCTGCGCCCAGATGCCGGCCCTGTAAGGAGAAGGTAAGATTATGAAACTGATTCGCACTGTTGACGCGGCAGGCCAGGTGCTCTGCCACGATATCACCCAGATCATCCCCGGCGAGTTCAAGGGGGCCCGGTTCCGCAAGGGCCACATCATCCAGCCGGAGGACATCCCGGTGCTGCTGAGCATCGGCAAGGAGAATCTCTATGTCTGGGAGAAAAAGCCCGGCATCCTTCACGAGGACGAGGCCGCGGCCCTGCTGTACAAGGCAGCCGCCGGTCAGAACATCCACGGCACCGAACCCAGAGAGGGCAAGATTGAGCTGATCGCCGACTGTGACGGCCTGCTGAAGATTCGCCGGGAGGCCCTGCTGGCAGTCAACCGGACCCCCCAGATGATGATTGCCACCATCCACGGGGACCTGCCGGTGAAAAAGGGCCAGAAGCTGGCCGGCACCCGGATTATCCCCCTGGTGATTGAGCAGGAAAAGATGGACGCCATGCAGCAGGCCGCCGGCGACGAGCCCATCCTGAACGTGCTGCCCTTCCATTCCAAAAAGTGCGGGGTCATCACCACCGGCAGCGAGGTATTCAAGGGCCGGATTGAGGACAAGTTCACCCCCATCCTGGTGGACAAGCTGGCAGAATACGGCTGTGAGATGACCTTCCACAAGACCTGTGACGACGACCCCGCCGGCATCACCGCCGCCATCCTGGAAGCCAAAGAGGCGGGCTGTGAGATGATTTTCACCACCGGCGGCATGAGCGTGGACCCGGACGACCGCACCCCCCTGGCCATCAGGAACACCGGCGCCAACATCATCACCTACGGCGCGCCGGTGCTGCCGGGTGCCATGTTCCTGGTGAGCTACCTGGACGGCGTGCCGGTCTGCGGCCTGCCCGGCTGCGTCATGTACGCCAAGCGGACCATTTTCGATCTGCTGCTGCCCCGTCTGCTGGCGGATGATCCCATCACCGCCGAGGACATCGCCCGTCTGGGGGAGGGCGGCCTCTGCCTGAGCTGTCCCACCTGCACCTGGCCCAACTGCGGTTTCGGCCACTGCTGAGCCCATCAAAACAGAAAGTGTATCCATTCATGAACGAAAACAAATTGACCCATTTTGATGCCGCCGGCAACGCCGTGATGGTGGACGTGAGCGAAAAGCCGGTCACTGCCCGGGAAGCCACCGCCCACGGCATCATTGCCATGAACGCCGAGGCCTTCGCCGCGGTCCAGAACGGCACCGTAAAAAAGGGCGACGTGCTGGGGGTGGCCCGGGTGGCGGGCATCATGGCCACCAAGCGGACCAGCGAATTGATTCCCTTGTGCCATCCGCTGCCCCTGACCAAGGTGTCCATCGACTTCAACCTTCTGCCCGAGCGGCAGGCGGTGGAGGTGTTGTGCACCGTCAAGACCAGCGGGGTGACCGGCGTGGAGATGGAGGCCCTCACCGGCGTTTCCACCGCCCTGCTCACCATCTACGATATGTGCAAGGCGGTGGACAAGGGGATGGAGCTGGGCGAAATCCATCTGGAGGAAAAGAGCGGCGGCAAGAGCGGCCTGTACATCCGGGCGGAGGGCGGCTATGTTTGATGCAGCACAGCGCAACATCCACTACCTGCGCCTGTCGGTCACCGACCTGTGCAATCTGCGCTGCCGCTACTGCATGCCGGACGGGGTGGAGAAGCTGGAGCGGGAAGAGATTCTGACCTATGAGGAGTTTCTGCGTCTGGCCGCATTGTTTGCCGCCTGCGGGGTGGACACCGTCCGGGTCACCGGCGGCGAACCCCTGGTCCGCAAGGGCGTGGAACAGCTGGTGGCCGGGCTGAAAGCCATCCCCGGCATCCGCAAGGTGACCATGACCACCAACGGCATTTTGCTGGCCCGGCAGCTGCCGGCCCTTCTGGAAGCGGGGCTGGACAGCGTCAACATCAGCCTGGACACCCTTTCCCCGGAGGTGTTCGCCCGGATCACCGCCCGGGACGAGTTTGCCGCCGTACAGGCGGGGCTCCGGGCCGCCCTGGAAAGCCCTCTGCCGGTCAAGCTGAACTGTGTGCCCCAGGTGGGGGTCAACGAGGGGGAGCTGGAAGACCTGGCCGCCCTTGCCATGGAACACCCCTTGCAGGTGCGGTTTATTGAGATGATGCCCATCGGCTTTGGGGCGGCCATGCCCTGCATCTCGGGGCCCGAGCTTTTGGCCCGGTTTGAGCGCCGCTGGCCCGGCCTGGCGCCCCTGCCCGAGGCAGAAAGCCATGCGCTGGGGGACGGCCCCGCCGTCTATTACACCGCCCCGGGCTGGAAGGGGAGCATCGGGCTGATTGCAGCGGTCCACGGCAAATTCTGCGCCCAGTGCAACCGGGTGCGGCTGACCAGCCAGGGCTTTTTGCGGCCCTGCCTCGCCAGCGAAACCGGCTGTGATCTGCGGGCCCTGCTGCGCAGCGGCGCCGACGATGCGGCCCTGCTGCAAGCCATCCAGAACACCATCTGGAACAAACCCCTGGAACACCACTTTGAACGCAAAACCATCCCCGCCACCCGCGGGATGTACCGAATCGGAGGATAATCACGATGGGAAAGTTACTGGCAATCTGCACCAGCCCCCAGCGGGGCACCGTCAAGACCGAGGTGCCCAGCGCCACCCTGACCCCGGAATGGGGGATTGTGGGGGATGCCCACGGCGGCAGCTGGCACCGCCAGGTCAGCATGTTGAGCGCCGAGAAAATCGAGGCATTCCGCCAGAAAATCTGGGTGGACTACGGCGCCTTTGGCGAGAACCTGGTCATCGAAGGATTTGATTTCCGCAGCCTGCCGGTGACCAGCCGGTTTGCCATCGGCAATGTGGTGCTGGAAATGACCCAGATCGGCAAGGAGTGCCACAACGACTGTGTCATCAAGCAGCAGACCGGCGAGTGCATCATGCCCCGGGAGGGGGTGTTTGCCCGGGTGGTGCAGGGCGGCGAAATCCATGTGGGGGACGAGGTGACCATGCTGCCCGCCCTGGAAAATCCGCCCCTGCGGGCTGCCGTCATCACCCTGTCCGACAAGGGCAGCCGGGGCGAGCGGGAGGACAAGAGCGGCCCCCTGATTGTGGAGATGCTGACCGCCGCCGGCTATGTGGTGGAAGAAACCATGATTCTGCCCGACGAGATGAAGCCCCTCAAGGCCCAGCTGATCCGCCTGGCCGACGGCCGCCAGGTCAACCTGATTTTGACCACCGGCGGCACCGGCTTCTCTCCCCGGGACATCACCCCCGAGGCCACCTGTGCCGTGGCCGACCGCAACGCCCCCGGCATTGCCGAGGCCATGCGGTATCACAGCCTGTCCATCACCCCCCGGGGCATGCTGAGCCGGGCCGCCAGCGTCCTGCGGGGCAAGACCCTGATCGTCAACCTGCCCGGCAGCCCCAAGGCGGTCAAGGAAAATCTGGAGTATATTCTGCCCAGCCTGGAGCACGGCGTGCGGATTGCGGCCGGTCTGGACGGAGAGTGCGCGCGCAAATAAGGTTTTCGCCCTTCCAAAGGGTTCAATCGACCACAATCAAAAAGGAGAACAGAGCATCATGAAAAACGATCGAATCTCCCGCCGCAGCTTCCTGTACGCCGCCGGTCTGGCCGGCGCTTCCGCTGCCCTGACCGCCTGCGGAAGCCCTGCTTCCAGCAGCACCGCTTCTTCCGCCGCTGCCTCCCAGGCTGCCGGGGAATCGGTGGAGCTGATTGTCTTTGCAGCGGCCTCCCTCACCGAGACCCTGACCGCCATCGGCGAGACCTATTCGGCCGAGAATCCCGGCGTCACCTTCAGCTTCAACTTTGATTCCTCCGGCACCCTCAAGACCCAGATTCAGGAGGGAGCAGACTGTGACCTCTTCATCTCCGCCGGTCAGAAGCAGATGGACCAGCTGGACAGCGCCGCTTCCGCCGATGTCAACACCGAGGGTCTGGACTGTGTGGACAGCGGCAGCCGGGTGGATCTGCTGGAAAATAAAGTGGTGCTCTGCGTGCCGGAGGGCAGTGACAAGGGAATCGACAGCTTTGACGCCCTGGCCGAGCACCTGAAAGCCGAAGATATTCTGTTCTGCATGGGCAACAGCGACGTGCCGGTGGGCCAGTACACCCAGAAGATTCTGGAATACTACGGCCTGGACGAGGAGGCGCTGGCGGCCGACGGCGTCATCACCTACGGTTCCAACGTCAAGGAGGTGACCACCCAGGTCATCGAGGCCAGCGTGGACGCCGGCGTGGTCTACTGCACCGACGCCTACAGCGCGGGAATCACCCCGGTGGACGAGGCCACCAGTGAGATGTGCGGTCAGATCATCTATCCCGCCGCCGTCATGAAGGCCGCGCCCCATGCCGACGCCGCCCAAGCCTTCCTGGACTACCTGCAAACCGGGGACGCCGGCGCAGTGTTTGAAAGCGTGGGCTTCACCGCCCTGTAAAAACGATACAGGACCTTCTGTCATCCCGCCCTCTCCGTCTCCGTTTGGGGGAGAGGGCGAGACTGTTTAAAGGGATCAACTATGGACTGGTATCCTCTCTGGAACAGCCTGCGCATTGCGTTCATCAGCTGCGCGGCGGTGTTCTTTCTGGGCATTTTTGCCGCCTATTACATAGCCAAACTCCCCCGCGCCGTCAAAGGGGTGCTGGATGTGGTGCTCACCCTGCCCATGGTGCTGCCGCCCACCGTGGTGGGCTATTTTCTGCTGCTCCTGCTGGGGGCCAAGCGGCCGCTGGGCATCTTTTTTGCCCAGCATTTCGGCATCAAGCTGGTGATGAACTGGTACAGCGCCATCTTTGCTTCCATTGTGGTGGCCTTCCCCCTGATGTACCGCACCGCCCGGGGCGCCTTTGAGAGCTTTGATGAGACGCTGGCCTGGTCGGCCCAGACCCTGGGTCTGTCCAACACCTGGATTTTCTGGCGGGTGCGGATGCCCTGCTGCCGTCAGGGGATTCTGGCCGGCACCGTGCTGGCCTTTGCCCGGGCCCTGGGTGAATACGGCGCCACCAGCATGATTGCGGGCTACACCCCCGGCAAGACCGCCACCATCGCCACCACGGTATACCAGCTCTGGCGCACCAACGACGAGGCCGGCGCCTTGCAGTGGGTCCTGGTGGACATCGCCATCTCGGCGGTGGTGCTGCTGGCAGTCAATCTGCTGGAACGCAGACAGAAAGCGGGGGTCCGTCCATGAGCCTGGAAGTCAACATCGAAAAAACCTTTGAGGGCTTTACCCTCCGTTCCCGGTTCACCGCCGGAAACACTGCCACCGCGATTCTGGGGGCGTCGGGCTGCGGCAAGAGCATGACCCTGCGCTGTATCGCGGGGATTGTCCGGCCGGACCGGGGCCGCATTGTGCTGGATGGCCGGGTGCTGTTTGACAGTGAACGGCGGATCGACCTGCCGCCCCAGCAGAGAGGGGTGGGGCTGCTGTTTCAGAATTACGCCCTGTTTCCCCATATGACGGTGGAGCAGAATATCCTCTGCGGCCTGAAAGCCGAAAAGAACCCTGCCGCCCGCCGTGCCCGCTGCGGGGAGATGCTGCGGGCCATGCGGCTGGAAGGGGTGGCCCGGCACCGCCCCGGCGAACTGTCGGGCGGACAGCAGCAGCGCGCCGCCCTGGCCCGAATTCTGGTGGGTCGGCCGCAGATTTTGATGCTGGACGAACCCTTCAGCGCCCTGGACAGCTATTTGCGGGAGGAAGTGGAGAGCGAGGTGGAGAGACTGCTCTCCACCTTTGGGGGCACGGCCCTGCTGGTCACCCACAACCGGGATGAGGCCTACCGCCTGTGCCGGGAGATGATCGTCATGGACGGCGGCCAGGTGCTGCGGGCCGGACCCACCAGGGAGGTCTTTGCAGACCCCCGGAGCGTCACCGCCGCCCGTCTGACCGGCTGCAAGAATATTCTGCCCTGTACCCGGGTGGACGGCCACACCGTCCGTCTGGCCGGCTGGAATGTGGATCTGCGCCTGGCGCTGCCGGTGCCGCCTGACTGCACCGCCGTCGGGGTGCGGGCCCATGACCTGATGCCCTGCGGGCCGGAGGCCGGCAATGCCCTGCCGGTACAAGTGACCTCTGTCAGCGAAAATCCCTTTGACTGGAACCTGATCTGTACCGCCCCGGCCGGCGGGACCCGTCTGTGGTGGAAGGTATCCAAAACCACCCTCACCGACGGCAGACCGGCGGCCCCGGCATATCTGTGCGCCGCCCCGGCGGATCTCATGCCGCTGTCCGAATCGCTTTGACGCTTGACCGTTTCTTGCAGGCGCACTATAATGAAACGAGAGTCATCCGAACTTTGGACGACTTGGGGTGTGTAAAACAGGCAGGGGAGAGGCCGCGGCCTGCCCCCGGCGGGAAAAGGGAGGGTGTCCATGCGTCAAGTCCAAAACCAAAATGAATTGTTCGCCACCCAGCCGGTGCCGGTGGCGCTGCGGCAAATGATTATCCCGGCCGCCGTCAGTCAGATCATCGTGCTGATCTACAATATGGCGGATACTTTTTACATCGGCCGCACCGGCAACCCCTATATGCTGGCGGGGGCTTCCCTGATCCTGCCGGTCTTTAACATGCTGCTCTGCCTGTCCTCCCTGGCAGGGGTGGGCGGCGGTACCCTGATTTCCCGACTGCTGGGCGCCGGGGAGGAGGCCGAGGCCCGCAAGGTCAGCGCCTTCAGCTTTTATCTGGCCATCGGCCTGTCGCTGGCGTTCTCGGTGGGATTGGGGGCCTTTATGGGGCCTGCCCTGCGTTTTCTGGGGGCCGGAGATACCATCTTTCTGTATGCCCGGCAGTATTCCTTCTGCGTCATCGTGCTGGGCGCTGTGCCCACCGTCCTGTCCAACGTCATGGCCAACCTGGTGCGCAGCGTCGGCCTGTCCAGGGAGGCTGGATTTGGAATCACCCTGGGCGCCGTTCTGAATATCATCCTGGACCCGGTCTTTATGTATCTGCTCTTGCCCGACGGACAACAGGTGCTGGGCGTCGGCATTGCCACACTGCTGTCCAACTGCGTGGCATGCGTCTATTTCCTGGTGATTTTGTGGCGGATTCGGCGCACCAGCGTCCTTACCCCCAATCCCCGGGTGGGCCTGCCCCAGGGGCGCAGCATCGGCCAGATTTTTGCGGTGGGCATCCCTTCGGCGGTGGCCAGCCTCTTGTTTGACCTGGACTATGTGGTCATCGACAAGCTGATGGTGGCCTACAGCGAGGCCTCTCTGGCAGCCATCGGCATTGTCCTGAAGGTGGAGCGGCTGCCCCTGAATGTGGGCATCGGGATCTGTCAGGGCATGGTGCCCCTGGTGGCCTACAACTGCGCCGCCGGCAACCAGAAACGGATGAACCAGGTCATCCGGCTGTCCCTGCTCACCGGTCTGGTGGTGGCGGCCGGAAGTATCCTGCTGTATGAGGCCTTCGCGCCCTGGATCATCCGGTTTTTCATCTCGGACGCCGAGACCGTCGGTTTGGCCACCTCTTTCATCCGGGTGCGGATTCTGGCCACCCCGCTGATGTTCCTCAGCTTTTTCACCGTCTATGTCTTCCAGGGCTTCGGCAAGGGCGGCATCTCCCTGTTTCTGGGGGTGGTCCGCTGGGCGGTCTTTAATATCCCGATGCTCTACATCCTGAACCATTTTGTGGGGATGTACGGCATTGTCTGGTCCCAGATTGCGGCCGACTGCCTCACGGTGCTTCTGTCGGTGTATGTCTACCGGACCCGGCGTCCCGCTTTTGAAGAGCGGTAAAACAGCAAACAACAAAAGGCAGGCGCTCCCGCGTCAACGGGGGCGCCTGCCTTTTTTGTCTGGATGCAATCCTCAGCCCAGTAGATAGACGTACATGACAATATAGTGGCAGAGACTGCCGGCCATCACAAAGAGATGGAAGATCTCGTGCATCCCGAAATTGGGGTGGCGGAGCTCAAAATCCGGCCGCTTGAGGGCGTAGATGACCCCGCCCACCGTGTAGAACAGTCCGCCTGCCAGCAGCCAGCCGAAACAGGCCGGGGAAAGGCAGGTCAGCAGCTGGGGCAGGGCAAAGATGCAGGCCCAGCCCATGGCGATATAGAGGACCGAGGACACCCACTTGGGACAGAACACAAAGAACAGCATGGAGCAGACCCCCAGGATGGTGCAGCCCCAGATGACCCCCAGCAGGATGCCGCCCGACAGCCGCGGCAGAGCCAGCAGACAGACGGGGGTATAGCTGCCCGCGATGAGGACAAAGATCATCATGTGGTCGATCTTTTTCAGGAGCGTCTCATAGGGGTTGGTGGAGGGAATGGTGTGATAGGCGGCGCTGGCGGCATAGAGGGCCACCAAACTGATTGCGTAGATGGTCATGGACAGCAGTGCCAGGGGCTGACCGGACTGCCCCGCCTTGATGAGGAGGGGGATGCCGGCCCATGCGAAACCGATGGCCCCGATGAAATGGGAGATAGCGCTGGCCGGGTCCTTGATATAGAGGGTATGGCGGCGGATCGGATCAGGCTGGCGGGAAGAAGCAGCAGACAGATTCATCATTCAATCATCCTTTCCTGTGCCTTGGGCATTATCCTTTTGTATGCTGGATCTGGGCGGAAGGTGCCCCGCAGGGCAACAGCTTCCGACAGTCAGGATTGCAGTTAGCTTTTTACAAGTTTTTGAAAAACCTGTTACAAGATACTATACATCACAATCTCTTCCCTGTCAAGCCTAAATTTGTTGAGGTAAAACCAGGAGAGGAAAGAAGGCGGAATCTGCCGCATCCCAGCACAGCGCGGCAGCAGCAAAAATCCCCCGGTGCAGCGCTGTACTGCATCGGGGGAAACGGAAGGTATCCGGCGAACCGGCCAAAATAAATGGGAAATTTTAAAATAGATTATCCCATTGGGATAGAATCGAGGGCCGGAGAACAGGACATTGGGTTTAGACCAGCTTGGAAACGGCCCAGTTTACAATATGGGTGCCGGAAGCGTCCTGGGGATTGTTGCGAAGGGTGTAGATCCAGGACCAGTGGTTGTTGTAGAGGACCTGGGTGGTCACGCCGTCCAGATCGTAATCCTCGGCAAAGCAGAGCATATTGTCGGCGGTGGTATCGTACAGGCTCAGTTTGTACATGCCGTCGGCCGTTTTCCAGGTGGTCATGGCCGAATTGTTGGGGTCCTCCTGGGCAATCCGGGTCTGGGTGACCTGGGTCCCCTCGGTGAGGAAGCCGAACAGGCGCTTGGAACAGCCGTCGGTGGCAACCACCGAGTCGGTAGCGCCCTGGACCAGCCAGATGGGGATACCGGCTGCACGGACGGCCCGCAGCTCGTCATCGGTGGGCGTTTCGCCGCCGCGGTCCGAGGCAACATCCAGGGCCGGGCAGTTAATCATGGCGACTGCAAAGAGCTCGGGGTGTGCGATAATCATGCGGGTGCTCATGTAGCCGCCGGCGGAGCAGCCGGTCACGACGACCTTGTCGGGATCGATGCCGTACACCGAAATCACGGCCTGAATCTCTGCCGCGGCCTGGTCCAGCAGGCCGTCCCGCTGGGCATAATACCAGGTGTCCGGTGCCTGGAAGGCCATCACATAGGCGCCGCCGAGAATCTTCTGGAATTCTTCGCTGGCCCAGGCCACGCCGCCGCGGTTGCCCAGCAGCTGGGCGACGTTGTTGTTGGAGCCCAGCATGTCGCCCTCGCCGTTGCCGTGGAACCAGACCACCAGTTTGTCTGCGCCGCCCGCAGGCTTGTACAGCTGGTAGTTGATGCCGCCGGGCACAATCTCAGAAGTGAACTTGGCCACTTCCTCGTCCTGGACGGTGTTGTCGCAGAGATAGTCGGTGGTGTAATCCTGACCGAACAGGTCCAGAACCGACAGCGTCACCGGCTTGTTCTGGGTGATGGTGTAGGTGAGATTGCCGGGATAGTTCCGGGATGCGGAGGTGTAGCAGAGGACAGCGCCTTCCGACTGATCAAAATACACCGTCACGGTGGAGCCGTGGACCTCGGTTTTGACGATCTTGCGGTCGATCTCGTAATCGCCGTAGCTGACAATGTCGGTGCCCGCCACCACATCGTCAATGTTGTTGACGGCATGGACGGTGTAGGTGTCCGCATCCACATTGGAGACGGTGACCAGCGGATTGCTGCTGTAGCGGATCACCATCCCGCTGACCACCTGGCCGGCATCGGTGACGGTGCCGATGAGCTGGACATCTTTGGTCTCCACCTTAAAGCAGTTTTCGTCGTCGGCGGCTGCGGCGGAGAGGGTCGGAACGGTGGCAGCGGCCAGAGCGGCCATGCCGGTTGCGGAGAGGAACTTTCTGCGCGAAATCTTTTTCATGATAGACATCCTTTCTTGCATGAAAACGTCCTGTATGGCAGTTTTATCAGCCCAGGTCCTCGCCGTTGGAAGCGATGACCTTCTTGTACCAGTAGAAGGAATCCTTGCGCAGGCGGCTGTAATCGCCGGTGCCGTCGTCGTACTTCTTGACGTAGATGAAGCCGTAGCGCTTGGCCATCTCGCCGGTGGAAGCGGACACCAGGTCGATGCAGCCCCAGGGGGTGTAGCCCATCAGATCGACGCCGTCCTTGACGGCCTCGGCCATCTGCTCAATGTGGGCCCGCAGGTAGTCGATGCGGTAGCTGTCGTGGACGGTGCCGTCGGCTTCCAGGGTATCCTTGGCGCCCAGGCCGTTCTCCACCACCATCAGGGGGATGCGGTACCGGTCGTAGATCTCGTTCAGGGTGTAGCGCAGGCCCTGCGGGTCGATCTGCCAGCCCCAGTCCGAAGCCTTCAGGTAGGGGTTCTTGAAGCCGGTGGCAATGTTGCCGTCCACCTGGGCGGCGTCCTTGTGGGTGGTGATGCAGTTGGACATGTAGTAGCTGAAGGTGTAGAAGTCCACCGTGCCCTTCTTCAGGATCTCGGCGTCGCCCGGCTCCATCTGAATGGTGATCCCCATCTCCTCCCACAGCCGCTTGGCGTAGCAGGGATACTCACCCCGGACCTGCACGTCGGAGCAGTACCAGTTGGTGACCCGCATGGCCTTCTGGTTGGCCAGGATGTCGGCGGGGTCGCAGGTATAGGGATCCAGCACGGCATCGTATACGTCGTTGACCTGGTTGCCGATGACGACCTGGTACTGGCCGCCCGACTGCATGACCTTGATGACGCCGTCGGTGGATTCCAGGACTTCCTTGTTGGCCTTGGATTCATCCTTCAGCTTGAAGCGCAGACGGGTGATGCAGTGCGCAACCGAAATGATGTTGGATTTGCCGCCCACATTCTGGATGATGATGCGGGCAAGTCCATCGTACTTGCTTGCCATAAGCAGATTCTCCTTTTTCGCTCGTTGATAGTCGGGCAGCTCGACCCCCAGCTCTTCCCGGAGGATGCTGATGCCGCGGCAGGCCACGGTGTATTCCTTGGGATAGAGGTGACGGACATCGTAGGAGAGGGGATTTTGGAGGGGGACGCCGTCGCGGCAGCGCTGAATGGCGAATTGCAGGTGGTCTGCCAGGATAAAGGGCAGGTTGGGATTCAATTCACAGTCCAGCTCTTCCAGGGCTTCCTTGACGATGTCGTCGGCTGCCAGCAGCAGATCTTCGGGCAGGTCCCGGAGCAGGTCGATATACCGCCCGCTGACATCGTAAAAGGTGCGCTGGACCTCGGACAGATCGTTCAGCTCATAGGGCATCGGCGGAAAGCCGACCCCCTTGGCGAACACCACCAGTTCCTTGCCCTTCGCATCCTGGGCAAGTGCCACGTTGTTATTGATTTTTTTGATAATCTTCATTCACAACCCGCCCTGCCGCATCGAAACAATCGGTTGGTTCACAGAAAAAAAGAAACCCCCACGTACACAACCTTACAGTTATCCTCAGATGCTGACAGAAGCTTCCGGGATACAGCTGTATAAGTAATGCCTCGCGAGAGTAACAATCTTATATTCACGCCATCTGTATATTATGTTACCTGAAAGTTCATAATTTATTTGTCCATATACATTCTCACAAAGTTTCAGGAGAAATTTTTATACATATTTTACAATGAGGAATGGTATGCTTTCGGAAAGGGTACTTTTGGAGCCGAATGACTTGCCCTTTGTTAAGAGAAAGACAAAATCCCCGGACCTTCCTGGAACCAGGAAAATCCGGGGACACGTCAGGTTTTGAAGGAAGAATCAGAACAGACCGGTGATGCGGCCGTCGTCGGTGACGTCGATGTTGACAGCGGCGGGGACCTTGGGCAGGCCGGGCATGGTCATGATGCTGCCGCAGATGACCACCACAAAGCCGGCGCCGGCAGCCAGACGGACCTCCCGGACATTCATGCGGAAGCCAGTGGGGGCAGCCTTGAGGGCGGCGTTGTCGCTGAAGCTGTACTGGGTCTTGGCGATGCAGACCGGGAGATTGCCGTAGCCCATGGCGGTCAACTCGTCCAGGGTCTTGGCGGCGGCGGGGGTGTAGTCCACACCGTCGGCGCGGTAGATCTTGCCGGCCACAGCCTCGATCTTCTCCCGGAGAGAGGCCTCCAGGGGATAGGTGAACTGGATGGGACGGTCCTCCAGGATGGACAGGACGGCCTCGGCCAGGGCCTTGCCGCCCTCGCCGCCCTTGGCGAACACTTCGCTCAGGACGCAGGGCACACCCTGATCCTTGCAGAAGCTGGAGACAATCTCCTGTTCCTCGGCGGTGTCGGTGGGGAAGGCGTTGACGGCCACCACCACGGGCAGGCCGAAACCGTCCTTCATGTTCTCGATGTGGCGGCCCAGGTTGGCCAGGCCGGCCCGGACGGCGTCGGGGTTGGGCTTGTTCAGGTCAGCCTTGGCCACGCCGCCGTGGCTCTTGAGGGCCCGGACGGTGGCCACCAGGACGCAGGCCGAGGGGGCGATGCCGGCAGCGCGGCACTTGATGTCCAGGAACTTCTCGGCGCCCAGATCGGCGCCGAAACCGGCCTCGGTGACCACATAGTCGGCCAGGGCCAGGCTCAGACGGGTGGCCATGACGCTGTTGCAGCCGTGGGCGATGTTGGCGAAGGGACCGCCGTGGATGATGGCGGGATTGTGCTCCAGGGTCTGGACCAGGTTGGGGTCGATGGCGTCCTTCAGCAGGGCGGCCATGGCGCCGGCTGCGCCGATCTGGCCGGCCGTCACCGGCTGGCCGTCGTAGGTGTAGGCGCAGACAATCCGGGACAGGCGGGCCTTCAGGTCGGCCAGGCTGGAAGCCAAGCAGAAGATGGCCATCACTTCGCTGGCCACCGTGATGTCAAAGCCATCCTCCCGGGGGGTGCCGTTGGCCTTGCCGCCCAGGCCGTCCACGATGAACCGCAGCTGACGGTCGTTCATGTCCATGCAGCGCTTCCAGGTGATCCGGCGGGGATCGATGTGGAGGGGGTTGCCCTGCTGGATGCTGTTGTCGATCATGGCGGCCAGCAGATTGTTGGCGGTGCCGATGGCGTGGATGTCGCCGGTGAAGTGGAGGTTGATGTCCTCCATCGGGACCACCTGGGCATAGCCGCCGCCGGCCGCGCCGCCCTTGATGCCAAAGACGGGGCCCAGGGAAGGCTCACGGAGGCAGAGCATGGTCTTTTTGCCCAGGGCGCACAGGGCGTCGGCCAGGCCCACGCTGGTGGTGGTCTTGCCCTCGCCGGCGGGGGTGGGGCTGATGGCGGTGACCAGGATCATCTTGCCCTGTTTGGCGGGGTTCTCGGCCAGATGATGGTTGATTTTGGCCTTGTAGCGGCCGTAGGGGATGATGTCGGCCTCGTCCAGGCCCAGCTGGGCGGCGATTTCAGTGATGGGGCGCAGGGTAGCTTCCTGTGCAATCTCGATGTCAGACTTCATAGCATTTTCTCCTTTGCTGACAAACAAAAAGGGCAGCGCTGCGCGGCAAAACCGCGCAAGGCTGCCCAGACGGTCGGCTTTGACGAACTCTCTGTCCGCATGTGGTGATACTCCACACAGGGGAAGCGATGCGTTCCTCTTTCCGTCAGCGAACAGGGATTCCTTGCCCTGTAAGAATAGCACAGAGGCACGGTGATTGTCAAGACTGACTCTGCATCTCAGACCGCCGGAACATAGCCGGCGCTTTGGATGCAGCGGATGCCGTCCTCGGTGGAGAGCCAGTCATAGACCTGGCGGGCCGGGCTGGAGGAAGATTCCGAAGCCCGGATCACCGCATAGAAATCGTTGCACAGGGGGTACTCCTGGCTGGCGATGGTGTCGTTGGAGGGGGTCACATTTTCCACGGCCAGCAGGCGGAGGCCGGGCTGGCTGTACATCTGGTCGATGTAGTAGTAGACCGAAAAGCCGATGGCGTTGGCGCTGTTGTTGTAGGAGGCGATGCTGTCCACCAGGCCGCCCATGGAGGTGGGGGCCAGCTCGGTGGGCGCTTCCATCAAGTCGCCGTCCCCAATCAGGAGGCTGCGGAACAGGGTTTGGCTGCCGCTGTCCTCCCCCCGCTGAAAGGCCACGATGGGAAGGTCGCTGCCGCCCACTTCCTTCCAGTTGGTGATCCGGCCGGCATAGATGTCCCGCAGCTGGTCCAAAGTGAGGCTCTGAACCGGGTTGTCCTCATTGACAATGAATACCAGGGCGTCCCGGCCGATGGCCTTTTGTTCCAGCTGGGTGCCCGCCTGGGCGATTTCCTCCTTGACATAGTCGGGGGCCTCGTAGACGATCAGAAGCCGGATGGGATAGGAATCGTAGACCCCCAGATTTTCCCAGGCATAGGCGGTGGTACTGACATTGACGGCGCTTTGGGCCTCGGTGAGGTCGGTGCCGGTGGTGTCAGCGATGATCTGGGCAATCAAAGGGATGCAGGCGGTGGAACCGTCCACCCCGGGGAAATCCTCCGGGGCCAGGAACGGCTGAGCCCCGGCATCCGGCTGGCTGGAAGCTGGGGCACTGCTGGAAGATGCGGGACCGGCGCAGCCGGCCAGCAGGGCCGCCGCAGTCCCCAGGCCCAGGGCGGTCAAAAAGCTGCGGCGGGAGATCAAGCGGTTACAACACATAAAAATGCCTCCTCAATTTACAGGTAGTTGAACTGATCGTCGTCAGACAGGGAGATGAACAGGCTTTCGTGGTAGACCCATTGGCCGGTGGAATCCATGAATCCCCGCTCAAAGCCCTGCCGGGCTCCAAAGATGCCGTCGGGCAGGTCAAAGAGGCTGGAAGCGCCGACATCGGCCAGGCCGGTCAGCAGGACATTGCCGTGGCTGTCCAGGACATCGTAGAGGATGCTGCCGCCGGGGCCGGCGTAGGCGGCCTGGTAGAGGGGGCCTTCCTCCGCCATGGTCAGGTAGGCGATCCGGGTGTAGAAGCGGCCGTCCGGGGCGGTGGAGCTGTCGTAGAGAAGGCCGGAGGCGTCGTAGATCTGATAGGCGATGGTGTTGTAATCCTCATCCGAGAGGGAAAGGATGACATACCCGCCCTCCACGCTGTAGAGGGAAGCCTGGGCCGCGCCGTGGAGGTCAGGCTCCAGATAGGTCATGGTGCCGTCCTCGCCGCAGAGGAGCAGGGTGCCGTCGGCAAACAGGAAGGAAGAGCTGACGGCATCGGCGCTGTAGCTCAGATAGTCATAGAGGGACTGGGAAGTGCCGTCGGGCAGATAGAGGATGAAGCCGTTCTCCTCGGTGGAAACCAGGGCCATCCCGTTGCCCCAATAGGAGCAGCCGCCGTCGTAGGTGGCCAGGGGGGTGGGGTCGGAAAGGCTGCGGATCACATACTGGCCGTCGGCCTGCTGGAAACAGATTACATCGGGAGCGCAGAAGCCGTAAAAGTTGGAAATGCACTCCCGGGTGGCGGGATTGTACAGGTAGTTGCTCCAGAATCCCGAATCCGGGTCATACTGCTGGATGCTGATGCAGCTGTTTTCCCCCTCATAGCCGTACGACTGATAGGCATAGGCCCGGTCCAGCTTGAGAATCTGCTGACCGTCCAGGGTCTGGACCACCACGCTGGAATTCTCCAGATTGGGGGTGTTGACATCGGTGGTGATGGTCAGGACCACCTGTCCCTGATCGGTGGGGATGCAGCCGGTGGTGTTGGCGGGAAGCGGAATTTCCTCGCCGTTGGTCAGGTCAATCAGATGGCAGCCCGCCTCATAGCCGGGGCTGGCTTCTGCCTGCCATCCCCCCGGCTCCAGGGCCAGCAGCTGGCCGGTGATGGCCGCCCGCCATTCATCCGCCCCGCTCCACAGCAGGTCTCCCTCGGAGCTGTACACCTCGGTGATGCGGGAACCGTCGTCCTGGTTGGTTCCCAGCTCCCAGGCGACGGGGAGACCGGTGGAGGGGTCATGGACCAGGTTGATTTGCTGGGAGGGCGACGCCCGGTAAATGGGTTCGCTGCCCCGCAGCAGGGTGCCGCCGCCGTTGGTGTTGGCGGCATACAAAAAGTGGAGGAGGCCGTCGTCCATTGCGGACGCCGACCCCTGCTGGACCATCTGAGAGGACTCAGACAGAGGGGCAAAGGGGGCGCATCCGGCCAGAGCCGCGGCAAGGGCCAGGCAGGCCAGAGAAGTGGCATAGTGTTTCTTCATAGATCATACCTCATCGTTTACCTCATACGTCTGCCAGAATTTGGCTCCGTTGCTTTTAATACGGTGCATCCCCGGGTTTGATTGCAAAAAAGGTATGACCATTCTGTGATAAATGTGCGGAAACCGAACCGTTCACAGCCAAAACAAAAAACCCCCGTCCAGCGCGGACAGGGGCTTGCAGAAGATTCAATTGTGCCGGTTTTCGAAATCGCTGTGGACACGCAGACGGCTGACCGCGCGGGCCAGGCTGTACTGGGCAATCCGGTACTCCTGGATGCTGCGCTTCTGGAGCAGGGCCTCTTTGGCCTGGTCCGCGGCGCGGCGGGCGCGGTTGGTGTCGATGTCCTCGGGACGCTCGGCGGTATCCACCAGCACCAGAACGTCGTTGTTCTCCACCTTAATCAGGCCGGCAGAGACGGCGGCGATCTTTTCGGTGCCGGCGTCGGAACCCTCGGCGGGGGTGAAACGAAGCTCACCGGGGGAGACAGCCGAAATCATGTTGGCGTGGTAGGCCTGGACGCCGAAGGAGCCGTCCGGGCAGGGGACGACCATATTTTCACACAGACCTTCAAAGAACATGTCATCGGCAGCCAGAATGCGCAGGTGGAAAGCGTTCATTACAGCTCACCTGCCTCGATCTTCCGGGCCTTTTCGGGGACATCCGAGATGGGGCCGACGTTGAAGAAAGCGGCCTCGGGATACTGGTCCATCTCGCCGTCCACAATGGCGGCGAAGCCCTTGATGGTCTCCTCCAGGGGGACGTAGACGCCCTTCAGGCCGGTGAACTTTTCGGCCACGTGGGTGGGCTGGGACAGGAAACGCTGGACCTTCCGGGCGCGGCTGACCGTTTTCTGGTCCTCCTCGCTCAGTTCGTCCATGCCCAGGATGGCGATGATGTCCTGCAGCTCGCGGTACTTCTGGAGGATCTCCTGGACCTTCCGGGCCACGCGGTAGTGCTCGGCGCCCACGATGTCGGGCTCCAGAATACGGGAAGTGGACTCCAGAGGATCGACGGCGGGGTAGATGCCCTGCTCGACGATCTTACGGCTCAGAACGGTGGTGGCGTCCAGATGGGTGAAGGTGGTGGCGGTGGCGGGGTCGGTCAGGTCGTCGGCGGGGACGTAGACAGCCTGGACCGAGGTGACGGAACCGTCTTTCGTGGAGGTAATCCGCTCCTGCAGCTCGCCCATCTCGTTGGCCAGGGTGGGCTGGTAGCCGACGGCAGAAGGCATACGGCCCATCAGGGTGGAAACCTCACTGCCGGCCTGGACGAAACGGAAGATGTTGTCGATGAAGAGCAGCACGTCCTTGTGGGCCTCGTCGCGGAAGTGCTCGGCCATGGTCAGACCGGACAGAGCCACACGCATACGGACGCCGGGGGACTCGTTCATCTGGCCAAAGACCAGGGCGGTCTTGTCGGCAATGCCGCTCTCGTTCATCTCGCGCCAGAGGTCGTTGCCCTCACGGCTGCGCTCGCCGACGCCGGTGAAGATGGAATAGCCGCCGTGCTCCATGGCGACGTTGTGAATCAGTTCCTGAATCAGAACGGTCTTGCCGACGCCGGCGCCGCCGAACAGGCCGATCTTGCCGCCCTTGGCATAGGGCTCCAGCAGGTCGATGACCTTGATGCCGGTCTCCAGAATCTCAACGGCGGGGTTCTGCTCCTCGAAGGGAGGGGGCTTGCGGTAGATGCTCTTGACGGGAACGTCAGAGGGCAGCTGCTCGCCGCCGTCGATGGGCTGGCCCAGGACGTTGAACATCCGGCCCAGAACCTTCTCGCCCACCGGCACCTGAATGGTGTGGCCGGGAGCCGACACCTCCATGCCGCGGGCCAGGCCTTCGCTGGCTGCCAGCATGACGCACCGGACGGTGTGGCTGTCCAGGTGCTGGGAAACCTCCATCACCCGCTCGCCGCCGTCCACCGTGACGGTCAGGGCCTCACGGATGCGGGGCAGGGGCAGATTTTCAAAGGTCACATCCACAACAGGGCCCGAAACCTGTACGATTTTGCCTGTATTCAAGTGGGTCACACATCCTTTCGTTCATTATGGGCTGCCTGGCGCTTGCGGCGCTGGGCCTTTGCACCCGCAGACACCTCGGTGATCTCAAGGGTGATGGCCGCCTGACGGACCCGGTTGTACTGCAGAGACAGCTCGTCCAGCAGGCGCTGGGCGTTCTCGTTGGCCGCGTCCATGGCGGTCATACGGGCGTTCTGCTCGCTGCAGAAGCTGTCGATCAGGGCGCTGTAGATAAAGCCCGAAATATAGCTCTCGATCATATTGTCCAGCACCGTGACCATGTCCGGCATAAACTCAAAGGCGTCGGAGGAATGGTCCTCTTCGGTGGAGGCGAAGTGTGCCCGGTGGAAGGGCAGCAGACGGGTGCTCTGGGCCGCAGAGGAGAGGCTGCTGGCCATATCGGTGTAGACAATATAGATCTTTTTCCACTGGCCGGCGTTGAAGCCGTCCAGCAAGATCGAGCTGATCTCCCGGGCGCGCTGCAGGGTGGGATTCTGCGCCGTGTAGAGGAAGCTCTGCTCGATGGGAATATGGTGCTGATTGAAGTAGTGCCGTCCGTACTCACCGACCACGAACAGCTTGGTGCCGGGATGGTCAGCCAGGACCCGCATGGTCTCCTTGACGGCGTTCTGGTTGTAGGCGCCGGCCAGACCCTTGTCGGCCGTGATGACCAGGCAGGCGTAGGGTCCGCCCTTGATGTCGTCCTCGTGGGGCGGGTAGAAGTACCGGCTGCGGATGTCGCTGGAGGTGCGGAAAATCCGCTTGATCTCACCCCGCAGGGCTTCAAAGTAAGGGCGGGTGTGGGCCAGGTCCTCCCTGGCGCGGCGCAGCTTGGTGGAGGAGATCAGATACATGGCGTTGGTGATCTTCTGGGTCTGGCGGACGCTTTCGATCCGGTCCTTGATCTCTTTGGTGCTCGCCATCTTACTGCCCCTTCTTCTGGTACCCGGCCACGAAGGTGCGGGCCAGGTCGATGATCTGCTGGCGGTCGTCGTCGGACAGCAGGCCGGTGGAGTCGATCCGCTGGCACAGGGCGGCGTCCTGCTCCTCGAACCAGGTCAGCATCTCGTGCTGGGCGTCGCTGATGACCTCGGCGGGGATGTTCTCCAGCACATGGTTCAGGGCGGCCACCAGGGTGATGACCTGCTCATGCTGGCTCAGGGGGTGATACTGCTTCTGACGCAGCAGCCGCATCAGGCCCTGGCCATAGGTCAGCTGGCGCTTGGTGGTCTCGTCCAGATCGCTGGAGAACTGGGTAAAGACCTCCATCTCGCGGTACTGGGCCAGATCCAGACGCATGGCGCCGGCGGCCTTCTTCATGGCCTTGGTCTGGGCGTCGCCGCCCACACGGGACACCGACAGACCGACGTTGACGGCGGGGCGCTGGCCCGAGAAGAACAGGCTGCTCTCCAGGAACAGCTGGCCGTCGGTGATGGAAATGACGTTGGTGGGGATATAAGCGGAGACATCGCCGGCCTGGGTCTCAATGATGGGCAGGGCGGTCATGCTGCCGCCGCCCTTCTCGTCGGACAGGTGGGCGGAACGCTCCAGCAGACGGCTGTGCAGGTAGAAAACGTCGCCGGGGTAAGCCTCACGGCCGGGGCTGCGCTCCAGCAGCAGGGACAGGGCGCGGTAGGCGATGGCGTGCTTGGACAGGTCGTCGTAGACAATCAGGACATCCCGGCCCTGGTGCATGAAGTACTCGCCCAGGCTGCACCCGGCATAAGGTGCGATGTACTGCAGGGATGCGGAGTCGCTGGCCGAGGCGTTGACCACGATGCAGTAGTCCATGGCGCCGCGGCGGCGGAGGTTCTCGGTGAGCAGGGCCACCGAGCTGGCCTTCTGGCCGATGGCGACGTAGATGCAGACCACGTTCTTGCCCTTCTGGTTCAGGATGGTATCCAGAGCCACGGCGGTCTTGCCGGTCTGACGGTCGCCGATGATTAGTTCACGCTGGCCGCGGCCGATGGGGAACAGAGCGTCGATGGCCAGCAGGCCGGTCTCCATGGGCTGGTTGACGGGCTGGCGGTCGATGATGCCGGGGGCCGGGCGCTCGATGGGGTAGTAGGCGTCAGCCTGGATGGGCTGACCGCCGTCGATGGGCTGGCCCAGGGCGTCCACAACGCGGCCCAGGAAGGCCTCGCCCACCGGCATGCCGGCCACCTTGCCGGTGCGGCGGACGGGGTCGCCGGCCTCGATGCTGCTGCTGTCGCCGAACAAAACGCAGCACAGCTCGTCGGGGCGCAGCTCCTGCACCATGCCGCGGATGCCGTTGGCAAAGTCCAGAACTTCGCCGTAGGTGGCATCCTGCAGGCCCGAAATGGTGGCGATGTCATCGCCGACGGTCAGGACGGTGCCGATCTCCTCGGGGCGGGTGCTGGGGGTCCAGTCGATGACGGTCTGGCGCATCAGGGGCAGCAGGTTGTCCTGACGGACATCCAGGGCGTCGATCTTACGGCGCAGCTGCTCCATACGGCCCTTCAGGCTCCAGTCATAGACATCGGTTCCCACTTCCAGGCGGAAACCGCCCTTCAGGCTGGGCGTCTTTTTCCAGGTCAGGGTGATGGTGCGGTCGGGGTAGGTCCGGGCCAGAAAGTCCTCAAACCGCTTGCGCTGCTCTTCGGTAGGAGCCTCAGGGCTGTACAGGAAGGCAGCGGTGGTTGCTTCAGGATTTTTCATGATGCTCGTTTCCTTCCTCTGCCAGGTTCAAAAATTCGTCGAAGGCGTCCTTGCTGGACTTGAGGGTCAGCTTGGCAGCGGCAGCCAGAGCCAGCTCTTTGATTTCCTTCTGGGAATCGGCCACAGCCTTGGTGCGGATGCTCTCGGCGGCCTTCTGGGCGCCGGCCACGATCTGGTCGGCCTGCTCCTGGGCGCGGTCCAGCTGCTGCTGTGCGGCAGCCTGGGCAATCTTCTGGCTCTCGGCGCGGCGCTGGCGCAGTTCGTCGTCCAGCTTGGCCAGCTGGGCCTGATGCTCAGCTTCCAGCTTCTCAGCGGCGGCCAGCTTGTCGGCGGCAGCCTTGTCCATCTCAGCGTAGTGAGCGACGCGCTGGTCCATGAACTTCTTGACGGGGGCGTACAGGATGAAGTACAGGCCGCCCACCAGGATCACGAAGTTCAGCATGTGCAGAAAAATCTGCTGCAGATCAATATTCAAAGGGAGATTCATTGTGGCACCTCCCGCGCTTACAGAACGAAGATAATCAGGATGACGACCAGCAGGGCGTAGATGATGGCGGTCTCGATAAAGACCAGGGTCAGCATCATAGAGGTGCGGATCTTGCCCTCGGCCTCAGGCTGACGGGCGATGGCTTCCGAGGACTTGGAGCCCAGGATGCCCATGCCCAGAGCGCCGCCGGCAGCGGCCAGACCAACGGCGATGGCAGAGCCAATGGCCTTGGCGGAAGTGGTGGAAGCATCGGTGGTCTCCTCAGCCTGGGCGGACTGGGTGGTGGCGGGCTCGCTGGAAGCGGGCTCATCGGCGAATGCGGGAGCAGCCATGGTCACAACCAGGGCCAGCATGACCAGCAGGACGGAAAGGACTTTCTTAATGTTCATGGTCTTCATGATTTGATTAACCTCCTGAGTTGGGACAGAAAACAATCAGGCCGCAATGGCGTTTCTGTCGGTGTTGTTTTTCTTGGCTTTGGGTTTCACCGGCTCGGACACCTCGCCGTAGTACAGGGCCACCAGCATGGTCAGCACGTAGCTCTGGATCAGGGCATGGAGCATGGTGAACATGACGCCCACAATCACCGGCAGCACATAGCTGAGGGTGATGTAGTAGTAGACCAGCTCGGTGACCAGCAGACCGCTCAGCAGAGCGCCGAACAGACGGAAGCTCATCGAGATAGGGAGCGAGAACTCCTTGAGGGTGCGGCCCACGCCGCGAATGCCCACAGCGCTCACGCCGCCCGACATGATGAACAGGTAGGACAGCACGCCCATGGCGATGGCGCCGTTGACATCCGACAGGGGAGCGGGCAGGGCCATCGAGTTGCCTGCGGTGGTCACCACCTGCACGCCGAACAGTTCAAACAGGGTGCTGACAAAGATATAGGAACCTGCGCCGAAGAGGTAGGGTCCCAGCACCTTGTTGTGGTGGGGGCTGTTCTTCTCGGCCATCCCGCGGAAGGTATCCACCCACAGCTCGATCAGCATCTGCAGCTTGCCGGGGACCTCCTTGAAATGGGGCACTGCGAAGATTCGCAGGCAGACAGCCAGTACCAGCAGTACGACCGTCACCACATAGGCCGAGATCAGCCCGGGGTTAACGTCCATGATCCCGAAAAGGCTCACCTGGCCGGTTTCGTGCAGCACGGCATCCCGCATCACTGCCTTGACGCTTTCGCTCTCTCCGCCGGAATTCCCGGTCAGGACAGAGGCAGCTGCCAGCACCACGATCAGGACGAGCCACAGGATAAGACTCCGCTTATTCTGTTTCATGGTTTTGGAAAGACTCCTTTCATCCAACGATTTTCAACCTGCCCTGCCCGGCTGCCCTGGGTGAACGGCCGGGCCTTGACATCCGCATATCCTGCCGGGACACACGGGTCAAATTGCAATTTTGGGTCGAGCGTATTATACTATTTATAGTGAAAATTGTAAAATATCTTGTTAATATGCTGGTAATACATTTTTTGTATGACAAATAGAGCACAATTCATAAAAAATAAGGGAAATTTTCTATGACGATCAACTACGATTATTACCGGATTTTCTATGCAGTAGCCCAGTGCCGGAGCTTTACAAGGGCGGCGGAGGTGCTGAAAAACAATCAGCCCAACATCACCCGCTGCATGAAGAATCTGGAGCAGGAGCTGGGCTGCAAGCTGTTCCACCGGTCCAACCGTGGCATCACCCTGACGCCGGAGGGGCAGCGGCTGTACCGGCGGGTAGCGGCGGCGGTGGAGGAGCTCCAGCTGGGGGAGGAGGAGATCCGGCAGGATGGCAGCCTGGAGAGCGGGACCCTGTCTATCAGTGCCAGCGAAGCGGCCCTGCATATGGTGCTGCTGGACAAGCTGTCGGCCTTCCGGGTCCAGTATCCGGGGGTCCACCTGCGGATCACCAACGAAACCACCCCCCAGGCCATCGAGCGGCTGCGGAACGGGGAGAGCGACTTTGCGGTGATTACCGCCCCCCAGATCACCGACCGGACCCTCCAGCAGACCGAACTGCTGCGGTTCCGGGAGGTGCCGGTCTGCGGCCCCGCC
This sequence comes from uncultured Faecalibacterium sp., assembly GCA_944385995.1. GTDB lineage: Bacteria > Bacillota > Clostridia > Oscillospirales > Ruminococcaceae > Faecalibacterium. The sequence continues at coordinate 33,937 of CALWZL010000004.1, forward strand.
TACAGCGAAATTGCCACCCGGCGGTGCACCCTGGCCGATCTGGCCCGGTATCCCCTGGTGTGTATTGGCCAGGACACCAGCACCTATGCTTTTTATCAGAGCTTTTTCACCTCCAACGGAGTCACCTTTCGGGCGGATGTGGAAGCGGCCACCATGGACCAGATTCTCCCCATGATCGAGCACGGGCTGGGGATCGGCTTTTACCCCGAAAAGCTGGTGGCTCCCAAGATTGCCCGGGGAGAGCTGTTCTGCATTCCCCTGGACTTGTCAGTCCCCGAGCGGGCCATCACCCTGGTGGAAGATATCAGCCGCCCCCGCAGCACCGCCATGAAGGCCATCCGGGAGATGATCTGCGGCAAGGGCTGAGGGCTCTTGCAGCGAGATGAAATCAAAATCCACCATGATGCAGCCCAATGGTTGAAAATCCGGCGCAGCAGCTGACACCCAACAAAAAACAAGGAGGAATGAACGATGTACAAACTGTGGGTTCCGGCGTTTCTTCTCTGGAGCTTTGCCGCCGTCTGGCTGGGCAGCAGCGCGCGGGTCATCCCCGAGAGCCACGCCCTCTATGTGTGGGGCGCGCTGGTCTGTGCCTTTGGCCTGGCGGTCCTCTGCTTTGGGCTGATGTACCAGACGGCCCGGCAGCAAAAGGACGGCCGGGCGAAGGGCTTCTGCCTTTTGTATCTGGGCCTGACGGTGGTCATGCTGGCGGCGGCTATTATCATCGGCCGACTGCCCGCGGATTTTGTCCTGGTGGGCTAACGAGAAACCAAAAACCCCCGCTGTCCCGAAAAAGACAGCGGGGGCATTGTTTTGCCTGGAAAAAGGGTGTTTAGTCGCGGTTGACCTGCAGCTCCTGCTCGCAGTAGATGCAGCGGTACTTCCCGTTGGCGCTCAGCTCAAAGATCTGGTCGCACTCCTCCTCGATGGTGGAGATGCAGCGGGGATTGCGGCACCGGACGATGTTGACCAGACGGCGGGGCGGCTGGGGTTTTTCCTTCTTCACCGGCTTGCCGTCCTGGATGGTGGTGACGGTGATGTTGGGGTCCAGGTAGGCCAGCACGTCCAGGTTCAGCCAGGAGGAATCCCCCTCCACCTTGATGATGTCCTTGCGGCCGGTGGGGGACTTGTGGGACCGGGCGTTCTGGATCAGGGCCACGCTGGCGGTGCGGTTGCTCTTGATGCCCAGCAGGTCCATCAGGCCCACGGCGGTGCCGGCCTTGATGTGATCGATTACAATGCCGTTCTGAATCTCGTCAATGTTCAGCATATCAGATGCCCTCCTTCGGTGCTTTGGGGTCGGCCAGACCCAGCAGAGTCATAATCAGTGCCATGCGGACGTAGACGCCGTTCTGCACCTGCTCAAAGTAGGCGGCGCGGGGGTCATCGTCCACGTCGAGGGCGATCTCGTTGACGCGGGGCAGGGGATGGAGGACCGCCATGTCGGGCTTGGCCAGGGCCATCTTTTCCCGGGTGAGGATGTAGCTGTTTTTCAACCGGATGTAGTCCTCCTCGTTGAAGAAACGCTCCCGCTGGACGCGGGTCATATAGAGGATGTCCAGACCTGGCATCGATTCCTCCAGGCTGCGGGTCTCGGCATAGGGAATGTCGCTGCCCTCCAGCACGTCGGTGATGATGTAGTCGGGCACCCGGAGTTCCTCGGGGCTGATGAGAACAAACCGCACTCCCTCATAGCGGACCATGGTCTTGATGAGGGAGTGGACGGTGCGGCCGAACTTCAGGTCGCCGCACAGGCCGATGGTCAGACCGTTCAGGGTGCCCTTGCGGCTGCGGATGGTCATCAGGTCGGTGAGGGTCTGGGTGGGGTGCTGATGGCCGCCGTCGCCGGCGTTGATGACCGGGATGCGGGAGTAGCGGCTGGCCCGCAGGGGAGCGCCCTCCTTGGGATGGCGCATGGCCACGATGTCGGCATAGCAGGACACCACCCGGATGGTGTCGGCCACGCTCTCACCCTTGGACGCGCTGGAAACATTCTCACTGGGGAAGCCCAGGACATGGCCGCCCAGGTTGAGCATGGCGGCCTCGAAGGACAGGCGGGTGCGGGTGGAGGGCTCGTAGAACAGGGTGGCCAGTTTCTTGTACCGGGCCACGTCCCGGTAAGCGGCGGGGTCCTCCCGGATGCGGCTGGCCAGGTCGAGCAGGGCGTCGGTCTCTTCGCGGGTGAAATCAAGCGGATCAATCAGATGACGCATGGGCAGTTTGCCTCCTTATAACAGCTTGCGTAAGATGGAAAAATCAAAGAAGTTGGTGTAATAGCTGAATGCACGCAGGACAGGCCGGCACAGACGGGTGTAGCATACCTCGTCCAGCAGCAGCATGGCCTCGCCGGGCGCCAGACGCATGGCGGCGCGGATGGCGTCGTCTCCGCAGCTGGCCTTGATGTGGGCCACGGTGGAGGACACCTGCTGACCGCAGATCTGGTCCAGCACATCGAAAATGGACCCGGCCAGATCCAGGCGGGTGTAGTCCCGCCCGCCCAGCAGGGATTTGGGCAGGTAGTTGATGGAATAGATGACGGGGGTGGAATCAGCCAGCACCCGCTTGCGGATGCAGATGAGTTCGGCCCCGGGTTCCAGCCCCAGGCTGTGGGCCAGGTCCTCGCTGGCCCGTGTGGATTGAATCTGGATGCCGTCGGCGTGGGGATAGCTGCCGAATGAGCGGATCAGAGGGTAGTATTCCAGTTTTTGATCCAGTCTGCTGCGCAGGGTGAGAACGGCGCGGTTGACCACCGTACCGATCCCACGGACCCGCTCCACATAGCCGGCCCGCTCCATGGTGCTGAGGGCGTCCCGGATCACCGTCCGGCTGACGCCCAGTTCGGCGGCCAGGTCCAGCTCTGCGGGCAGGCGGTCGGCGCCGGCGTAATGACCGGTCCGCAGTTCCTCCAGCAGCTGAGCGACCACGCGGTCGCTGATCACCGTTCCGCCCAGGCGGCCCGATGTGTCAGGGGTGGGTTCCTTCATGGTGATGCCTTCCTTTCCCCGCCGTACAGGCGGCGGGCTCCGCATAATTTGGTTTTAGTATACCATATTTTGACAGGATTTAAAACCAGGTTTCTACTGGAAACACAAAAGCTGCAATCCCCGCCGGACAGGAAGCAAACCGGGAACCGGCCCGCAAAAGCGCCCCGTTCCTGTGGCTGGCAGGCGCGGGGCGCTGAATTTTTTACTTGGTAAAGTTGGAATAGAGGCCGATGATGTTGAGCAGAACCTCGGTGGCCTTGTCCATCCGCTCGGCGGTGGTGCACTCGAAGACCCCGTGGAAATTGAAGCCGCCGGTGCCCAGGTTGGGGCAGGGCAGGCCCTTCCAGCTCAGGACAGCGCCGTCGGTGCCGCCGCGGACCGGGATTTCCTCGGGGTCCAGACCGGCCATCCGAATGGCGGTGCGGGCGGTCTCCACCAGATGGAAATGGGGCTTGATCTTCTCGATCATATTGCGGTAGCCGTCCTTGATCTCGACGGTGACGGTGCCCGCGCCGTAACGGCTGTTGAGCCATGCGGCAATCTGGAGCAGCTCGCTCTTTTTGTACTCCAGACAGGCGGCGTCGTGGTCCCGCAGGATATAGCCCAGCTTGGCCTCGTTGACATCGCCGTACATCTGGCACAGGTGATAGAAGCCCTGGCGGCCCTCGGTGGTCTCGGGACGGGCCATCAGGGGGAGAGCCATATGGAACTCCATGGCCACGTTGGAGGCGTTAATCATGGTATTCTTGGCGCTGCCGGGGTGAACCGACAGGCCCCGGATGGTGACGGTGGCCGAAGCGGCGTTGAAGTTCTCGTACTCGATGCCGCCCACGTCGCCGCCGTCCACCGTGTAGGCGAAGTCAGCGCCGAACCGGGGAATGTCGAACAGGTCGGCGCCCTCGCCGATCTCCTCATCGGGGGTGAAGGCAATGCAGAGCTTGCCGTGGGGGGTGCCCTCCCGCAGGACCGTTTCCGCGGCGGTGAGGATTTCGGCCACGCCCGACTTGTCGTCGGCGCCCAGCAGGGTGGTGCCGTCCGAGGTGATGAGGGTTTCGCCCTTCATGGAGGCCAGGAAGGGGAAGGTGGAGACTTTCAGCACCGCACCGGTGCCGGGCAGGACCACATCCTTGCCGTCGTAGTTCTCATGGATCACCGGCTGGACGTTTTCGCCCGGGGCATCGGGGGCGGTGTCCATGTGGGCGATCAGGCCCAGGGCCGGCCGGCCCTCGCAGCCGGGGGTGGCGGGAATGGTCCCGTATACATAGCAGTGCTCATCCACAGCGGCATCTTCGATGCCCATCTCTTTCATCTCGTCCACCAGCAGACGGGCCAGATCAAACTGGCGTTCGCTGGAGGGATGGGTCCCCGAGGCGGGGTCCGAGGTGGTATACACTCTGGCGTACCGCAGAAGGCGTTCGTAAGCGCGCATAACAGATCTCCTTTCAGCCGTCCGGCCCGGAGGGCTTCCGGGCCCAGACCAGGGCGGCGGTGCAGTTTGGATTGGTCTGTTTCTTAGCATACTCCATTTTTCGCCCATTTACAAGGGCCGCAATCCTGTCTGCCCTTCATCTGACGGGTGAGAAAAATTCACCGGACAACCCCCGTCCCGGCGGCGCAAAACGTGCTATCATAGGGGCGGGGAATCCAAAATCTGAGACTGGGAAGGTGAAATGTCACATGAAGATTTTCTTTTATACCCTCCGCCCTTATGACGAGCTGCCCTGTGCACAGAAACTCAGCGCCGAAACCGGGATCGCGTTTGATGGCTGCGAGGAATACCCCAACCTCGAGAATGCCGCGCTGGCTGCCGGCTGCGACGCCGTCTCGATGACCCCCTGCGACATGAGCGCGCCGATGGTGGAGCGGTTCCATGAACTGGGCGTCAAATACATCTGCTGCCGGTCCATCGGCTACGACCATGTGGACCGGGAAAAGGCCCACGAGCTGGGGATGAAGGTCTCCAACGTGGATTATCCGCCCCGGGGGGTGGCGAATTTCGCCATCATGCTGATGATGATGTCCCTGCGCCGGGTGGGCCATATCCTCAAGCGGGGCGAGGTGCAGGATTATTCCCTGAAAGGCAAGATTGGCCGGGATCTGTCCGGCTGTACGGTGGGCGTCATCGGCACCGGCCGGATTGGCCGGACGGTGCTGCAGCACCTGTCCGGTTTCGGGTGCAGGCTGCTGGCCTATGACCTCTATCCCAACGACGAGGCCGCCCAGTACGCCCAGTATGTGGACCTGGACACCCTGTTTGCCCAGAGCGATGTCATCACCCTCCACACCAACGCCACCGAGGCCAACCATCATCTGATTGACGCGGCGGCCCTGTCCAGGATGAAGGACGGGGTGGTGATCGTCAACACCGCCCGGGGCAGCCTGATCGACAGCGACGCCCTGATCGCAGCTTTGGAGAGCGGCCGTGTGGGCGCCGCCGCCCTGGACGTGCTGGAGAACGAGAACGGCCTGTACTACTACAACCGTTCGGGGGATCCCATCGCCAACCCCGAGCTGGCCCTGCTGCGCAGCTTCCCCAATGTTCTGCTGACCTGCCACACCGCCTTCTATACCGATGAGGATGTGGAGAGCATGGTGCGGGGTGTGTTTGAGAGCGCCGGCGCCTTTGCGGCCGGGACCCCCACCCGCCACGATGTCAGCCTGAAGTAACTCCCATCGCCTGCATACACAAAGACCCGCCGCACGGCCCCGGAGGAGCTGTGCAGCGGGTCTTTTTTGACTTATCGGATAAACGACGTGAGGAAGGAGCGGAAGAAGAAGGTTTTGCCGGTGGGCCTATCCTCGAAATCAGGAACCTCAAATGTATAGCGCTCGGTGGCGTTGATGACGGTGACGCCCTTGTGGGTGCAGACCCGGGGGAGCCGGCAGTCATAGGACAGATGGATGTGTCCGTGGACAAACCACTGGGGCTTCAGCTCATCCAGGAGGCTGTTGAAGCACTCAAAACCCTGGTGGGGCAGATCATCGCCGTCGTTGAGGCCCCGGGCGGGGGAATGGGTCAACAGCAGATCGATGCCGCCCAGCCGCTTCACCTTGGGCCGCAGCCGGGCAATCCGGCGCTGCATTTTCTTTTCGGTGTACTGGAAGGGGCTCTCCCAGTTGTACCGGACAGAGCCGCCCAGGCCCATCACCCGGAGTCCTTTCCAGACGTAGACTTCGTCGTCCACACAGATGCAGCCGCCGGGCTCCTGCTGGGCGTAGACTTCGTCGTGGTTGCCGTGGACATAGAGGATGGGCACAGGGGTAAAGTTGGTCAGAAATTCCAGATAGGCGCGGGGTAAATCCCCACAGGAAAGGATCAGATCAATCCCTTCCAGCCGTTCGCGGCATTGCGGACACCACAATGCCTTTGAGGCTACATCGGATATTGCTAGTATCTTCACGTTCCTTCATGCTCCGTTCTTTTCAAATCCTTTTACCGTTTTGTCGTTTTCGATCAGCAGAAGATAGGTCAGGTCTGGGCCGGAGCTGCCGCGCCGTCTGCCTCCCCGGCGGGCTGTTCCTTGATGACATCCAGACCGCAGACATCCGCAAGGCTGCGGGTCTTGACATCCAGTTGGTCATAGCTGGGCAGTGCGCCGTCGACGCAGGCGTCCAGCCAATCCATCAGCATCAGTTCCTTGGGGGTATAGATGATCTTTTGGGGGGAGTGCATCTGGTGGTCCTGCGCGTACACCTTAGAGGGGAAGATGGTCAGCAGGCCGCCGTGCAGCTGGGTTTCCATCAGGCCCAGCAGCTGAAGGGGGCCGCCGGGCAGGTCGTCACTGTAGTGAATGCCCACCGCGCCGCTCTTCATGCCCCACCAGTAGTTGATGGCCTTGCTGGTGTCGGCGTCGTCCCAGCTGCCATTGAGGATGGAGCGGATGATCTCGATATAAAAGACATCCCAGCGCCACTCAGGCAGGCCCACCGGATGGATGGTGCCGTCGGGCAGCCGCTGGCAGAGGCCGTAGTCCCGGAAGGAGTCGGGCGCCTCGCGGGTGTCCCGGGCGTAAAAGAGGGTGACATCGTCCCGGTCCGAGAAATCGATGGGGTGGGCCGGGTCGGGCAGGCAGGCCCACCGCAGCAGGACCCTGCCCTCGGGCCGCACCGAGCGCAGGCCCTGGGCGTAGGCGTTGATGGCGGCGGGGGTGCCGTAAACCGGATTGGTGGCCACATAGCCCACTGTATTGGTGGGGGAGAGGATGCCGGCCAGCATGCCCAGAATATAGGTGGCCTCGTAGGTGCGGGGATAGTAGGTCCGCACCAGCGGGTGAGGGGTGTTCAGAGAGCAGTTGAGGAATTTGATCTTGGGGTGCTGGGCGGCCACCTTGAGACAGGCAGTGTGCATCCGCACGCTGGTGGTAAAGACCACGTCGGCGCCGTTGTGGGCCACCTCTTCCAGAATCTGCTCTGCGTCCACTTCGGGGTCCACGTTCTCATGGGAGGAGAGGATCACCCGGTCGGTGAAGGCGTTGGCGAGCGCGCTGCGGCCCTTTTCGTGGGCCCGCACCCAGGCGCTGTTCTCCTCGTTGTACTCGTGGAGGAAGGCCACATGGAGCTCGCTGGGCCGCGAACTGAAGATGTTCAGCTTGGACAGGCTCAGCAGGGGCTCGCTGGACTCGGTGGGCTCCAGCACCACTTCCACCGCCTGGTCCTTGGTCAGGACGGTGATTTCGTCCCAGATGCGGGCCAGATTTTCCTTGATCTGGGCGGGGGTGGAGTCACAGGCATCCGAATACCGGTAGACCGACAGATACACCAGCAGGGCATCGCCCACCGTCAGGGGCAGCCGCGCACCGCCCAGAGCCCGGAACTGCTGGCGGAATTTGGTGTGGAGGGAGTTGAAGTTTTTGCGGTCCTCGTCGGTCCACTCCTCACCCGAGGCCTTGCAGACCAGTTTCTGGAGCTTGGCATAGCTGCCGGGCCGGGAGAACTGGACGATGTTCACCTTGGACAGCTTGTAGAAGTCCATGAACTCGTAGTAGATCCGGTTCTCAAGGCTGTTGTTGCGGGCGGGAATCAGGCGGGTGACGGTGCCGGGGATGCTGGCCGCATCGAAATGCTTGAGCACCGAGACACGTTTGTTGCCCTCCTCAATATAGAACTGGTTGAGGAACTCGTAGGCGGTGACCGGGTTGCGGATGCCCTCGTCCAGATGGGCGTCGCAGAGGACCGACCACTTGCTGGCAAATTCGGTATCCACATCCAGCAGAGGCATGAAGTTGGGAGCGAAAGCGGTGTGGCGGCCGCTGGTCTTGGTGCCCACAATGCTCTCGCTGGGCATATTCACCAGGCCCAGGGGCTCGGTGGCCACAATATCGACGTTGACCAGGATATCGTCCAGAACCGGCAGATAGGGGCTCTGGCCTCGGGCCACATGGGCGCGGTAATCCTTCTGGCCTGCTTTCAGGGCGAGTTTGTATTCTTCCAAAGACATAAAAGTTAAGGCTCCTTTCACATAAGATCGAAAAGCCGAAAATCACACACAGGGCGGCGCCTTCCGGGCCGTCCCCGGATACAGTATACCACATTTTTGTCGTTTTGTCTCCGTTTGAACAAAGAATGCAGAAAGAAGAAACGGTTCCGCATGGAAAAGAAAGTCCCTGGATTTTGCGCCGGGGTGTTGCATGGACTGCGGTTTTCAGGTAGGATAAAAGAAAAACGAAAGGAAATCAGCGATGGAGACAAAACACCTTCCCGCCCTGGAGGCGGGGGAATACGCCGGGGGGCTGTGGTACTATGAGCCCCATGTGTACATGCCCTACCGGTTTGTGCTGGGGAAGCCGGGCAAGCGGCCCCTGGTGTGCATCGGCATCAATCCCAGCACCGCCCAGCCGGGGGCGCTGGACCCTACCGTCAAGAGTGTGGAGCGGCTGGCTCTGTCCAATGGCTTTGACAGCTGGATCATGTTCAACGTCTATCCCCAGCGGGCCACCGACCCCAACGATATGGACAAGACCCCCGACCGGGCCCTCTGCGATCAGAACCTGCTCTGGCTGGAAGCGGTGCTGAACCAGACCGAGGCCACCATGTGGGCGGCCTGGGGCACCCTGATCGAGAAGCGGGACTATCTGCCGGGGCTGATGCGGGAGATGGTGGCCCTGACCCGGGCCAGGAATATCCCCTGGGTCACCATCGGGAAGCGGAGCAAGAAGGGCCACCCCCATCACCCCCTCTATCTGCGGAAGGATGCGGTCCCGGAACCCTTTGATGTCGAGGAATACCTCGACAGCTGTTTCTGAGGAGGTTGGCCATGACCCCCGCGCGCTACCGAAAGGTGTATGACTGGTTCACGGCGCGTCCGGCGGCGCTGGCTGCCCTGGCGGCCTGTACCCGGCTTTTGCCGCTGGTCCAGGCCGGAGCCTATCTGATTCTGCTGGCACTGCTGGCGGTGCGCACCGCCGCCGGAGAGGATTCGATCCAGCTTCTGGCCCGGACGGTCCTGGTGCCGGGGGCGGTGTTTGCAGGGGGCAGCGCCCTCCGGGCTGCCCTCAACCGGCCCCGCCCGTATGAACAGCCGGGCTTTATCCCCCTGCTGCCCAAGGAGACAGCGGGAAAAGCCTTTCCCTCCCGTCACGCGGTCAGCGGCGCCGTCATTGCCATGGCATGGCTGCCGGTGAGCCCCGCCGCCGCCGGGGTGTTGACGGTGTCGGCCCTGGCCATCTGCGTCACCCGGGTGCTGGCCGGGGTCCATTCGGTGAAAGATGCGGCTGCCGGCGCGGCCCTGGGCTTTGGCCTGGGGGCGGCGGGAATGCTGCTGTAGACGCTGTGTCAAAAAGGCCCTGTCCGCTCTGGACAGGGCCTTTTTGGATGGGATCAGGCGCTCTCACCGGTACAGATGGTGAAATCGGAAGGATTCAGCGGCCGCAGTGGCAGCTGCCGCTGCAATGGCCGCCGCAGCTGCTGCATCCGGCGCACTTGCCGGCGCGCAGGCTGCGGATGGTGGCCCGGAGGGACAATCCTGTCACCCCCAAAACCAGGGCACCCACCAGAATGGTGGAGAGATTTGCGGTGATATATGCCAGCATAAGGGCGCACCTCCTTGTGGGTGAAATCAGGCGCGGAGGACGGCTTTGCGGTGCAGGCGGACGCCGTCGCTGTCCTCATAGGGATTTTTGCGGAAGAGCAGGTACAGCAGCCCGGCCAGCAGGACCAGAGCCACGATGGTAAACAGGTTGAAGGAAACTTCGCCGGTGACAAGGCCCCCCAGCTGATAGACAATCAGGGAGACGACGTAGGCAAAGGCGCACATGTAGCCGATGGCAAAGGCGGTCCAGCGGGGGTTGTTCATCTCCCGCTTGATGGCGCCCATGGCCGCGAAGCAGGGAGCGCACAGCAGGTTGAAGATCATGAAGCTGTAGGCGGCCAGGGCGGTGTAATCGGCGGCGATGTTGGCCCAGATTTCGTCGCCGGCCTCGGACACCTCGGCCATGCCGTAGAGGACACCCAGGGTGGAGACCACGTTTTCCTTGGCGATGAGGCCGGTGACGGTGGCGGTGGCGGCCCGCCAGCTGCCGAAGCCCAGCGGGGCGAAGATGGGGGCAATCACCCCGGCGATGGCGGCCAGCAGAGAGGTGTTGGTGTCCTCCACCATCCCAAAGACGCCGTCGGTGAAGCCGAAGCCCTGCAGGAACCACAGCACCACGGTGGAAGTCAGGATGACGGTGCCGGCCCGCTTGACATAGGACCAGCCACGCTCCCAGGTGGCCCGCAGGACGTTGCCCCAGGCGGGCACATGGTAGGCGGGCAGCTCCATGACGAAGGGGGCGGGTTCGCCGGCAAAGGCCCGGGTTTTCTTGAGGATGACGCCGCTGATGACCACGGCGGCGACGCCGATGAAGTAAGCGCTGGTGGCCACCAAACTGCTGCCGCCGAAGATGGCGCCGGCCAGCAGGCCGATGATGGGCATCTTGGCGCTGCAGGGGATGAAACAGGTGGTCATGATGGTGAGTTTGCGGTCCCGGTCCTGTTCAATGGTGCGGGAGGCCATGACGCCGGGGATGCCGCAGCCTGAGGCCACCAGCAGGGGGATAAAGCTCTTGCCCGACAGGCCAAACCGGCGGAAGATGCGGTCCATCACGAAGGCGATGCGGGCCATGTAGCCCACGTCCTCCAGGATGGCCAGCAGGAAGCTCAGCACCAGAATCTGAGGCACAAAGCCCAGGGCTGCGCCTACGCCGGCCACAATGCCGTCGTTGATGAGGCCCACCAGCCAGCCGGCGCAGCCGATGGACACCAGGAAGCCCTCCACCGCAGGGGGCACGATCTCGCCGAACAGGACATCATTGACCCAGTCGGTGCCCATGGTGCCGAAGGAAATCGAGGTGCTGCCCATGGCGATGGTGTAGATGGCCAGCATCACCACCGCAAAGATGGGCAGGGCCAGGATGCGGTTGGTGACAATCCGGTCGATCCGGTCCGACGCGGTCAGATTGTTGGTGCGGGGCTTGCGGGTGCAGGCCGCCTGAATCACGGTGTGGATGAAGCTGTAGCGCTGGTTGGTGATGATGCTCTCGGCATCGTCGTCCAGCTGGGCCTCGCAGGCGGCAATGGCCTGCTCGATTTTGCCGGCGGCGGCCTGGTCCAGGGTCAGTTCGGCCTGAACTTTTTCGTCCCGCTCAAAGAGCTTGACGGCGTACCACCGGAGGAACCGCTCCTCCACCTTGCCCCGCAGCAGGGCTTCGATGGACTGGATGGCCTGCTCTGCGCTGCCGGTAAAGACAGAGGGCAGCTGGACGGCCCGGCCATTCCGGGCAGCCTGGAGCGCTGCCTGGGCGGCATCCTTGCAGCCCTCGCCTTTGAGGGCGCTGATCTCCACCACCGGACAGCCCAGGGCCTGGCCCAGCTTGTCCAGATGAATCTTGTCCCCGTTTTTGCGGACCAGATCGATCATGTTCACCGCCACCACCACCGGGATGCCCAGCTCCATCAGCTGGGTGGTCAGATAGAGGTTGCGCTCGATGTTGGTGCCGTCCACGATGTTCAAAATGGCGTCCGGCTTCTCCTTCACCAGGTAGCCCCGGGCCACCACTTCTTCCAGGGTGTAGGGGGAGAGGGAATAGATGCCCGGCAGGTCCTGAATCACCACGTCTTTGTGGCCCTTCAGCCGGCCATCCTTCTTTTCCACCGTGACCCCCGGCCAGTTGCCCACATATTGGTTGGCGCCGGTCAGGGCGTTGAACAGGGTGGTCTTGCCGCTGTTGGGGTTGCCCGCCAGAGCAATCTTGATCTGTGCCATCTGCTGTCTCTCCTTTCTCCGCTGTCCTCAGTTGATTTCCACCATTTCAGCGTCGGCTTTGCGGACGCTCAGCTCGTAGCCGCGGACGTTCAGTTCCATGGGGTCCCCCAGCGGGGCCACTTTTCGGATGTAAATCTGGACCCCCTTGGTGATGCCCATGTCCATGATCCGCCGCTTGACCGGGCCGGTCCCGTTCAGCCGGGATACCGTCACCGTCTGGCCCACCTTGGCGTCTTTCAGGGTTTTCATAGCGTTTTCCTCCCACATTGTTGCTGTATCCAAACCGCCGCCCCGGCAGGGCGGCCGCTTTGCCTTAGTACAGAATCCGGTTGGCCATCTGGCTGTCCAGGGCAATCCGCCCGTTCTTGACCTGTAAAATCAGATTGCCGGCGATCTCCTGGACCACCGTCACATCGCTGTCCACCACAAATCCCAGTTCTGTCAGGTGCTGGCGCACCTGGTCCCGGCCGGTGATGCGACGGATGGTCACCGTCTCGCCCGGTCTGGCTGTTGTCAACGGCATCATAGACAAATCCTCCTGAAAGTTTGCTGCATCAAACTTTTTCTGGTGGTAAGTTTACACTTACTAACTTGAAAAGTCAACCACTTCGGGAGAAAAATAAAAAAGTTTGTTCAAACTAACAAACACCCGGTCCCCAGAGACCGGATGTTTCAGCAAGTTTGTTAAAACTTACGCAGCCACCGCCAGCCGGAGAATGGAGGTCCCGCTGTGGAACAGCCGGAGATAGATGGTGGTGCATTTTTTCAGCTGGTCAAAATACCGCTGGGCGGCGTCCGGGTCGCCGTAGGACTTCCAACAGCCGCAGCAGGTGAAATTGCGGCCCTGGTTCTCGATGAAGCCGACGACATCGGACAGCGGGTAACCCAGGAAGATGCCGATTTCGTGGGGGAAGGCGTCTCCGTGGGCCAGCCGTCGGGCCAGCTGGTTCAACAGAGCCCGGCATCCGTCGGGGCTGTCAGGCAGGGCGGGGAGGTGGTAGCCTTCCCGGGCCAAAAACCGGCCGATCTCTTCCCCGGCCAGGATGGCGCCCAGGCGGGCGGGGCGGTAGAGATAGAGAAGATACCAATGACCCTGAGGGCATTCTTTCAAAATCCGCAGGCGGAGCCCCCGGCCGTTGAGCTGGGCGTTCCATCTGGCCACCGTCCGGGCCAGCCCGGCTTTGTCGCGGGTTTCATGCCGGAACAGGTTGGCGGGCTTGATTCCCGCCAGAACGGGGGCGCACTGCTCCACCATAACGGTCTCGAAATTTCTCTCCATAGGGGATACCTCCTGCGGGGGCCGGCGGGCCCGGTTGATCTCGGACAGGTCTAGGGTGCCGCCTGGGGGGCGGACTTATGCGGTAAGTTATAACTAACCTACATGCCAAAAAAGAAAGCGCCCAGGCGCCCGGAACAAACAAGGTTAGCTATATCTAACAGTCCTATCTTACCATGGAGGCATCGGCTTTGTCAAGGGGAAGGCCGGACAACAAAAAACGACACCCGCAAAAAGCGGATGTCGTTTGGTGGGGTGCCCAGAGGGACTCGAACCCTCGATCTCCAGATCCACAATCTGGCGCGTTAACCAACTACGCTATGGGCACCACAGCAATGCGCCCGAAGGGACTCGAACCCCCGGCCCACTGCTTAGAAGGCAGTTGCTCTATCCACCTGAGCTACGGGCGCATGTCCTTATCCCTATGGGGTTTTCTAGCAGGGGCAGCCGTTTGACGCGGGCTGCGAGTGATATAATAGCATAATGCGCCCGGTCTGTCAAGCAAAAATCGGAAAATTTTTTCTTCTTTTTGTTCAAAGCGGGAAAAAGATTGCAGATGCGCTGTTTTGATAAACAGCAGGCGGACAGAAAAAATCCCCGGAGAAGCTCCGGGGATGGAACGTCATTCTTCGATGGCGTCCAGAATCTGCTGTGCGATGTACTTGTGACCCTGGATGGTGGGGTGGCCGTCGTTGGCGGTCTTGGTGCGGGGGATGGGGACATAGGTGCAGCCGGTGTCCTCGGCCAGCTGACGGACGAACTTGTTGTACTTGTTGAAGAAGTTGCTCCAGCTCCACATCAGGGGGACGGGGTTATAGCAGCCCAGCAGCAGAATCTGGACATCGGGATTCTGGGCCCGGATGGCGTCCACAATCTGGGGCAGATAGGTTTCCACATTGGTGTAGGCGTCTTTGCAGACGTTGGACATGCCGGTGGTCAGGGCGTAGAACAAATCGCTGGTCTCCTTGGCGGTCAGATGGATGCTGAAGATCTGTTTGACCATCTGGGTGAAGTCGGAGAAGGTCATATCCCGGTAGCCGCCCGAAATCAGGCTGTTGGCCAGCTGTTCCGATTTCCAGTTGGTGGCATTGCCGATGGAGACAACGAAGGGCACCATGGCGTCGTTCATGCCGATCTCAATGCTGATGATGTCGGCCTCCCGGATGTAGTCCTGGAATTCAGGATAGACATAGTAGGTGCCGGCGGGCTGGTTGAATTCGGACATCTGGCCGTCCCGCACCAGTTCCAGCAGATCCTTGGTCATCAGGGTGGGCAGGCCCAGATTGATGGCGTGGTCCCGGTCCAGGCCCAGGGCGTCGGCCACATAGGCCACATAGCATTCATCCGAGTAGCCCTTGAAGTTGGGGCTGATGTCATAGAAGATATCGGCGTCGCCGTAGACAAAATTGGTCAGACCCACGCCGGCGGCGATGCTGTCGCCGAAGGCCACATAGGTCAGGTCCTGGGTTTCCTGGGGACCCTCGGCGGCGTCTTCTTCGGGGGTTTCCGAAATCAGGATGGCGGTGGGGCCGTCGGCGCTGCCGATGATGCCGACAGAAGCGTCGGCTTCCTCTGCGAAGGCGCCGAGAGGCAGGCAGGCCGCGGCCATGGCGGCGGCCAGCAGGAAACTGAGGATACGTTTTTTCATGACAGGCTCCTTTTCGTCCCAGGGCCCGGCAGAGCCAGGTGCAATCAGGACAGATCACATACATTTGGGTGTTTTTACCTTTTCATCATAAAGGTCCGGGCCCGAAATGTCAACCCCAGGCGGGGAAATTTCCAACAAAAAAGGCCGCACCTGTCATACAGGTACGGCCGTGCATTCGGAAAAATGCCGTTTTTGCGGGTCCGGCAGCAGCGGGCAGGGCGGATGCCGGGGAAAATCTCAATAGTCCTGGGGTGTGATCTGCTTTTCCAGTTCCAGATAATCCACCTTGCCCACGGGGGTCAGGGGGAGCTTGTCGATGAACTTGTAGCCCACCGGCAGGACGTATTCGGGCAGCTCGTCGGCGCACATGGCCCGCAGTTCCCGGACAATCTGGCGCTTTTTCTTCTGGCAATCGCTGTTCAGAACGACGTAGGCCAGCGGCAGGCGGCCCTGGACGTGGTCCTTGTCGGCGCAGCCCACCACCGAACAGTTGGCCACCGCGGGATGGGTGCTGATGACGTTTTCGATCATGGAGGGGAAAATCTTGAAGCCGTCGTGGCGGATAATCATCCGCTTGATCCGGCTGTCCAAAAAGACATACCCTTCCTCGTCCATGTAGCCGATGTCGCCGCTGTGAATCCAGACCCGGCCGTCGGCATGTCTGCGCATGATGATGGCGGTTTCGTCGGGCTTTTTGTAGTAGCCCTGCATCATGGAGGGGCCCGAGATGCAGATTTCGCCCCGCTCGCCGATGGGCAGTTCGGTTTCGGTGCCGGGCTCAAAGATGGACACCACCGTGCTGGGCAGCGGCAGGCCCACCGACCCCAATTTGTTGTGGGTGCCGGCGGCAGCGGTGGCCGCCGAACAGACCTCGGTCATGCCGTAGCCCTTGGCCAGACCGTAGGGGGCGCCGTGGCTGGACAGGAATTCGTTGACCGCCCGCTCTGCGCCCAGGGAGATGGCGTCGCCGCCGCAGGCCAGATTCAGGACGAAGGACAGGTCCTTCTTTTTCATCCGGGGATCGGCTGCCAGCACCTGGTAATGGGCCGGCACCCCGAACATGTGGGCGGGCTTGTGCTTCAGGATCAGCTTGCCCAGATCGGCGGGGTCCAGGTTGGGGATGATGACCACCGTCAGACCCAGGGACAGGGGCAGATGGACGCCGCAGGCGTAGCCGTAGGCGATGAAGGGGGGCATGACGTTCAAAAGCCGCTGCTGGCGCTGGAACACCGCCTCAAAGGCAGAGAATTGCTGGGCGATGGCATTGAAGGCGGTGTCGCTCAGCAAAACCCCCTTGGGAGAGCCGGTGGTGCCGCCGGTGTGGACCATGACGCAGCTGTGCTTGGGGTCGAAGGGTTCGCTGGCGGTGCTGGCGTTTTTGCCGTCTGCCATGAACTGCTTCCAGAGGATGACGTTGGAAGCGTACCGGTTGCGGTCGGGATTGGCGGCGGCATAGGCCAGCTTCATGGGGCCTTTCAGGGAGTCGGCGGGGGAAAGGATCAGAACCTTTTCCACCGGAGTCCGCCGGACAGCCTGGTGGCACTTGTCGTAGCAGACATTCAGGCAGACCAGCATGGTGGACTGGGCCTCGTCGATGTACTCGTGGATGCCGTCGGGGCTGTAGCGGGGGTCCACCAGGTTCAGGGTTGCGCCTACCATGTCCGCCGCATAGAACAGATAGATCAGCTCGGGGGTCATGACGCTGACCGCCGTGATGATGTCCCCCTTGCGGACACCGGCAGCCCGCAGGGCGGCGGCGGTCTTTTTCACCTGGACAAACAGGGTGGCGTAGGTGATCTGGTTGCCGTAGTAGTTGAGGGCAATCTCGGACAGATGCCCCTTGTTCTGGCGGCAGATGTAGTCAAATGCAGTGCAGTCAGGCACGGGCATATCCCGGAACTTCGGTTCATAGGACGCAAGCCAGGGTTTGGCCTTGCTTGCGTAGACCGGCTCTTTGGTGATAGGCATAATATTCCTTTCTTCGGTTGACGTATTGGATGATGCGGGGGCGGCCGGGCGTGTGGTGAAACCGGTCTGCCCCGCACATCTCCCATTATAGAGGCAGGAGAAGGGGCAAGTCAATACAAACACCCCTGCACGCCATGCCATACGCTGCCAGTATAGCAGGAACTTTTGTCAAAAGCGTGAACGACCCCCGATTTGAAAACCAAAAATGCCGGGTCAGGACCGTTTTTTACAGCGGTCCGGCCCGGCGGGTCGTGTTATTGCGGGGTGCCTTCCTCCAGCCAGTCGGCGGCCTCCTGCTGGTTGCAGAGGACCCAGTGACGGGGCCGCAGCTCCTGCCAGGCAGGGGGGCAGGTGTCGTAGTGGTGGATGGAAGGATCGTAGATCAGCAGCTTTTTGCCGCGCTCCCGGCGGGGACTGGGCATCGGGATGGCGGACAACAGACTGCGGGTGTAGGGATGGATGGGATGGATGACCAGTTCCTCAGCGTCGGCCAATTCCACGATATCGCCTTTATGGATGACGGCGATCCGGTCGGAAATGTACCGCATCACCGACAGGTCGTGGGCGATGAACAGGTAGGTGATGCCCCGCTGTTGCTGGAGATGCCGCAGCAGGTTGAGCACCTGGGCCCGGATGGACATATCCAGGGCCGAGATGGGCTCGTCGGCGATGATGAAATCGGGCTCCACAATCAGAGCCCGGGCAATGCCGATCCGCTGGCGCTGGCCGCCCGAAAACTCATGGGGGAACCGGGAGGCAAACTCGGGCAGCAGGCCCACCTCCAGCAGGGCCTGCCGGACCTTTTCCTCCCGCTGGGCGGCGGTCAGGTCGGGGCGGACGTTCATCAGGCCTTCTCCCACAATGTAGCTGACCTTGGCCCGCTCGTTCAGGGAGGACTGGGGGTCCTGGAAAATCATCTGGATTTCTTTGATGACTTTCCGGTCCAGCTCTTTGGAGATTTTGCCGTTGATCTGCTGGCCCTTGTAGAGAATCTGGCCCCCCGATGTGGGGATGATCCGCATGATGGCCCGGCCGATGGTGGTTTTGCCCGAGCCGCTCTCGCCCACCAGGCCGAAGGTCTCCCCCTTGTAGATGGTGAAGTTGGCCCGGGACACCGCCCGGTATTTCTTGCGGCCGGTGCCGTAGGTGACTTCCAGGTCCTTGACTTCCAGGAGGACTTCCTTTTCCTTGTCCGGCATTCAGATTCCCTCCTCTCGCAGCCGCTGCACCACCGCTGGGGGGTCCACCTTGGGGGCCCGGGGGTCCAGCAGCCAGGTCTTGGCCCGGTGGGTGGGGCTCACCTCAAAGTAGGGCGGCCGCTTCACAAAGTCGATTTTCAAAGCCTGGGGGTTTCGGGGGGCAAAGGCGTCCCCGCGGATTTCGGCGAACAGGTTGGGCGGGGTGCCCTGGATGTTGAACAGGTCCTCTCCCTTGACCCCCATCTGGGGCATGCTGGACAGCAGGGCCCAGGTGTAGGGGTGGCGGGGATCGTAGTAGATTTCGTCGGCGGTGCCGATCTCCACAATGTCCCCGGCGTACATGACGGCCACCCGGTCGGCGATGTTGGCCACCACGCCCAGGTCGTGGGTGATGAGGACGATGGTCAGGTTGTACTTGACCCGCATCTCCTTCAGCAGTTCCAGGATCTGGGCCTGGATGGTGACATCCAGGGCGGTGGTGGGCTCGTCGCAGATCAAAATCTGGGGGTTGCAGGCCACCGCGATGGCAATCACCACCCGCTGGCGCATGCCGCCCGAAAACTCGTGGGGGTACTGCCTGGCCCGGATTTCCGGGTCGGGGATGCCCACGTCCCGCAGGTATTCCACGGCTTTTTCCCGGGCGGCCTTGCCCTTCAGGTGCTGGTGCAGCTGGACCGCCTCGGCGATCTGGTCCCCGATGGTTTTCAGGGGGTTGAGGCTGGTCATGGGGTCCTGCATAATCATGGCGATTTCCCGGCCCCGGACCTTCAGCCAGTCCTTTTCCTTTTTCAGGGCCGAGAGGCGAAGGGGCTGGCCGTCATCCGCCCCGAAATAGTCGATGGTGCCCTCGGTGATGGAGCCGTTGGCGTCCAGCAGTCCCATGAAGGACTTGGTGAACACCGATTTGCCCGAGCCGCTCTCCCCCACGATGGCCAGCACTTCGCCCTTGTAAATGTCCAGGTCGATGCCCCGGATGGCGTGGAGCACCCGGCCCCGGAGGTTGAAGCAGATGTGGAGGTTCCGGGCCGAAAGGATGGGAGTTTGGTTGTCCATAAGTTCAGCCCTCCTTTACTGCAAGTGGTTTTTGGGGTCGGCGGCGTCCGAGAAGGCGTTGCCGATCAGGTAGAAAGCGATGGTCACAAAGCTCAGGATGATGGTGGGGTAGATCAGCTGATACCGCAGCCCCGCCTGCATCATGACCTGACGGCCGTCGTTGATGAGGTTGCCCAGGGAGGGGGTCTCCACCGACAGGCCCAGGCCGATGTAGGTGACAAACACCTCGCTGCCGATGGCGGCGGGGACGGTCAGGGCCATCCGCAGCATGATGACCGACACCAGATAGGGCAGCAGGTTCCGCAGCACGATGCGGAAGGTGGGGGTGCCGATGCAGCGGGAGGCCACGTTGTAGTCCCGGTCCCGGATGATGAGGATCTGGTTGCGGATGAAGCGGGCCATGGCGATCCACCCGGTCAGGGACATGCCCAGGATCAGGGTGGGCACGCTGGGGCTGGCCACATAGGAGATCAGGATCAGGATGATGGTGGAGGGGATGTTGTCGCAGATGTTGTACAGCTCGGTGAAGAAGAAGTCCAGCTGGCGGACATAGCCCCAGAGAACCCCCACCGTAATGCCCACCACCGCCTCGATCATGGCCACAAAGAAGGCGATGACCAGACTGGTGCGGGTGCCGGCCCAGATGCGGGCCCACAAGTCCTGACCGATGGCGTTGGAGCCCCAGACAAAGCCGTCCACGCCGGGGGCAATGTTCCGCAGCTGGATGCCGGTGTCAGGGTCCACCCGGCAGTAGTTGGGGTCCACCTGGCCGGGGAGATGGGGCTGGAGGAAGGCGAAGCCCACCACCGCCACCAGGGCGATCAGGAGGGCCACCGCAAACTTGTTTTTGAGGAAGGAGCGGAGGGTGCTGCCCCAGTAGCTGTAGTTGGAATAGGCGGTGGCCTCGGCCCGGGCTTCGCTGAAGTCCGCCGGGGTGAACAGCTGGTCCTCGGGGAGGTTGGCCCAGGCGCCGGGGCCGTCCTCGGCCTGTTTGGCGTTGAGGGCGGATTCCAGCTGAGCGGATTTGGCGTTTTTCAAAAAGAACAGCATCAGCGCCCACCTTCTTTCTTGCCCAGGGAGATGCGGGGATCAATCAGGACCATCAGCAGGTCGCCCAAAATCAGGCCGATGATGCCCACACAGGCGTACAGCAGGACAATGCCCTGGACCATGGTGTTGTCATGGCGCTGGACGCAGGTGACCAGCAGACCGCCCATGCCGGGGATGCTGTACAGGCTCTCGATGTAGATGGAGCCCACCACCGTGTTCAGGAAGGCGGAGGGGATGTACTGGACCAGGGGCACCATGGCGTTGCGGAAGATGTGCCGCAGGGCGATGCGGTTTTCACTGGCGCCCTTGGCCCGGGCCAGCAGGACATAGTCCTTGTTACTCTCGTCCACCATGTACCGCCGCAGCCACATGGCATAGAAGGCGATGTTGCCCAGACTCATCGAAAAGACCGGGAGCACCCAGTATTGCCAGCGGTCGGCGTTGAACAAAAGGCCGATGTTGAGGGCGGTGGTGCCGTACATCTGGATGTAGAGATAGTAGACGGCGGCGGGCACGGCCTGGATCAGGATGACGATGGCGGTGCCGATTTGGTCGGGGAGGCGGTGTTTGAACCGGCCCATCACCGACCCCAGGGGGATGCCCACCACCAGGGAGACGATCATGGCCAGCACGCCCATCTGAATCGAGATGGGGAGCTTGTCTTTCAGGATATCCACCACCGGGACGTTGACCCGATAGATGTGGCTGACCCCCAAATCGCCGTGAAAGGCGTCCCGCCAGAAGCGGAAGATCTGGACCGGCAGCGGGTCCAAAAGGCCCATGGACTGGAGGCCGGCCTGGATCTGGGTCTCGGTCATTTTTTCGTAGTTGGCAAAGTAGCCTTCCACCGGCATCAGCCGGAGCAGGCAGAACACCAGGGTCACGATGATGAACAAGGTCAAAATCGAGTGCCCGATGCGCCTGGCCAGATAGCTCGCCATAGGGATGCGCACTTCCTTTCTCGGCGGGGTTCCCCGCGGGACAAAATAAAGGGCCGCTTCCCGGTTTGTACGGGAGCGGCCCCTGCACAATGCCTGTGAACTGTGGATTGTGAATCAAGCAAAGGGTCAGCGGGCGTCGCGGTTGGCCTCGTACTCGCTCATCGAGACGTAGTGGTCCAGCACGTGGATGCCCTTCAGGCGCTTGTTGGAGAAACCGGTGGAGGCGTACTGGCCTTCCCAGTAGTTGAGGCGGGTGGCCAGGTAGGCCGGCACGCTCATGCCCATGGGAACCACCAGGGCGTTGTTGATGAGCATGGCCTCGGCGTTGGCGAAGGCCTCATACCGGGCGTTGATGTCGGTGGTGATGGTCTTGGCCTCCTCCACAGCGCTCATGTAGGCCATGATGGCGTCAGCGGTCTCGCCGGTGATGAAGCCGTCCTCCACGCCGGTGCGCAGGTAGGCGTAACGGCCGCCGCGGTCCCCCTCGGCCTGGTAGAAGGGATCGGTCTCGGTCTCGGGGTCGGAGTAGTCGGCGCCCCAGTTGCACAGCTGGAAGCAGTACTTGCCGGCCCGGCGGACAGCGGACAGGTAGTTGTCCGAGGGACCCTCGGTGATGATGATGTCGATGAAGTCGGCCCCGTCGTTCAGGACGCCTTCCAGCTGCTGCTTGAAGATCTGGCA
This sequence comes from uncultured Faecalibacterium sp., assembly GCA_944385995.1. GTDB lineage: Bacteria > Bacillota > Clostridia > Oscillospirales > Ruminococcaceae > Faecalibacterium. The sequence goes on from CALWZL010000004.1 coordinate 55,975, forward strand.
CTGGCGGTCCCAGTTGGCGGTGGAAGGGTTGTAGGGCAGCTGGACCTTGACCGGGAAGGTGACGCCCTGGGCGGTCAGCTCCTCGATGGCAGCGTCCCGGTACTCCTTGGCCTTGGCCTCGTCAAAGAATTCGGTGATGGAGGCCAGGTCGCCGCACTGGGTGTAGTCCACCCCGTCGTCGTTGGCACAGAAGGAGGGAGGGGTAACGGTGTTCAGCTTGTAGCCCTCGTAGCCTTCGGGAGCCGAGACGGCCAGGGTCACCGAATTGTTGATGCCGTACAGGAAGGCCTTGCGGAAGTTGGTGCTGTTGATGGCCTTGGCCCAGTTTTCGGGCTCATAGGTGTCGTCCAGGCCCTCCACCGTCTGGTTGGAGAACTCGTGGTAGAAGGGCATGAAGTTGAACAGGTAGAAGTAAGTATAGTTGGTGTTGGGACGGTCCATGGACACCAGGTCCTTGGTGGCGTCGTCGGCCAGCCAGCTGTCCAGAATGTCGGCGCCGATGGTGGCCTCGTCGATCTCGCCCCGCTTGACCATCTCAGGGCCGTTGACATCGGCCTCGGCGTTGTAGATCCGGCTGACGGTGTCAATGAACACGTTGTCGGCGTCGTAGTTTTCGGGGTTCTTCTTCATGACCCAGCTCTCCAGCGGGATGTACTCGGACAGGTAGAAGGCGCCGCAGCTGTAGGTGGTCTCGGCAGAGGTGGCGAACTGGTCGCCCATCTCCTCCAGCAGGGGGCCGTAGGCCGGCTCGTAGGGCAGGTAGACCAGCAGGCTCAAAAAGCCCGGGAAATCATAGGTCAGGGTATAGGTCAGGGTGTGCTCGTCCACCGCCTTGACGCCCACCGACTCGAAGTCCACCGGCTGGAAGGTCTGGGGATCGGCGCCGGGGGTGCTGACGGTGACGACGCCGGCGGCGTCCACCGTGTAGGTGGTGCCGTCATCGCCCACCAGGTTGTTGTTGGCGTTGGTGAGGTTGACCTGATAGTCATAGTAGGCCTCTGCGCCGGCGATGTAGGAAGTGATAAGTCCCACGTTGGCGGCGGCATAGTCGGGGGTCAGCTGGTAGCGCAGGGCGTCCACAAAATCCTGGGCGGTGACGGGGGCGATCACTTCGCCGTTCATGTCCACCCAGTTTTCATCCCGCAGGGTGAAGGTCCAGGTGAGAGAGGGCTCGTCGAAGGTCCACTCGGTGGCGAGGCCCTCTTTCATGACGCCCTTGTTGTCAAATTCCAGCAGCGTATCCACGCAGTTGGCGCCCACCACCATCTCGATGTCCGAAGAGGTGGTCAGGTAGTTCAGGGTGGAGGGCTGGCTGGAATACAGAATGGTATAGCTGGAAGTATCGGCCGAGGCTGCGCCCGAGGCGGCCCCGGAGGAGCTGGAACCGCAGGCGCTGAGCAGCCCGGCGGCGCAGACGGTGGCGGTGGTCATGCCGGCAGATTTGAGAAACTGGCGGCGCGAAAGGATAGCACGCATGAAAAACTCCCCTTTATTTTTGAAAGTTGACCGCTCTGCAGAAGTTCCCCTTCTACAGAAAACAAAAACGGAGCAACGGAAACACATCCGTTACTCCGTTGTAACAGTCCGCCGGTCTATGGTGCGGCTTGCCTTGAAGTATAGCATTGAAACCGGCGTCTGTCAATATTTTACACAGGTCTGCCAAAGGCGGTTCAGTGGGGGTTTCCGGGGGCGGAAGCGGGGGCCGCAGGCGCCCCGGCAGCGGCGGCCGGAGCTGTTCCGGCGGTCTCCTGGGCGGCCTTTTGGGCGGCGCGTTCGGCTGCCCGCTCGGCGGCCCGGGCCTTGGCCCGCTCAGCGGCCAGAGCCTGGCGCTGTTTGGTCCGCTGCTTCACCCGGCAGGTGGCGCACAGTCCGTCGGCGCTGTCGGCGGGAATGGGCTTGCCGCAGTCTTTGCACAGATTCTTTTTGAACCGCAGAACGCTCACCGGGCCCAAACTGGTAAGCTGGCGCAGCTTCATCCCGTCAATGGCCTTGTGGCCGCAGGAAGAAACGCACATCCCGCACTCGCTGCACTTCCAGGGGGTGATGACCACCCGGGTCTGACCGTCGGCCAGATTTTCAAACCGGATGGCCCCGGCCTTGCAGTTCTTCTCGCAGCGGCCGCAGCCGAAGCACTTGCTGGTGAAGGCCGGCAGATACACGCCGTAGTGGAACGGGGTCTCGGTGGCGGTTTTCAGCTGTTTGACCCGCTCGCTCAGCGCGTAGCGGAAGGGCTGAATCTGGTTGTCGTCGCTGTCCTGGAGCACCGGCAGCTGACGCAGCAGCTGCTTGGCGCCGTTCTTGGAGCTGTCGCTCATATGGGCAAACATCTCCCGGCGGGACAGTTCCTTGGCCTCATAGGGTGCATCGGCGGGCTGATAGGCCAGGGTAATCCGGGCATCGAAGAGCGGCTCCCCCAGAAACTCCACCAGGCGGGTCAGATTGTCCCGCAGCAGCTGGGCGCAGCGGTCATTTTCGCACGCGCCGCAGGGGGTCAGGTCCAGAACCAGCTTTTTATTCAAGGCCAGATAGGCCAGCGCTTCCCAGGACAGTGCCCCCACGCAGGCCCGGACCAGATCGTTGTGGCGGGCGCTCTGCTCGCAGCCAATCCAGATGGTGTCGTTGTCCGAGGCGGTGGGAGCCAGGTCGTGCTGGACCTGTTCGGTGGAGGGGGAAATGCACCGGGCCCGGCAGACCGACACGCACAAACCGCAGTCGGTGCAGGGGTCCCAGTCCTTGACCAGGTTGGGCCGGCTGAAAATATCCTCACCGTAGGGGCAGATGTCCTTGCAGTCGGTGCACTGCTCCCGATGGGGATGCAGGTTCCAGCACTGCTTGCGGTTGATCTGGGGGTGGGAATTGTTCAGCAGGACGTTCATTGCAACTTTTGTAAAGATGCTCATGGGTGCTCAGTCCTCTTTTTTGGCGGGGTGTTCGGGGGCTTGGTCGTGAACGGTGGTTACCCGGGCGTTTTTCAGCAGGAAGGCCTGCACCTTCTGGGCCGCCAGGGCCGCCGACAGGGCGTCGGGAGAGAGGGTCTTGCGGATCTCCTCCTCGGGGGTGCTGCGCTGGGCGGACAGGCGCCGGTACTCGGCGTTGACTTCTTCGCTGGAAGCGGTGATCCCCTCGGTCTCCGCGATGGCCTTGGCGGCCAGAATACTCCGCAGCCGCTTTTCGGCAATCCTGCGGTAGCTGGCCCGGAGCTGGTCGGGGGTGGTCCGGCAGGACTTGCAGTAGGCGTCCAGCGAGACGCCGCTCTGTTTCAGCTTTTCCTCCAGGGCCTTGTACTCCCGCTGGGCTTCGGCGGCCAGCTGCTTTTCGGGCAGGTCGACGGTCAGATTGGCGCCGGCCATCTCCAGCAGGTCCTGACCGGCTTTCCGGTCGGCTGCCTCCTCGTGGAGAGCCTGTTTTTCCTTGCGGATCTGGGCCCGCATGGCCTCCAGGGAATCAAAGCCCCGGCTCCGTGCAAAGGCTTCGTCCGCCGCGGGGGTGTGCTTTTCGGCCACGGCGTGCAGGCGGATGGTGAACTGTGCCGTCACACCCGACAGGTTTTCCACCCGGAAGTTGGCCGGATAGGTGAAGTCAAACTGAAAGGTTTCGCCGGCCTTGTGGCCGTAGACGGCCTTTTCGGCGGCAGGCATCAGCTTGCCGGTGCCCAGCAGGACGGTGACGTTCTCCATCTTGCTGTCCGGGATGGGCTGGCCCTCCCGGAATCCCTCAAAGTCCAGGGTGACTTTGTCTCCCCGCTTGGCGGGGGCGTCGGTGGGGGCATAATGGGCGTGCAGGCGGCAGCGATGGCTGATTTCCTGCTCGACGGTCTGGTCCAGTACGGGACGGACGTGCCGGGTGACAGCCAGCCCCTTGTACTGACCCAGGGTGATGTTGAGGTGTTTGTCTGCCATGCTTTGCTCCTGTTCTCAGCAGTCGGTGCAGGCGCCGCCGGCACTCAGCCAATCGGTGTCCAGGGTGACCGAGCCGTCCTCCCAGACAAAGCTGGGAATGCCGATCCGGCCCTCGGCCTTGACCGAATCATAGACCGGCAGGGTGTCCCGCATGGCCAGGAAGGCCCGCAGGTTCTTGGTGCTCTCGGTGATATCTACATACTCGTAAGGGATGCCCTTCTCGTCCAGCAGCTGTTTGACCTCGCGGCAGTTGACGCAGATGGGCGCACCGTATAACTTCATCATAGTGATTTGACCTCCTGTATCTCTGAAAGGTTGGATCTCTAGTATCCATCTGCTAAGTATACACCTGGACAAAGAATTGGGCAAGGGTCTTGGAAAATTTCACCTCACAGCCCCTTTTGGCGGCACCAGTCGTTGATGACCTGGCTGTACAGTTCGGGGAACTGGGCGTCCTCGGCGGCGAAGGCGGACAGATAGGCGTCGGCCTCGGCCCGGGTGGCGGGAACAATCCGCCGGTAGACGGTGAAAACGGTGCCGTTGCCCATGTCAAATTGAGTCTCGTAGGTGAAATAGGTGTCCTTGAGGGCGAGGAACTGGTTGTTGAGCTTTTGGGCCACATCGCTGACCTCGTAGCACCAGGGGAAGGGATCGGCGGTGATGACGTATTTGGCATCAAAGATGTCGGTGGGGAAGGCGTGGGTGCCCAGAATGCCGAAGCCGAAGGAGAGCTTGTCCTCGAGAGGCTGTTCAGGCAGGTCCACATTTTTAAAGGTATCGGGGCAATAGGTCATGGAGTGGGGGATCATGTAAGCGAACTCGCCGTCGGTGCAGTGCCGGTCAATCCAGCGGGCCAGGGCCTCAATCTGATGGATGTCGGAGCGGTCATAGATGAGGGTATCCAGCTGGATGAATTCCTGGACCGAATCGGCGGTGATGACATCAAAGAGAAAGTCGGGCAGGGCGATGGTGGTGAGGGGGGAGAGCCGTGCCGACAGACTGAAGGCCAGCGCAAACAGCCAGTACCCCAGCTTGAGATACCGCAGCCGGTTCAGGGTGTCGGCCAGCGCGGCAACGCCCAGCAGCATCAGGATGAAATACCCCGGCATCAAAAGGAGAGACTGATGGGACCCCATGTTCTGAACCCGGGTAAAGAGGACCAGACTGATGGCCAGAACCGCCAGGGTCTGGAGGGCCACGGTGCCGCGGCCCCGGGCAAAAGCCCACACCGCGCCGCAGACCACCAGAGGCAGATACACGGGACCCAGCCGGAAGGACTGGCTGGCCAGCTCGAGGGCCAGACCGCCCACATTGTAGGCGGCGTAGTGGGTCTCATAGCTGTAGGAAAGAATCCGCTGGACCACGGGCCAGAACAGGACCAGGATAGCGGCCAGAGAGCCGGCGCCAAAGGTAATGAATCGGCGGAGACGGTCGGCGGCCCGGCGGCCCTGCCCCGCCGGAATGAGGCGGATGGTGCTGACCAGGACGGTGACGGCATAGACGGCATAATATGCCACAATGAAGTAGAGATACCACCGGCGGGTGAGGACCAGCGCGGCGGTGGCGAAAAAGATCCCGACGCAGCGGGCGGGCTCCCCGGCGTCAAAGCGGAAATCGAGGGTCAGCAGCAGGATGATGAGGGCGAAGATGAGGCCGAACCAGTCGGGCTGGCCCAGGGCGGCGGCCATCCGCAGCAGAGGAAAGGCGGAAGCCATGCTGATGCCGATGAGGAAAAAGCCCTTGTCGTTGTGGACCGGGAGAAGCTGACCGATCTTGATGGTGAGGCCGCCCAGCGCCACCAGGAGGGTGGGAAGGACGCTGATGAGCTGACAGAGGACGTAATCGTCCCCGGTGTGTTCGGTCAGACAGAAGGGAAACTCGGTGAACAGACAGATGAAGCTGGTGTAATCCTCGGTGAGGGTGGAGAGGATGTGGCCCAGCCCGGCCAGGGCGCCGGTCTCAAAGGCAGCCTCGGCCTGGTATTGCAGGAGGGTGTAGTTGCTGTAGTCCCAGATGTAGACGAACGACCGGCTGTTGACCTGGAGGGTGGTGCAGATGGCCAGCAGGAGATAGACGGCGATCAGAACGGCGCCGTGAAACAGTTCAAAGCGGACGCCGGCCCGGCGGACAGCCGCCAGGGTGAGACAGAAGAGAAAACAGTCAGCCCACAGACTGAACAGGGGAAAAAAGAAGGACCCGGTCAGGCCCGCGGCGGTGCAGATGCACAGCAGGACCAGAGACAGGGCAAGAACCGCAGGCACGGCGGCCCGGCGCAGCCGGGGCCGGGAGACGGTGGTAGGCATGGCAAAGACTTCCTTTCGGTGGGAATTTGTAATACCAGTATACCAAAGTCGGACCGGCAATGTCCAGTCATTCCGGCGGGAAGCCGTGGCTGCCTTTCCTGTGAGACCCAGCAAAGAGGCCCGTGCCGGCCCCAAAGGGAGAGCCGGACACGGGCCAGAGGAGAAAGATGGGAGGGATCAGGTTTTGTTCCTGGCGGCCTTTTTGGCGGCGCGGGCTGCCCGCGCTTTGGCGGCCCGGGCCTTTTTGGCGGCATTGGCGGCGCTGATTTTGGCGGCGTCGGGGTGGGGCGCCTCGGGCAGCAGCCGGAACAGCCGGCTTCCCATGGCAGGCAAATCCACAAAGAGGGTGTAATCCCGTCCGTAGACGCCGCCGTCCACCGTGTGGAGGTCCCGTTCCCCGTCGAAACTGCCGCCCCAGCAGGGGTCCTCGGTGTTGATGAGCTCCTGAGCCCCGGCGGGCAGATCCAGGTAGAGGGGAAACTGCCGGTGTGTTTTGTCCTGGGTGTTCATGACGCAGAGGAGATTCTGGCCCCGGCCCCGCCGCAGCCAGGCATAAACTCCCTCGCTCCGGCTCTCGCAGGCCACCCACTCAAAGCAGCGGCTGTCGTATTCTCCTACATAGAGGGCGGGTTCGCTGGCGTAAATCCGGGACAGCTCGGCGAAGAATTTCTGAAAACTGTCGTGGAAGGGATAGGCCAGGAGATTCCAGTCCAGCTGGGTCTTTTCGTCCCACTCCCGGAAGTGGGCCAGCTCGTTGCCCATAAAGTTCAGTTTCTTGCCCGGATGGGTAAACATATAAAAGTAGAGGGTCCGCAGCTGGCAGCACTTTTCCTCATAGGTGCCCCACAGCTTGCCGATGATGGTCTTTTTGCCGTGGACCACCTCGTCGTGACTCAGGGAGAGCAGATACAGCTCGTGGTAGAAGTAGTGCATGCTGAACAGGATTTTGTCGTACTGGGCCGGCCGCTCTCCAAAGGGGGTGGCAAAGTAGTCCAGGGTATCGTGCATCCATCCCATATCCCACTTGTAGTCGAAGCCGATGCCGTCGTACCGGGTGGGCGCGGTGATTTTCAGGTAGTTGGTGGAGTCCTCGGCGATGTAGAGGCCGGTGGGCCACCGCTCATTCAGGCCGTGGTTGAGATTCCGCAGAAAGTCCAGGGCCCCCTGGTTGACCCCCCGGGCCGGGTCTCCCAGCCAGTAGACCGCCCGGGAGATGGCGTCCATCCGAATGCCGTCGCAGTGATAGACATCCATCCACATGGCACAGGCGCTGTTCAAAAAGCTGCGGACCTCGCCCCGGTAGTAGTTGAAATTGCAGGTGCCCCATTCGCTTTGACCCACGTCGCTGTCGTACTCATAGAGATAGGTACCATCCAGCCGGGCCAGGCCGGTGGGGTCGGCGGCAAAGTGCACCGGCACAAAGTCCATAATCACCCCGATGCCCATCCGGTGGCAGGCATTGACAAACCGGGCAAACTGGGCTGGGGTGCCGTACCGGCTGGTCACCGCGAAATAACCGGTGGTCTGGTAGCCCCAGCTGCCGTCAAAGGGATGTTCTGCCAGGGGCAGCAATTCCACATGGGTATAGTGGTGCTCTTTCAGCCAGGGAATCAGTTCCCGGGCCAGTTCCTCATAGTTGTACCAGCCGTCCGAGCCGTCGGGAGCGGTGGAGCCGGGCTTATGCTTCCAGCTGCCGGCGTGCATCTCGTAGATGCTGATGGGCAGGTCCCAGCCTTTGGACCGCTGGGCCATCCACCCTTCATCATCAAAGGAGAAATCCAGCACGGCCAGCCGGCTGGCGGTTCCGGGCCGCAGCTCGGCTGCAAACGCATAGGGGTCGGCGTGGAGCTGGACGGTGCCGTCCGCCCCGGTCACCCGGTACTGGTAGCAGTCTCCCTCGGCCAGCCCCGGCACAAATACGCTCCAAAACCCTGTCTCGGCCCGCTGCATCGGAATGTCACGGCCGCCGGTCACCAGCTGGACATCGGCGGCGCCCGGGGCCCAGAATACAAACTGCCAGCCGGACGCTCCATCGGGGCCGCTGGCCGGGTGGGCCCCCATCCAACGGTAGGCGTCAAAACACCCGCCGTCCCAAAATGCTTGCGGGATTTCAGGATAACTCATAGATTGCTCTCCTTTGGTTCAAACTGGAATGGGTTCAGAATACAAAAACATTGTGTGAACTTTGTTAAACAAGCGATAAAATTTTTCAAAATCTGGAAAAAACCGATACAAGATACCTAGTTTTGTGTTATACTGTCGGAGGACGGCCATCAAGGGCCGGAGAAACTGCAATTACAGGAGTGAATGACTTTATGGCTTGGTATGACAGCGCTGTTTTCTATCATATGTACCCCCTGGGTCTGTGCGGGTGTGCCCATGAGAACAACGGGCAGGCTGTGCCCGGCGCTTTTGAGAAACTGGACGCCTGGGCGGCCCATGCGTTTGAGCTGGGCTGCACCGCCATTTATATCGGACCGCTGTTTGAGAGCGGGAGCCACGGCTACGATACCATCGATTATCGGCTGGTGGACCGCCGCCTGGGCACCAACGAGGCATTCAAAGCCTTTGTGGCAGCCTGCCACGACCGGGGCCAGAAGGTGATTGTGGACGGCGTGTTCAACCATGTGGGCCGTGGCTTCTTCGCCTTTGAGGACCTGAAAGCCCGCCGGGAGGGCAGCCGGTACCGGGACTGGTTCTGCGATGTCAACTTCTGGGGCAACAACGAGTACAACGACGGCTTCTCCTACGGCAACTGGGGCGGCCACAACCTGCTGGTCAAGCTGAACCAGCGGAACCCCGAAGTACAGCAGTACCACTTTGACACCGTCAAATTCTGGGTGGAACAGTTTGACATCGACGGCATCCGGCTGGATGCGGCCGACGTGCTGGATTTCGGCTTTATGCAGAATCTGCGCCGCTTCACCGAGGGCCTGAAACCGGATTTCTGGCTGATGGGCGAGGTGATCCACGGGGATTACAGCCGCTGGGCCAACCCCCAGACCCTCCATTCGGTCACCAATTACGAGCTCCACAAGGGTCTGTGGAGCGGCCACAACGACCACAACTATTTCGAGATCGCCCACACCATGCGCCGCCTGGACGGCCTGTGCCATGATACCCGGCTGTACACCTTCTCGGACAACCACGACGTGGAGCGTCTGCCCAACAAGCTGCGCAACCGGGCCCATATCCGCCACATCGCCATTCTGGTCTATACCCTCTGGGGAATCCCGTCCATCTATTACGGATCGGAGTTCGGCATTGAGGGCAAAAAGGAGTGGGGCAGCGACTGGCCCCTGCGGCCCTGCCTGGATCTGGCAGACTATGCCGACGCCGAAACCACCAATCCGGTGACCAGCGTTTACGCCGCCCTGGGCAGGCTGAAAGCAGAAGAACCGGCCCTGACCTACGGCAAACCCCAGGAACTGATCCTGACCACCGAGCGGTATGCTTTTGCGCGGACCCTGGATGGACGTTCGCTGATTACGGTGCTGAACAACGCCGACGCCCCGGCCCATCTGGAGATGAACCTGCCGGTGCCCGCCGACACGGTGGAGGACCTGCTGGAGGACTGCGTGGGCAGTGAATCGGTAGATGCCCGGATTCAGGATGGCCGCCTGATGGTGGATCTGCCGGGCAACTATGGCACCGTTCTGGGCCTGGGCCAATGAAAGGAGAAAAGGTTATGGATGCAGCGTCCCGGCGTCAGGCCATTCTGGAAAAGCTGTCAAAAGCCAGCGGACCGGTGAGCGCAGGAGCCCTGGCCGGAGAACTGGGGGTATCCCGTCAGATTGTGGTGGGGGATGTGGCCCTGCTGCGGGCCAGCGGCGCCCAGATTGACGCGACGCCCCGGGGATACCGGATGCAGCCGGCCGCCGCAGGGTATACGGGATTGGTGGCCTGCGTCCACAATACCGCCGAGGAGATGCGCCGGGAACTGTACACGGTGGCGGACCAGGGCGGAACGGTGGTGGATGTCATGGTGGAAAATGCCCTCTACGGGGAAATCCGGGCCAATCTGAATGTGGCCAGCCGGTACGACGCCGACGCCTTTGTGAAACAGGCGGAGGCGGCGCCGGACAGCCTGTTGAGCCGGATGACGGGAGGGGTGCATCTGCACACCATCCGCTGCGCCAATCAGGAGGCTTTCCGGCGGATCGAGGCGGCGCTGGACGCGGCCGGCCTGCTCTACCGGAAAGAGTAATACCCATCTGCTCCTATTGTACGGACCCGGCGGGGTCCTGTCCAGGGGCAAAAACCGAAAAGAGTCGGATAACCGACGCTCGTCGGAAAATGACGGGAGTGTTGTTCCCGCCCGCCGTCCTTTTCGCAGCGTTTCCCGCACAAAAGCGGCGGAACTGCGGTGGCGGCCGGGCGGGTTTTGTTTTGGATCAAAAAGGAGGAGGAACCTTGGACCGGCGGATTGCAAAGACAGAGCGGGCGATCCGGGAGGCATTTTTGGCCCAGCGGGCCGAAAAGCCTCTGGAAAAAATCCGGGTGCGGGAGCTGTGCGAAGCGGCCCAGATTCATAAATCCACATTTTACGCCCACTATCCCGATGTGTACGCCCTGGCGGACGCCATGGAAAGCCAGCTGGTGGAATCGATTCTGGCCCAGGTGGGGCAGGTCAAAATCGAGGACCTGCGCAGCCGCCCGGAATGGCTGACCGAGGAATTGTTCCGGGCCTTTACGACCCATGGCCGGCAGGTGGAGATTTTGTTTTCGGGGTCCCGGCAGGGGACCCTGGTGGACCGGGTGGAGCGGGGACTGCGGGAGATGACCAGCCGCCAGGACCCCGACCACTGGGATGACCCGGTGCGGCGGGTGGTGCTGTCTTTCTGTGTGCAGGGGAGCTATTATGCGTTCCGCAACAACTGCGGCCGTCTGGAAGAAGGCGCCCTGGTGCAGGTGCTGGGGGCGGTATCCCGGGCGGCGCAAAACATCGGACCGTTGACCCATCGAACGACCCAGGAAAGGAGCAAGTCTATGATTCCCACCCGTGAACAAGCCCGGGCCCTGCTGGCAGAAGCCCAGGACCGCTACAGCGAAGTGAGCCAGATTCATGGCCGGTGGGCCGACCACTGCCGGACGGCGGCGGCCTGCGCCGAAAAAATTGCGGCCCGGTGCCCCGGCCTGGACCCGGACAAAGCCTATGTGCTGGGCCTGCTGCACGATATCGGCCGCCGGTACGGCGACGGCCATCTCCGCCACGTCTATTATGGCTGGAAGTATATGCAGGAAAAAGGCTTTGACGATGTAGCCAAAATCTGCCTGACCCATTCCTTTCAGATTCAGGGGATTGACGCTTACATCGGCAACCGGGATATCCCCCCGGAGGCCCTGGCGGAATTGACGGCGGCGCTGGACGCGGTGGTGTACGACGACTATGACCGGCTGATTCAGCTGTGCGACTCGATTGCAGGGGTGGACGGGCCGGTGGACATGGCGGCCCGGATGGAGGATGTCCGCCGCCGGTACGGCGACTATCCCCAGGACAAATGGAATAAAAATTTTGAGCTGAAGGGCTACTTTGAACGCTGGGCCGGGGCGGAGCTGTACGACATCGTGGGCCATCCGGCGGGCTGAAAACCCTCTTTTTGCTGCAAAAAACCCGGCGTTTGCTGCAAAATACTGGAAAGATTCCCGTATTATGATAAAATGAAAGCAAAAGCATCCCGCAATCAAAAGGAGGTAAAGGTTATGTTCCAATGGCGTGTGAAACTGGCTGCGGCCCTGACAGTCGCCGGGCTGCTGGCGGGGCTGACGGTGCCGGCCTGGGCGGCGGAGGCATCCACCGTCCGCCAGTATGAGACGTCCCAGCCGGTGACCTCGGTGGTGGCAGACGTGGAAAGCGCTGTCCTTGTGATTCAGAAGGGGACGGGCAGCACCGTCCAGGTGGATTCAGACGCCGACGCAAAGGGAGAATATACCTACGACTTTGACCTGAAGGACGGGGTCCTGACGGTGCGGGTGGAAGCCATCCAGGGGGAAAAGATCAAGACCAAGGGAGTGCCGATTCACGTTGGGGTGATCCATGTGACTGTGCTGGGGGATGCCGTGATTTGTGACAACGAGATCACCATCACCCTGCCGGAGGCGGTGTATGACAAGATCGAGGGCAAAACCCGCAACGGCAGCATTATGGCGTCGGGGATGGAGGCTGAAACCCTCTCCCTGGACGCCAAGAATGGAGATGTGACCCTGGAAAACACCCGCGGGGTGAAGGTACAGGCTAAAACCGCCAACGGGGATATCCGGCTGGATCATCCCTATGGGCTGGACTATGACCTGACCAGCCAGAACGGGGATATCAGCGGGACCCTGGCCGGGACCAAGGCGGATTACCGGCTGCGGGTGGAGGCCCGGAACGGGGACAGCAACCTGGAGGACCAGGCAGGCACCGGGGTGGCCAGCGCCAACCTGAAAGCTCAAAACGGAGATGTCCGGGTGGATTTCACCGGCTGACCGCTATAAGATCGTTTTTAAAGGCTCCTGCCGACCCGGCGGGGGCCTTTTATCTATACCCACCCACCACCCTTTATCGGTGTCCCCCCTGCCGCTGCGCGGCATCCCCCCTTCGGGGGGAAGCTAGCCGGTGGCTGCTCCTTCTAGGTGCAGGCTGCGCAGCAGGGCAACGGTCTGTTTTTTGCAAGGGCGCTCCATCGCCCGCCGCAAAAACAGGGCACCGCAACCCGGAAGGTTTAGATCAAAATAAAAACAGCAGATCAAAAGAAAATCCCTGTCCCCAAAATCAGGAGCAGGGATTGGATTCAAGATCGGGTGAGACGAACCTTTCCGGTGACTCGCCCGCAGGGCAAAACGTAAATTAAGATGCAGGGGTTTGCCGCCGTCCAGCCGTAACGTGAGCGCGGCCAGAGTGACCCGGTACACATTGAAAGTCTTTTGGTAACTTTTCTTCCAGAAAAGTTACACGCCGGAGGCGCCGTAGTTGGCCAGGACGCGGGCGGAAGGGTCGTTGACGTTGCAGTTGGGCCAGGCCTTGTTGGGCATCCAGAAGCTGACAATGGTGCGGGCCTGGTCGTAATAGTACTTCTCGAAAATCTCACGGTAGAGCAGGCTCTCCTTGGTGAAGGGCATGCAGTGGGCCGAATAGTTGGCCCGGCGGAGCTGGAACATCTCGTCGGTGTAGACCTGCTCGGCGTACTCCTTGATGTCGTCCACCATGCTGTGGCCGACGGCATCCGAGAAGGCCGCCTTCTCGCGCCAGAGAATCTCGGGGGGCAGCCAGTCGCCCTCAAAGGCTTTCCGCAGCAGATATTTGCCCTTGCCGTAGCTGTTCAGCTTCATTTCAGGGTCGATGGCCATGACGTACCGGACAAAGTCCAAATCTCCGAAGGGCACACGGGCCTCGATGCTGTTGGCCGAAATGCAGCGGTCGGCCCGCAGCACGTCATACATATAGAGCTCCCGAATCCGCTTCTGAGACTCCTGCTGGAAGGCGTCGGCGGTGGGGGCGTAGTCGGTGTACTTGTAGCCGAACAGCTCATCCGAAATCTCGCCGGTCAGCAGGACCCGCACGTCGGTCTGCTCATGGATGGCCTTGCACAGCAGATACATGCCCACGCTGGCCCGGACGGTGGTGATGTCCCAGGTGCCCAGGATGCGGATCACTTCCTCCAGACTGTGGATGACGGTGTCCCGGTTGATGATGATTTCGTGGTGCTCGCTGCCCAGATAGTCGGCGGTCTGACGGGCATACTTCAGGTCGATGGCGTCGGTGTCCATGCCGATGGCAAAGGTGCGGATGGGCTTGCCCAGCTTGCGGGCCGCAATGGCGCAGACCAGAGAGGAGTCCAAGCCGCCCGACAGCAGGAAGCCCACGGGGGCGTCGGCGTCCAGACGCTTTTCGACGCCGGCAATCAGCTTTTCCCGGATGTTTTTCAGCACTTCCTCCATCCCGTCGGCGTGGGGGGCGGGGACATCGGCGATGTCCTCATAGCGGACAAACCGGCCGTCGCAGTAGTAGCTGCCGATGGGGAAGGGTCGGATGTCGTCGCACCAGCCCACCAGGTTCTGAAGCTCGCTGGCAAAGGCGATCTGGTGGCTGGACTTGGAATAGCCGTAGAACAGAGGCCGGATGCCGATGGGGTCCCGGGCGGCAATCAGACGGTCCTTGCGGGAATCGTAGAGGATCAGGGCGAACTCGGAATCCATATGGCGGAACATATCCAGCCCGTACTCGTAGTAGAGGGGGAGCAGAATCTCACAGTCGCAGTCGGAAGCAAACTTGTAGCCGGCCCGCTTCAGGATTTCTTTCTCAAAGCGGAAGCCGTACACCTCGCCGTTGCAGACCACGCAGTCGGCGCCGCGGTAGAAAGGCTGCATGCCGTCGGGGGTCAGGCCCATGATGGCCAGCCGCCCGAAGCCCATCAGACCGAAAGGCCCTTCCACCACCCGCTGATCGTCAGGACCACGGCTGACGGTGCGCATCAGATATTCCTTGAATTCAGCAGCGGACAGATCGTGTCCAGTGTAACCCATGATACAACACATATCGCATGTTCTCCTTTGCAACGAAAAATACGGCAGCACTCATCCTCTTATTAGGACGAATGCTGCCGTATCCGTGGTGCCACCTAGTTTGCCGGCATAGCCGGCCCCTCTGCGCTCTCCCCGTTGAAAGCGCTGCCGCGTAACGTGCGGCTGCCGTCCGGCCCTACTGCCCCGGCCAGGCCGGCGGGTTCAGGCGGAAGCTCGCGGGTGTTCGTTCGGGTCCGGCCTTCTGCGCGGCTCCCACCTGCCCGCGCTCTCTGGAAGAAAACCTCTTGGACCTTACTTTTCCCGGTCACAGCTTTTGATGCAAGCATTGTATCACGGCTGGGGCTCGCTGTCAACTGTAGAATCCTGTTCTTCCGCTTCTTTTTGGGCGCAGCGGCGGCAAACCCCATACAAAATACTCCCCTCACACTGGAGGGTGAAGCCGTGTTCGGCCTGCAGATGCCGGCGCACCTCGTCCATAAAATGACAGTCCATATGGAAGATCTCGCCGCAGCGGACGCACTTGAGATGGATGTGCTCATGACAATGGCGCTGGGCATCGGTGAGCTGATAGACGGCCCGCTCGCCCTTGTCGGCCACGTATTTCATCACCCGCTGTTCCCCGGCCAGCTTGTCCAGGTAGCGGTAGACGGTGGTGGGGTTGGTGCGGGCGCCTTCGGCCTCCAGATGGGCCACGATGTCGGCGGCGCTCACCGTCCGGCGCCGGTTCTCGGTGAGGTAATCCAGGATCAGCTGGCGGGTGTGGGTATTGTAGCTGGTGCTGCGGGCCATGGGTCGACACTTCCTTTGCATTGGGTGAAAATTTGGAATGGGTTTCGTATCGTTTTAGTATAGCATGCCGGGCGAAAATCGCAAGCAGAAAATCCAAAAGAGGACGATTGAGTGGGAAAACCCGGACAAAATACGAGAAAAATGGGCAGAATTTTGTGTAAAACGTGGAAGGAAAGTGAAACCCGCCCCGAAACCTTGTATTCTGGTTCGAAATGTGAAATAATAAAACTGTATTACTATTGCCGTCGGTCAGGGGAAACGCTGCGCACAGGGCGCGGGGTCCCCGAAGAAGGGCCGAGGCAGCAGGGTTAAGTCCGGTTTGCAGGGCCGGCATGGCTAAGGGAAGGCAGAGTAGAATGAAAGAAAATGAAAACACCACCAAGCCCAGCTTAAAGCTGCAGGCTTACCAATACCTGAAAACGAAAATTTTGAATTGCGAGTACGCGCCCAGCCAGTTTTTGAACGAACAGAAGCTGTGCGCCGAGATGGGCAACATCAGCCGCACCCCCATGCGGGACGCGCTGGGCCGGCTGGAACAGGAGGGGCTCATCACCATCCTGCCCAAGAAAGGCCTGATGGTATCCCCCATCACCGATGAGGATGTCCACAGCATCTACGAAGTGCGGCTTCTGGTGGAGCCCTACGCCCTGCGGGTGTACGGCGCCCAGCTGCCCCGGGATGAGCTGGAACATTTTGTGACCCTGATGCAGCACCCGGAGCTGATGCTGGATTTCTGCGCGGAGGACGACGCGTTTCACGAGCTTCTCATCAGCTCCCTGCCCAACCGGTATCTCCGGTCGGCCCATGATTCCATCACCGGCCAGAACAGCCGGTTCCGCATCATGACCGGCAAGGTGGGGATGATTGGCCAGAAGGAGACCTGTGAGGAACATTTGGCCATTCTGGAGCCGGCGCTGGCCGGGGACTGGAATGCCGCGGCCGACGCTCTGACCCATCATCTGGAGCTGGCCCGGGAGAAGGCCGAAGGGGTTCTGGACAGAATCCACCTCGGCGAATAAGCGACACACCAGGGGAAGCAGGCCCGGGCGGACAACCGCGGGGCCTGGCCTCCCCTTTTTGCAGCGCGCCGGCGGAAAGCGGCGCAGGGAGAGACGATGCAGACAATCCAAATCGGGCCGGTGACCCTGGCCCACCGGGCGGTGTTCGGGCCGATGGCAGGGTTCACCGATGCGCCCTGCCGGCGGCTGATGGCCCAGCACGGGGCAGGATTCACCGTCAGTGAGATGGTGTCCAGCCGGGCTTTGACCTACCACGACTACAAGACCCTGAGCCTGGTGAAGGCCGAGCCCAACGGCGCCCCCTACGGGGTGCAGATTTTCGGGGAGGTGCCCTCCATCATGGGAGAGGCGGCCGCCGCCCTGGAGGAATACGACTTTGACTTTCTGGACATCAATATGGGCTGCCCGGCCCCCAAGATTGTGTCGGGCGGCGCAGGGAGCAAACTGATGCTCCACCCGGAACTGTGCGGGGAGATTGTGGCCCAGGTCAAAGCCCATACCAGCCGGCCGGTAACAGTCAAGATGCGGAAGGGCTGGGACGCCAACCATGTGACGGCGGTGGAATGCGCCAAAGCCTGTGAAGAGGCCGGCGCCGCCCTGATTGCAGTCCATGCCCGGACCCGGGAGCAGATGTATACCCCCGGCATCGACCTGTCCATCATCCGTGCGGTGAAAGAAGCGGTGAAGGTGCCGGTGCTGGGCAACGGTGATATCAACAGCCCCGCCGACGCCCTGACCATGCTGGCCGAAACCGGCTGCGACGGGGTGATGATTGCCCGGGGCGCTTTGGGGGACCCCTGGCTCTTTGAGCGGGTCAACGCCGCCATCGAGGGCCGGGAAGCGCCCCCGGAACCCAATCTCCAGGCCCGGATGAACGCCCTGCGCCGTCAGGTGGAGGAGATGGTGGAACTGAAAGGGGAGCGCACCGCCATGCCCCAGGCCCGGGCCCAGGCCATCCACTATATGAAGGGTCTGAAAGGGGCGGCAGCCCTGCGCCGGGCCTGCTGCCAGCTGACCTACCTGTCCGACCTGGATGAATTGATCGAGACGGTGTTTGACGAGCAGCGCCGGGCCGCCGGGGACGAGGAATAATCTTGCGGCAGAGCCGGGTTTATGCTATGCTATAAAGCACAAAGCGCCGCAGGGTGCCCGGGGCCGCGTGGCTGGCCGGGAGAATAGGGAAACAGGTGCAAAGCCTGTGCGGGACCGCCGCCGTAAGGGAGGAGCTCCGGCCAACGATGTCACTGCATGGAAAACGTGCGGGAAGGCAGGCCGGGGCGCTGACGCCCGAGCCGGAAGACCTGCCCTGACGGTTCATACTGCACGCCGCAGGGGCCTGTCCGGCGGCGGAAGGGCAGAACCCGCGCTGCGGACGGACCAAACGCCGGCGCGGAAAACAAGTGCGCTGATTTTTGGAGGGCGGGCCCCGCGGCCTGCCCTTGGAGGAGCTTTGTCTTTGGGATGCCTTTCTCATAATGGGATTATGAGAGGGGCGTTTTCTTTTTGCAGCGCTCCAGGCGAAGAGAAAGGAGACGACCCATGAACCAGGCACTGATCTGCGTCAGTTTCGGCACCACGGTGCCCGCGGCCCGTCAGGAAATCGAGGCGGTGGAGCGGGCGCTTTCTGCCGCCGCACCCGACCGGAAGATGGTCCGGGCCTTTACCAGCGGTATGATCCGCCGCATTCTGAAAGAGCGGGGAGAGACGGTATACAGCCTGCCGGAGGCGCTGGAAGCGCTGCGGCAGGAGGGAACAGAGGATGTATTTGTCCAGCCCACCCACTTCCTATGTGGGATCGAATATGATAAACTAAGGGCCGAAGCTGGGGCGGCCCGCCAGAATTTTGCCCGCCTGCGGGTGGGCCGGCCTCTGCTGGCCTCCACCCGGGACCTGCGGGCCCTGGCGGAGACGGTGGCGGCGCTTTACCCCGCCCGGCAGGATGTGGCGGTGGTTCTGATGGGCCACGGGTCGGCCCATTTCGCCAATGTGGTCTATCCGGCCCTGCAAACCATCTTTGAACTGGGAGGCCGTCCCGATATCCGGGTGGGCACGGTGGAAGGCTGGCCCGCCCTGGCAGAGGTCCGGCGGAGCCTGGAACAGATGAGAGTGCGCCGAGTCCATCTGGCCCCCCTGATGCTGGTGGCCGGGGACCACGCCCGCAACGATATGGCAGGGGAGGGCCCCGACAGCTGGAAGACCATCCTGGAGCAGGACGGCTATGCCGTTACGGCCACCCTGGAAGGTTTGGGCCGGTGTGAAGCGGTCCAGGCTCTGTATGCCGCCCATCTGCGGGAGGATTTGACCCGCGATTGATACAAGGAGGAGACGTGCCGTGGCCTTTGAACATTACATCCGCAGCGGACAGAAGATGCTGCGATGCGGGTATACCACCGGCACCTGTGCCGCTCTGGCGGCGTCGGGGGCGGCCCGGCTCCTGCTGACAGGCGAGGCGGCCGAAACCCTTTCTCTCTGCACCCCCAAGGGCTGGACGGTGGAAGTTTCCCCCGAGGGTCTGGCCCGCACCGGGAACGGTGCGGTCTGCTCGGTCCGCAAGGACGGCGGCGACGATGCCGACGTTACCCACGGAATGCTGGTGACAGCATCGGTCCGGCTGGCCGAAGTGCCAGGGATTTCCATCGACGGCGGGGAAGGGGTGGGCCGGGTGACCCGGCCCGGCCTGGATCAGCCGGTGGGGGCGGCCGCCATCAACCATGTCCCCCGTCAGATGATTGCCCGGGCGGTGGAAAACGTCTGCCGCGAGGCGGGCTACAAGGGCGGGATGGAGGTTGTCATCTCCATCCCCGGCGGGGAAGAGCGGGCCCAAAAGACCTTCAATCCCCTGCTGGGCATTGCGGGCGGTTTGTCGGTGCTGGGCACCTCGGGGATTGTGGAGCCCATGAGCGAACAGGCCATCGTGGATACCATCGCGGTGGAGGTGCGCCAGGCCGCCCAGACCGGCCGCCGCCTGATTCTGACCCCCGGCAACTACGGGGCGGATTTCCTGAAAGCCCACGGCCTGGACGGTCTGGGGGTGCCGGTGGTCCGGTGTTCCAATTTCATCGGGGACGCCCTGGATCTGGCCGCCGCCGAGGGATTTGCCCAGGTGGTGCTGGCGGGACACATCGGCAAGCTGGTCAAGCTGGCAGGCGGGATCATGAATACCCATTCCCACCAGGCCGATTGCCGGTGCGAGCTGTTCTGCGCCCATGCGGCGGTGGCCGGAGCCAGCCGGGCCCTCTGCGCCCGGCTGATGGAGGCCGCCACCACCGACGCCTGCATCGCCCTGCTGGAGGAGGAACACCTCGGCGAGCCGGTGCTGGCCAGCCTCACCGCCGCGGCCCAGCGCCAGGTCCAGCGCCGGGCTGCCGGGGCGTACCGGGTGGGAATTATCCTCTTTTCCAACGTATACGGCACCCTGGGGGTGAGCCCCCAGGCCAAGGCCATCATCGACCTATGGAGGCAAGACCATCATGAAGGATAAAGGTACACTCTACGGGGTGGGGGTAGGGCCGGGAGATCCCGAGCTCCTCACCCTGAAAGCGGTGCGGATCATTGGGGCCTGCCCGGTGATTGCGGCCCCCCGGACGGCGGGGGGAAATATGATCGCCCTGGACATTGCGCAGCAGGCGGTGGATTTGTCCCGGAAGGCCATTCTGCCCCTGGATTTTTCCATGTCTCCCGACCCGGCCCGGCGGCGCTCTGCCCATGAAACGGCCCTGGCGCTGGTTCGCCGGGAGCTGGAAGCAGGCCGGGACGTGGCCATGCTGAACATCGGGGATGTGTCCATCTATGCCACCTGTTCGTATTTGATGGAACATCTGGCATCGGAAGGATTTGAGACGGCCCGGGTGGCCGGAGTTCCCAGCTTCTGCGCGGCGGCGGCCCGGCTGAACAGCAGTCTCACCAGGATGGATACCCCGCTCCACATCCTCCCCAGCGGCCAGGAAGAAAATCTGGCGGCGGCCCTGGACTGGCCGGGGACCAAAATTTTGATGAAGAGTGCCCGCCGCCTGCCCCAGGTGCTGGAGACTCTGGAGCAAAAGGGACTGTCGGAACACAGCGCCCTGGTGGCCAACTGCGGCCTGCCGGGAGAGCTGGTGCTGTCCAGGCTGACCGGCGATCCGTCCGCCGCCCTGGACGCCGGCTATTTTGTGACCATTGTGGTCAAGGAGGGGTGAAAAATGGTCCATTTTGTGGGAGCGGGGCCGGGTGCCCCGGATCTGCTGACCCTCCGGGGCGCCAAACTCCTGTCTGAGGCGGGGTGCATCATCTACGCCGGGAGCCTGGTGAATCCGGCCATTCTGGGGATTGCGCCGGAGGGCTGTTCCGTCTACAATAGTGCCGAGATGACCCTGGAACAGGTGCTGGAGGCCATCCGGGCCGCCGAGGCCGCCGGCCGGGACACCGTCCGTCTCCACACCGGAGACCCCTGCGTCTACGGGGCCATCCGGGAACAGATGGACGCCCTGGACGCCGCCGGGATTCCCTGGGACGACACCCCGGGGGTGTCCAGTTTCTGCGGCGCGGCGGCGGCCCTGGGGGCGGAATACACCCTGCCGGGCATCAGCCAAAGCGTCATCATCACCCGGCTGGCAGGCCGCACCCCGGTGCCCCAGCGGGAAAGCCTGGCCGCCATGGCCTCCCATGGGGCCTCCATGGTGATCTTTTTGTCGGCGGGGATGCTGGACCGGGTCCAGGAAGAACTCCTGAAAGGAGCCTATACCCCTGCCACTCCCGCCGCCATCGTCTATAAGGCCACCTGGCCGGAGGAAAAAATCCTCCGGTGCACGGTGGGCACCCTGGCAGCCCGGGGCGCTGAGGCCGGCATCCGCAAGACCGCCCTGGTGCTGGTGGGGGATTTTCTGGGGCAGGGGGGCTATGAGCGGAGCAAGCTCTACGACCCCGCCTTTACCACCGAATACCGGGAGGCTGCCCAGTGAAACTCTGTTATCTGGCCTTCAGTGACCGGGGCCTGGCGCTGGCCCAAAGGCTGGCCGGCGCGCTGGGCGGACAGGCGGTCCGCTGCGGCGGCCCGGTCACATTGGCGGGCTGGACGGCGGAACACTTTGTCACCGGCGCAGGCCTGGTCTATGTGGGGGCCTGCGGCATTGCAGTTCGGGCGGTGGCGCCCCATCTGGTCAGCAAAGCCCAGGACCCCGCCGTGGTCGCGGTGGATGAACAGGGACACTTTGCGGTGCCCCTGGTGTCGGGCCATCTGGGCGGCGCCAATGCGCTGGCCCGGTCCATTGCCAGGGTCTGCGGTGCGGTGCCGGTGCTGACCACTGCCACCGACGCCGGAGGATTGTTCCCGGTGGACGACTGGGCCCGGGTCCAGGGCTGCGCCATCCCCAACCCGGAACGGATCAAGGCTTTTTCCGCCGCCATCCTGGCGGGAAAAACCTGCCGCATTTACAGCGACTGGCCCGTCGCCGGCACACCCCCCGCCGGGGTGGAGCTGACCGGCGACAAATCCGCCTGCGACGCCGCCCTCACCCTCACCGACCCCGGCCCGGGGCCTCTCTGGATGGTGCCGCGGGTCGCCGTGCTGGGGATGGGCTGCCGCCGTGGCGTTCCGGTGGGGCAGCTGGAAGCGGCCCTCCAAAAGGCGCTCCCCAAGGCAGGCATCCCGGCCCAGGCGGTGGCCATGGTCTGCACCATCGACCGCAAAGCCGAAGAACCGGGGCTTTTGGATTTCTGCCGGGCCCACGGCTGGCCCCTGCGGACCTTTACCGCGGCCCGGCTGGCGGCGGTGGAAGGAACCTTCACCCCTTCGGCCTTTGTGGCCCGAACGGTGGGGGTGGACAATGTATGTGAGCGAGCCGCCGTGCTGGGTGCAGAGGGCGGCCCGCTGTTGATCCCCAAACAGGCCGGGGACGGCGTGACGCTGGCTCTGGCCGCAAAGGCCTTTGGGCCGGATTGGAAGTGGAAGGAATGAACAAAGTCTATGTAGTGGGCCTGGGGCCCGGGGGCGCCTTCGGCATGACGGCGGCGGCCCGCACGGCCCTGGAAGAAGCCGACGTGATTTGCGGGTACACGGTGTATCTGGACCTGGTGGCACCCCTGTTCCCGGGCAAGGAGATGCGCTCCACCCCCATGACCAGGGAGATCGACCGGTGCCGGATGGCGCTGGAACTGGCCTCCGAAGGCCGGACTGCGGCCCTGGTGTGCAGCGGAGACGCGGGGGTCTACGGCATGGCCTCCCCTCTGCTGGAACTGGCAGGGGACTACCCCGACGTGGACGTGGAAGTGATTCCGGGTGTGACGGCGGCTTTGGCGGGGGCGGCGGTGCTGGGGGCGCCCTTGGGACATGATTTCTGCACCGTCTCCCTGTCCGACCTGCTGACCCCCTGGGAGATGATCGAAAAGCGTCTGCGGGCCGCGGCGGCGGGGGACTTTGTTCTCTGCCTGTACAATCCCGCTTCCCACCGGCGGAAAGATACCCTCCGCCGGGCCTGTGATGTCCTGCTGGAAGCGGGGCTGTCCCCCGAGACTGCCTGCGGCTGGGTGCGGAACATCAGCCGGGGCGGCCAGACAGCCCGCCTGCTGACCCTGGCGGAACTGCGGGATGCCCAGCTGGATATGTTCACCACCGTCTTTGTGGGCTCGTCGGAAACCCGGGTCCAGAATGGACGGCTCATCACCCCGCGGGGGTACCGCAAATGAGAGGGGTGGCCATTTTCAGCGGCACCACCGAAGGGCGGACGTTGTCCCATCAGCTGGCGGCAGAGGGAATCCCGGTGACGGTCTGTGTCGCCACCGATTATGGGCAGGCTGAACAGGGCCAGGCGCCGGGCATCACGGTTTATACCGGCCGGCTGGAGCCATCCGGGATGGCCGCTCTGGTGGCGGGAGCGTCTCTCTGCGTGGACGCCACCCATCCCTATGCGGCTCAGGCCAGCGCCAACATCCGGGCAGCCTGTGAGCAGGCCGGGGTGGCGTATCTCCGTCTGCTCCGTCCGGCCAGCCCCTTGCCGGAGAATGCCCTCACCGCATCGGATGCGGCGGAAGCCGCCCGGCTTTTGGCGGACACCGAGGGAAACATCCTTTTGACCACCGGCGCCAAAGAATTGACGGCCTTTGCACCGCTGGGGGGCCAGCGGCTGATCGCCCGGGTTCTGCCCAGCCATGCGGGATTGGATGCCTGCGAGGCGGCGGGGATTCCGGCCCACAACATCATCGCCATGCAGGGACCCTTTACCCGGGAGATGAACCAGGCCATCCTGCGGCAGTTTTCGGTGCGGTACCTCGTCACCAAGGACGGGGGCGCGGCAGGCGGTTTTGACGCCAAAGCCGAAGCCGTCCGGGCTGCAGGGGCCACCCTGGTGGTGATTCGCCGTCCGGCTGATGCCGGGGCATCCTATCGGGATGTTCTGGAGCTGTGCAGAAAGGCAGGAAAACCATGCAGCAAATAACATTGGTGGGGATGGGGGCTTCGGCCGCCACCCTCACCGCCGAGGCCGCCGATGCGCTGCGGGGCGCTGTGCGGATTGTGGGGGCCAGGCGCCTCCTGTCCGCCCTGCCCGGGGGTCTGACGGCAGATCAAGTCGCCGCCGCCCGGGCCGACGACGTGCTGGCGGCGGTTCTGGAAGCGCCGGGGCCCTGTGTGGCCCTTTACAGCGGGGACACCGGGTTTTACTCGGGGGCGGCGGGCCTGCTGGAACGGCTGGCCCAGAAAAATCTCTCTGCCCGGGTTCTGCCCGGCATTTCCAGTGTCCAGCTGTTGGCGGCCCGGCTGGGCCGGCCCTGGCAGGACTGGAGCCTGGTGTCGGCCCATGGCATCCCCTGCGACCCGGTGGCGGCGGTCTGCGGCGGGCAGCCGGTATTGTTTCTCACCGGCGGCAAGGGGACCGGTCCTGCCGACCTCTGCGCCCGTCTGGCGGAGGCCGGTCTGGATCAACTGCCGGTGACGGTGGGGGAAAATCTGGCCTGTCCCGGCGAGGCCATCACCACCGGCACCGCGGGAGAGCTGGCGGGCCGGTCCTTTGACTCCCTGGCGGTGCTGCTGGCGGAGCCGGCCCCCCGTGCCCCGTCCCGGACCCCCGGCTGGCCGGATGAAACCTTCACCCGGGCCGAGGCGGTCCCCATGACCAAACAGGCCATCCGGGCCCAGGTGCTGGCCAAACTGGCCATCCGCCCCGGGGAGACCGTCTGGGACATCGGGGCCGGCACCGGCAGCGTCAGCCTGGAGCTGGCCTTTGCCAACGGCGGGGCCCCGGTCTGGGCGGTGGAGTGTCTGCCCGAGGCCTGCGCCCTCATCCGGGAAAACCGCCGCCGCCTGGGCGGCTGGAACGTCCGGGTGGTGGAAGGCCGGGCCCCGGCAGCGCTGGCGGGATTGCCCGCGCCCGATGCCGTTTTCATCGGCGGGACCCGGGGGGAGATGGCGGACATCCTCGCGGCTGTCTATCGGGCCAACCCCGCCGCCCGGGTCTGCATCACGGCGGTGACGGTGGAAACCCTGGCCTCGGCTGTGGCGGCTCTGACGGCTCTGGGCCGGACCGCCCAGGTCAGCCAGATAGGGGCGGCCCATACGGGAGGGGGCAAAGTCCACCTGTTCCGGGCCGAGAACCCCATTTTTATCATCACCGCCCAGGGATAAAGGAGGGCTGCATCGATGGAAAACCCACAAATCCCCCAGCTGATGGTGGCAGCTCCGGCGTCAGGCAGCGGCAAAACCGCGGTGGCCTGCGCCCTGCTGCGGGCGCTGCGCCGGCGGGGAGAGAATCCCTGCGCCTTCAAGTGCGGCCCCGACTACATCGACCCCATGTTTCACCGGGCGGCTCTGGATGTGCCCAGCTGCAACCTGGACCTCTATCTGACGCCCCCCGACCGGCTGCGGGAACTCTATGGGGCCCATCTGGCAGGTCATGGGGCGGCGGTGGTGGAGGCGGCCATGGGCTATTATGACGGCGCCGGCCTCACCGATGCCGCCAGCGGGTGGCAGGTGGCGGATGTTCTGCACCTGCCGGTTCTGCTGGTGGTGCGGCCGGGCGGGGCCAGTCTGACCCTGGCAGCCCAGATCAGAGGAATGCAGGCTTTCCGGTCTGACAGCCATTTGACGGCTCTGCTGCTGAACGACTGCTCGACGGCCTATGCCGCCCGGCTGGCCCCCCTGCTGGAACAGGAGACGGGGCTTCCGGTGGTGGGCTGTCTGCCCCGGCTGGAGGCGGCCAGCCTTCCCAGCCGGCACCTGGGGCTTTATACCGCCGACGAAATCGCGGATCTTTCCGGCCGGCTGGACGCCCTGGCGGATGCCCTGGAGGCCAACGCCGACCTGGACCAGCTGTTAAAGCGGTGCCGGCGGCCGGCGCCGGTGTCCGGGGCAGAGCCTTTGCCCCCGGTCCGGGCCCGAATTGCGGTGGCCCGGGATGCGGCCTTCTGCTTTTGCTATCCCGAAGGGCTGGAAGCCCTGCGGCGGGCGGGGGCGGAAGTGGTCTTTTTCAGCCCCATCCATGACAGCGGACTGCCGGAGGCCGACGGCCTCTATCTGCCCGGCGGCTACCCCGAACTCTACGCCCAGGCCCTGAGCCAAAACCAGCCCATGCGCCGGGCCATTGCAGAGGCCGTCCGGGCCGGGATGCCCACCGTGGCCGAGTGCGGCGGTTTCCTCTATCTGGGGCAGAATCTGGCCGACCCGTCCGGCAAGGTTTGGCCCATGGCGGGGGTTCTGCCGGGAGAGGGATTCCGGGCCGGACATCTGGTCCGGTTTGGCTATGCGACCCTGACGGCGGAAAAGGATAGCCTTTTGTTCCGAAAAGGGGAGGCGGTCCCGGTCCATGAATTCCACCACTGGGACACCACAGGACCGGGCGAAGGGCTTGCAGCCCGGAAGCCGGACGGCCGCAGCTGGCACTGCGGCTATGGAGAAGAACGGCTGTACGCAGGATTTCCCCATCTGTATTTTGCGGGGCGGCCCCGGCTGGCGGAACGGTTTGCCGCGGCCGCCGCGGCCTATCGAAAGGAAAGGTGAACGAGATGGAACCGTTGGAGAGCATCGAAGCCCTCTTGGAAATGGCCTCGGTCCCGGCGGACGAGACGGCCCGGGCGGCGGCTCACAAGCACTGGGCCAGCCTGGCCCACCCGCTGGGCAGTCTGGGCCTGCTGGAAACCATGCTGGAAGATGCGGCGGCCCTGACCGGCAGCGCCGATCTCTGTTTTGACAGGCGGGCGGTGCTGGTCCTCTGCGCCGACAACGGGGTAGTGGCCCAGGGGGTGACCCAGACCGGACCGGAAGTCACCGCTGCGGTGGCCCGGGGGTTTGCGGCGGGAGAAAGCCCGGTCTGCCGGATGGCCAAAGCCGCCCGGTGCGCCGTGGTGCCGGTGGATATGGGAATCCTGGATTTCCCCGGTACAGCGGGGGTTCTCTCCTGCCGGATCGGCAACGGCACCCGGGACATCACCCAGGGGCCGGCCATGACCCGGGCCCAGGCCGAACAGGCCGTCCTGACCGGGGCGGCCCTGGTGGCCCGGCAGGTGGGGGCCGGCGTGAACCTCCTGGCCACCGGCGAGATGGGCATCGGCAACACCACCACTTCGGCGGCGGTGGCCTGCACCCTGCTGGGCCGTCCGGCGGAGGATTTTGTAGGCCGGGGCGCAGGCCTGTCGGATGCGGGCCTCGCCCGGAAACGGGCCGCCGTCCGGCGGGCCCTGGAAGTCAACCGCCCCGACCCCGCCGACCCGCTGGACGTGCTGGCCAAGGTGGGCGGGTTTGACCTGGCGGGGCTGTGCGGTGTTTTTCTGGGCGGTGCGGCGTACCGGGTGCCGGTGCTGGCGGATGGCCTCATCAGCACGGTGGCGGCCCTCTGCGCCGTTCGTCTCTGCCCGGCGGCTTCCAAGGCGGTCTTTGCCAGCCATGTGTCGGCCGAGCCAGCAGGCCGGGCGGTGCTGGATGCTTTGGGCAAAGAGCCTCTCATCACGGCCGGGATGCGGCTGGGAGAGGGGACCGGCGCCGTGGCGTCCATTCCGCTGTGGGATATGGCCCGGGCCGTGTATGCCGAGAGCTACAGTTTTGAGACGTGCGGGGTGGAGGCCTACCAGCCCCAGGGAGAAGGTGTATGAAATGCTGACACTGGTGATCGGAGGCGCTGCCTCGGGCAAGAGCGAATATGCGGAAAGCCTGGTTTTGGATGCCGGGCCGGGGCCGCGGTACTATCTGGCCACCATGGAACCGATGGACGGGGAGTGCCGGGCCCGGATTGAAAAGCACCGGAGGATGCGCGCCGCCAAGGGTTTCACCACGGTGGAGCGGTATACCGATCTGGAGGGCCTGACCCTGCCGGAGCGGGGGACGGTTTTGCTGGAAGATCTGGGAAATCTGGCGGCCAATGAGCTGTACAGCCCGGCGGGGGCCGGCCCGGAAAAAGCCCTGGAGGCGATTTTAAGGGGGATTGCTTCTCTGCGGGCGCAGTGCCGCGCACTGGTGGTGGTCTCGAATGAGATTTTTGCCGGCGGGCGGGACTATGCCCCGGGGACGGAAGGATATTTAAAGCTGATGGCGGATGCGCACCGGGCGCTGGCGGCCGGGGCAGATCGCGTCTGTGAGGTAGTCTGCGGACTGCCGTATGATTATAAGGGGGCAAATCTATGAAAAAGGAAACCATCCAATCCGACCTGGAAAAGGGTGCAAAACATTTGACGGAAAAATTGACCGCCCGCCCCGGCCATGGCAAGGGCGGCCCGCATCTGCCGGGCTGGCTGCGCCTGTTGGGGCAGACCATCGCGGTGACCTTCGGCATGTTCTCGGCGGTGCCGGTACCCCAGCCCACCTGGAACGAGCGGAACATGCGGTACGCCCTCTGCGCCTTTCCTCTGATCGGCGTGGTCTGCGGCGCGGCTGCGGGAGTCTGGGGCTGGCTGGCGTCTGTGTGGGATTTGCCGGTGCTGCTGCGGGCGGCGGGATTTTGCCTGCTGCCGGTCTGGATCACCGGCGGCATCCATCTGGACGGCTTTGCCGACACCAGTGACGCCCTGGCCAGCTACGGCGACAAGGAAAAGCGTCTGGCCATCCTCAAGGACTCCCATTGCGGGGCCTTTGCGGTGATCCGCCTGTGCAGCTGGTTTGTGCTGGATTTTGCGCTGTGGAGCGCGCTGCCCCTGACCATCCAGACGGTGGGGTGCATGCAGCTGGGCTTTGTGCTGGAACGGGCCATCTCGGGCTGGGCGGTGGCCTCTCTGCCCCTGGCCAAGCACAGGGGATTGGCCTATACATTCTCCACGGCTTCTGACCGCCGGCGGGTCAAGGGCATCCTCACCGGGATCATTCTGGTGGTGTCCATGGCGCTGGTGGGGGTCGGCAGAATCTCGGGCTGGGCCATGCTGGCCGCAGCTTTGGCCTGCCTGTGGCGGTATACCGTGGTATCGCGGCGGGATTTCGGCGGCATCACCGGAGATTTGGCGGGATGGTTCCTGCAGCGGTGTGAGCTGTGGATGCTGGCGGCCCTGGTGGCCGCCCAGCTGGCGGGCTTCTGAGAAAAGCCCATCGAGAGGGGAGGAACAAGGATGATGCTGATTACCGGCCCGCTCTGGAGCGGGAAACGGGAATTTGCCTGCCGCGTGCTGGGCTGTACCCGGGAGGAATTGTCCGCCCGGGCAGTCTGGGACGCCCAGGAGCTGGCGGCCGGCTGTCAAGATTTGGAGGCTCTGGCCGACCGCCTTGCCGCCCATGACGCGGTGCTGATGACCGAAGTGGGGGGCGGCGTGGTGCCGGCGGACCCGGTTCAGCGGGCCAGCCGGGAGGCGGCGGGCCGTCTGGCCTGCCTGCTGGCAGCCCGGGCCGACTGTGTGGTGCGGGTTTTCTGCGGGCTGCCGCTTGTGCTGAAAGGAGAGTGTGCGCTGTGAAAATCTATCTTCTGCGCCATGGCGTGACCGAATACAACACCGAAAAACGTTACCAGGGACAGCGGGATATTCCCCTGTCCACCCAGGGCCGTGCAGCCCTGCGCCGGGCCGATTTCACCCCCGAAGTGGTCTATGTCAGCCCTTTGACCCGGGCCCGGCAGACCGCCCAGATCTTGTTCCCGGAGTCCAGGCTGGTGATTGTGCCCGGCCTGCGGGAGATGGATTTCGGCACCTTTGAGGGCCGCAACTACATCGAGATGGAAAACGACCCGGACTACCTGGCCTGGGTGGCCTCCAACTGTGAGACTGCCTGCCCCGACGGGGAGAGAAAGCAGGACTTTGCGGCCCGGTCCTGTGCGGTGTTTGCCAAGCTGCTGGACGGGGCCTTTGCCGATGGCAAAGATCAGCTGGTGATTCTGGCCCACGGCGGCACCCAGATGTCGGTGATGGAGCGGTATGCCCTTCCCCGCAAGACCTACCATGAGTGGTGCGGGCCCAACGCCGGCGGCTTTGTGCTGGAGACCGACGCCGACACCTGGCAGAAAGAACATCTTCTGCACTACCTGGCCACCGTCCAGTACACCAAACCGGAGGCCGGATGCTGACGGCGCTGGCGGTGCTGGGGGGCTTCGGGCTGGATTTGCTGCTGGCCGACCCGGTCTGGATGCCCCACCCGGTGGTGCTGATGGGCAAGGTGATTGCCCGGCTGGAAAACCTGCTGCGGCGGCTGTTCCCCGACACCCCGGCCGGTCTGTTGGCGGCCGGGCGGGTGCTGGCGGCGGCGCTGCCGCTGGGCACCTTTGCCCTGACGGCGGCTGTCTGCGCTTTGGCCCATTGGATTCACCCGGCTTTGGGATTTGCAGTGGAACTGCTCTGGTGCTGGCAGGCGCTGGCTCTGCAGGGCCTGGCCGATGAGAGCCGCCGGGTTTACCCGCCTCTGAAAGCGGGGGACCTGCCGGCGGCCCGGCGGCAGGTGGGCCGGATTGTGGGGCGGGACACCGCCGCCCTCTCGGCGGAAGGCGTCGCCAAGGCCGCCGTGGAGACGGTGGCGGAAAATTTTTCGGACGGGGTTCTGGCCCCCTTGCTGTATCTGCTGATCGGGGGCGCACCCCTGGGCCTTGCCTATAAGGCCATCAACACCATGGACAGCATGGTGGGCTACAAAAACCAGCGGTATCTCTACTTTGGCCGGGCGGCCGCCCATCTGGACGACGCGGCCAACTGGATTCCCGCCCGTCTGGCGGCCCTGGTCTGGATTGCGGCGTCGGCGCTGGCTGGATTGGACGGCAAAAATGCCTTCCGCATCTGGCGGCGGGACCGCCGGCGCCATGCCAGCCCCAATTCGGCCCAGACCGAGTCGGCCTGTGCCGGCGCTTTGGGGGTCCAGCTGGCGGGGCCGGCCTGGTATTTCGGGGAATATTATGACAAGCCCACCATCGGCGACCCCGGCCGCCCGGTGGAGCCGGAGGACATTCTGCGGGCCGACCGCGTCCTGTACCTGGCGGGATTTCTCGCTTTGGGGGTGGGTCTGGCCTTCCGTCTGGGAATTTGGTTTGGGCTGGGATGGTGGCTATGAAACAGAACATCACATTGACCCACGGCGGAGACTGGGCCGGTTTTGCGGCCCAGTATGGACCGGATGCGCCTTTGCTGGACTTTTCGGCCAACGTCAGCCCCTTGGGCCTGCCCCAAGGGGTGGCGGCGGCGCTGGCCGGCTGTACCGGCCTGTGCAGCCGGTATCCCGATCCTCTCTGCCGCGCCCTCTGCGACGCCATCGGGGAGGCCGAAGGCGTCCCGGCGGAATGGGTTCTCTGCGGCAACGGCGCCGCGGATGTCATCTGGCGGGCGGCGCTGGCCCTGAAACCGGCCTGTGCCCTGGTGACAGCCCCCGCCTTTGCGGAGTATCAGACCGCCCTGGAATCGGTGGGCTGCCGTGTGGAACACTACTTCCTGCGGGACGAAAGGGATTTTACCCTGGACGAGGAAATTCTGGAGGCCATCCGGCCCGGGGTGGAGATGGTCTTTCTCTGTGAGCCCAACAACCCCACCGGCCGCACCACCCCCCGGCCCCTGCTGGAGCGGATTTTGGACCGCTGCCGGAAAGCGGGGGCAGTGCTGGTGGTGGACGAGTGCTTCGGGGACTTTTTGGAGGACCCCGCCGCCCACACCCTGCGCGGCTCGCTGGCCGCTTACCCCAGCCTGTTGATTTTGAAGGCCTTCACCAAGATTTACGGGATGGCCGGGGTCCGGCTGGGCTACGCCCTCTGTGCCGATGAGGACTTGCTGGACCGGCTGCGCCGGGCGGGCCAGCCCTGGGCGGTGTCCACCCCGGCCCAGGAAGCCGGTTTGGCAGCGCTCCGGGAGACTGCCTATGTGGAACAGGTCCGGGCCCTGATTGCCCGGGAGCGGCCCCGGCTGGCGGCGGGCCTGCGGGCGCTGGGCTGCCGGGTGGTGGAAGGGGAGGCCAACTACCTGCTGTTCCGCTGTGAAAAACCCCTGATTGCCCCTTTGCGTCGGCGGGGAATTTTGCTGCGCAGCTGCGGCAATTATGCGGGCCTGGATGATGGATGGTACCGGACGGCAGTCCGCACCGGGCCGGAAAACGACCGCCTCTTGGCGGCCCTTGAGGAGGTGCTGGGATGAGCAGAACCCGCTGCATCATGGTGCAGGGGACCATGTCGGGGGCAGGAAAAAGCCTTTTGTGCACCGCCCTGTGCCGGATTTTCCATCAGGACGGGCTGCGGTGCGCCCCCTTCAAGAGCCAGAATATGGCCCTGAACAGTTACGTCACCCGGGACGGCCTGGAGATGGGCCGGGCCCAGGTGGTGCAGGCCATGGCGGCCGGCCGGGAACCGGATGTCCGCATGAACCCCATTCTTCTCAAGCCGTCCAGCGACGTGGGCAGTCAGGTGATTGTCAACGGGGAGATTCGGGGCCAGATGCCGGCCCGGGAGTATTTCCGGTACAAAAAGCAGCTGGTGCCCGAGATTCTGGCGGCCTATCGGAGCCTGGCGGAAGAAAACGATGTGATTGTCATCGAAGGGGCGGGCAGCCCCGCCGAAATCAACCTGAAAGCCGGCGACATCGTCAATATGGGCCTGGCCAAACTGGTGGATGCGCCGGTGCTTCTGGCGGGAGACATCGACCGGGGCGGGGTGTTCGCCCAGCTCTACGGGACGGTGGCCCTGCTGGAACCGGAGGAACGGGCCCGGATCAAGGGGCTGATTATCAACAAATTCCGGGGCGATGTGGAAATTCTCCGCCCCGGCCTGGTCCCTCTGGAACAAAAGACCGGGATACCGGTGATGGGGGTGGTGCCCTATCTGCGGACTGAAATTGACGACGAGGACTCGCTGGCCCCTGTCCTGGCCCGGACCGAAGCCCGCAAACCCCTGGATGTTGCGGTGATCCGGCTGCCCCGGATCTCGAATTTCACCGACTTTTCCCCCCTGGAACAGCACCCGCTGCTGGGGGTGCGGTATGTGGACCGTCCCGGGGCGCTGGGCCTGCCGGATGTGGTGATTCTGCCGGGGACCAAGAGCACCCTGGACGATTTGGTCTGGCTGCGGCAAAGCGGCCTGGAAGCCGCCATCCTGAAATTGGCGGCCGCAGGGGTGCCGGTGGTGGGCATCTGCGGCGGGTATCAGATGCTGGGCCGCACCCTCTCCGACCCCGAGGGCACCGAGGGCGGCACCCCCGGCGCGGTCTGCCGTGGACTGGGATTGCTGCCGGCGGACACGGTGTTCTGTGCCCAAAAGACCCGCACCCGGGTGGAGGCCGAGGCCCTGGCCGGTCCCTTTGCAGGGGCAAAGCTGGAGGGCTATGAGATTCACATGGGCCAGACCCGGGTGGAGGGTGCGCCCTTCTGCCGGCTGGCTGACGGGCGGCCCGAGGGCTGTGCCGCCGGCCATGTCTACGGCACCTATCTGCACGGCCTGTTTGACTCCGGCGAGGCCACCGCAAAACTGGCCGACGCCCTCTGCCGCGCCAAAGGCATGGACCCGGCGGGGGCGGTGCCGGTCTCTCATCGGGCTTTTCAGGAACAGGAATTTGACCGTCTGGCGGATGCCGTCCGGGGCGCACTGGACATGGATGCCATTTACCGGATGATGGAGGGCTGACAATGGAACTTGGATTGGTACACCTCTACTGGGGAGAGGGAAAAGGCAAGACCACCGCGGCCATGGGCCTGGCGCTGCGTGCCCTGGGCAATGGCTGCCGGGTGGTGGTGGTGCAGTTCCTGAAAGGGGCCGACACCGGCGAAATCCCCCTGCTGCGTCAGTTGGGAGCCCAGGTTTACCGGGGAAAGGCGGGGCAGAAGTTTGTCTTTCAGATGAACGACGCCGAAAAAGCCGCCACCCGTGCCCTGCAAAATGAGAATTTAAAGGCGGCTTTGGCCTGTCCGGCGGATTTGCTGGTATTGGATGAAGCCTGTGCGGCCTGGGAGCTGAACATGGTGGATCGGGAATTGCTGGAACAGGCCGTGCGGAGCCGTCCGGTGGGCCAGGAAGTGGTTTTGACCGGCCGCCGCCCGGCTCCCTGGATGGAAGATCTGGCCGACTATTCCACCGAGATGCGCTGTTGGCGGCATCCCTACGAAAAGGGCGTCAAGGCCCGGAAGGGAGTGGAATTTTGAGCGGACAAACCCATAAACTGCCGGGCGACATCGAGCGGACCAGCCTGTCCATCATCGCGGCGGAACTGGCCGAACGGGGCCTGACCCCGGCCCCCGAAAACGAGGCGGTGGTCCGGCGGGTGGTCCACGCCACGGCAGACTTTGCGTATGCGGCCAATCTGCGGTTCACAGATGGCGCTGTGGCCCGGGGGGTGGAGGCGCTGACCGCCGGGGCGGTGATTGTGACCGACACCAATATGGCGCTGGCCGGAGTGAGCAAGCCGGCCCTGGCCAAGCTGGGAGGCGCCGCCTTTTGCTATATGGCGGACCCGGCAGTGGCGGCCGCCGCCCGGGAGGCAGGCACCACCCGGGCAGTGGCGGCCATGAGGTACGCCGCCGCCCGGCATCCCCGCGCTGTGTTTGCGGTGGGGAATGCCCCGACGGCCCTGTTCGCCCTCTGCGATGCCATGGAGGCGGGGAACTTCCGTCCCGCTCTCATCATCGGGGTGCCGGTGGGCTTTGTCAACGTGGTGGAGAGCAAGGAGCGGCTGATGTCTCTCTGTGAAAAGCTGGGTGTGCCGGCCATCGCCGCCATGGGCCGGAAAGGGGGCAGCAGTGTGGCGGCGGCCATCTGCAATGCCCTGCTCTACACCGCCGCCGGACAGCTGGACCCTGCCGCCCGGGGCTGGCAGGGCTGAAAGAAAAGGAGTGTTTCCAATGGACGAGCAGGCCGCTCGCTGGCCGGTGCTGAACCGGGACCAGATCAAGTACATAGCGATGTTCACCATGCTCCTCAACCACATCGCCAATATTTTCATGGAGCCGGGCGGATTCTGGACCCAGGTCCTGATGGATATCGGCTATTTCACCGCGCCGGTCATGTGCTGGTTTCTGGTGGAGGGATACGGCTATACCCACTCCAAACGGCAATACGCCCTCCGTCTGGCCGGGTTTGCAGCTTTGTCGGAACTGCCCTTCTGTCTGGCTTTCAGCCATGGCGCCGCCCTGCAATTCTACGGGATGAACATGATTTTCACCCTGTTGATCTGCTTTTGCATCCTGGAGGTGCGGCAGCGGATGCGCCCCGGCCCGGTCAGGAATACCGCTCTGGCGGGTCTGGTGCTGCTTACGGTGGTGATTCCCAGCGACTGGGCGTTGATGGCCCCCTGTTATACGCTTCTGTTTGCCTGGGCCAAAGGGTCCCGCCGGCGGACGGCCCAGGCCTTTGGCTGGGCTATGGTGCTTTTTGCAGCGGTGAGCCTGTTGAGCCAGCTCGGCCTTTTGGCTTCTCTGGGCGGTGCGCTGGGGGTGGGACTGGCCGGCTTCGCCATCCTGTTCCTCTACAACGGCAAGCGGGCCGAAAAGGGCCGCCGGTTCTCCCAGTGGTTTTTCTACCTGTTTTATCCCGTTCACCTGCTGATTCTGGGCCTGATCCGGGTGGCGCTGCTGTGAAAAAGATCGCGTGACACAAGAAAATCCGCCTCTTTCCTCAGAGCCTGGGGAAAAGGCGGATTTGATTTTAATCTTTCTTCCCAATTTCAAGTGAGAAAAAACACAAAAAGCCCCACAGGCCAAAACCTGTGGGGCGAATTGGAGCGGGTAATCGGAATCGAACCGACCTCCACAGCTTGGAAGGCTGTTATACTAGCCGATGTACTATACCCGCATGTGTGAGAAACATTCTACCACACTTTTTCCGAAAAGTCCAGAGTGAAAAAGAAAAAAGATTGCTTTACACCCGCCGTGCTTTCCGGTAAGATAGGGAAAAGGAGGGATTGGAGATGTCCGCAGTGGAAACCATCCGCGCAAGGCTCCTGGAAATGCAGGACCCGGGCTACCAGACTTTTCAACAGAAATTGCTGCCCAACATTCCGCCCGAAAAGGTGATTGGAGTTCGGATTCCGGCTCTGCGGGCCCTGGCCCGGGAATTGGCCGGGACCCCGGCAGCGGCGGATTTTCTGGCCTGTCTGCCCCATGAATATTACGAAGAGAATAACCTGCACGGATTTTTACTGGAGCGAATTTCAGATTACGACACCGCCCTGGCAAAGGTGGAGGCCTTTTTGCCCTGCATCGACAACTGGGCCACCTGTGACACCATCAGCCCCAGGGTGTTCGCCAAAAACACCGACCGCCTGCTGGAACCGGTGCGGCGGTGGATTGCCTCGGATCAGACCTACACCATCCGCTATGGCCTGGGGATGCTGATGCGCTACTACCTGGACCAGCAATTCCGGCCCGAATATCTGGCCTGGGCGGGGTCGGTGACTTCCGAGGAATATTATGTGCAGATGATGGTGGCGTGGTACTTTGCCACCGCTCTGGCCAAACAGCCCCGGGCGGCCTGGCCCTGGGTGGCTGAGCCCCGGCTGTCCCCCTGGGTGCGGGCCAAGGCGGTTCAGAAGGCCCTGGAGAGCCGCCGGATCACCCCGGAGCAGAAACAGGCCCTCCGGGCCCTGCGGGAGACATTTTGAGGGCCATTTCCCGGGGAAATACCCGGTCAAGGCCCGCCCAGAGGGCCCGAAAGCAAATCCGGCTGTGCGGAAGATGCTTTTCCTGTTTACTTTGGGCCGGTTTTATTGTAAAATAGGCACAATGAGAATCTAATTGTGCGGAGTGATAATGTTTATGGGACTGAAATATAACCGTATCCTTCTCAAGATCAGCGGCGAGGCTCTGGGCGGCGACAAGGGCGCCGGCTTTGACGAGGCCGCTATGGACTCCATCTGCGGCGGCGTCAAGAAGGCCTATGACCTGGGCGTTCAGATCGGCATCGTGGTGGGCGGCGGCAACTTCTGGCGCGGCCGCACCAGCGGCAGGATGGAGCGCACCCTGGCCGACAAGATCGGGATGCTGGCCACCGTCATGAATGCGCTGGCCGTCTCGGACAAGCTGGCCCAGCTGGGGGTGCCCTCGGAGGTGTTCACTTCCATTGAGATGCCCAAGATCGCCCCGGTCTTTGACCGGAAGGCTGCCCTGGCCGCCATGGAGGCCGGCAAGGTGGCTGTTTTCGGCGGCGGCACCGGCAATCCCTTCTTCTCCACCGATACCGCCACCGCCCTGCGGGCCGTGGAAGTGTCGGCCGATGTCATGTTCAAGGCCACCATGGTGGATGGCGTTTATGACAAGGACCCGCACAAGTACCCTGACGCAAAGAAATACGACACCCTCACCTTCACCAAGGTGCTGGAGGATCAGCTGGCCGTCATGGACGGCACCGCTGCCACCCTCTGCCGGGACAACCGGCTGCCCATTCTGGTGTTCGATCTGGCCGACCCCGACAACATTGCCCGGGCCGTCCAGGGCGAAAATGTGGGTACGCTGGTCTATGAAGCGTGACCGGGCGCTATACTAATCTGGAAGAACTTGCTCTGTCTGCCCGGGAAGATTCCCGCGGGGCGACGCTGAAAGAGGATCAGGACTGGGCGTGCAGCCCGGCAGGATACGATAACGAACAGGAGATAGACGACTATGAGCAGCAATACCAAGGTGTTTGAGGACAAGATGAAGAGCGCGGTGGAGCATCTGGAGCGGGAACTGGCCGCTGTCCGGGCCGGCCGGGCCAATCCTGCCGTGCTGGATAAGGTGACGGTGGAATACTACGGCACCCCCACCCCGATTCAGCAGGTGGCATCGGTGGCAGTCAGCGAGGCCCGCACCCTGACCATCACCCCGTGGGACCGCTCCCTGCTGCGTCCCATCAGCAAGGCCATCCAGGCCAGCGATGTGGGCATCAACCCCATCGATGACGGCCAGACCATCCGTCTGAACTTCCCTGCACCCAACGAGGAGCGCCGCCGCCAGCTGGCCAAGGATGTCTCCAAGATGGGCGAAGAGGCCAAGGTGGCCATCCGCAACGTCCGCCGTGACGCCATGGATAAGGCCAAGGCTATGAAGAAGGCCGGCGAGCTGACCGAGGACACCCAGAAGACCATGGAGGAAGAGGTCCAGAAGGTCACCGACAAGTTCATCAAGCTGGTCGACAAGGCAGTCGAGGAAAAACAGAAGGAGATCATGTCGGTCTGACCGATCATAAGCAAAGGAACAGGAGGTGCCGTGTGCTGGGAGGTGCGCGGCACTTTTTGCGATAACCGGCGCGGGGATATTTGCCCGGCCGGAAGGGGAGGTTAAAAGATGCCGCAGCATCCAGATACGTTTGCACGCGGGCTGTCGGTGGGAATCATCATGGACGGCAACGGCCGCTGGGCCAAAAAACGGGGCCTGCCCCGGACCGCCGGCCACAAAAAGGGAGCCGAAGTGTTCCAGCAGATCGCCGATTACTGCGACCAGCTGGGCCTGGCGTCGGTGTATTTCTATGCCTTTTCCACCGAAAACTGGAAGCGCCCCGCCGACGAGGTGGGGGCTATCATGAAGCTGTTCGGGGAATACCTCATCCGGGCCTTCGATTACAAGAGCCGGAACAACCGGATTGTCTTTCTGGGGGACCGGACGGCCCTGGAGCCCCGTTACCAGCAGCTGATGAGCGAAATCGAGGCGGACACGGCCGACCGCACCGGCATGGTGCTGAACATTGCGGTGAATTACGGCGGCCGCCAGGAGATTGTCCGGGCGGCCCGGACCCTGGCCCGGGAGGCCGCTGCCGGCCGGCTGGACCCTGACGCCATCACCGAACAGATGCTGGCAGACCGGATGTACACCGCCGGCCAGCGGGACCCGGATCTGATTCTTCGCCCCAGCGGGGAAAAGCGGCTGTCCAACTTCATGCTGTGGCAGGCCGCCTATTCCGAGCTGGTGGAGATGGATGTCCTTTGGCCCGACTTCACCCCGGCTGACCTGGACGCCGCCATTGAGGAGTACAACCGGCGTTCCCGCCGGTTCGGCGGCATCTGAGACGGGGCGACACCCTGAAGTAAGGAGAAACGATGAAAACACGAGTGATTACAGCCCTGGTGGGCATAGCGGTCCTGGTTTTGGTGATGCTGACCTTCAACACCATGATCTTCAATCTGGTGGTGGCGGCGGTGGCCCTGATCGGGATGCACGAAGTGTATGCCGCCCTGGGCTTTGAGAGAAAAGACTGGCTGCTCTACGCGGTCCTGGTACCCTATACCCTGCTGGTGATGCTGTCCAGCTACCAGAGCGTCCGCGGGATGGTGATGGCGGTGTCCTTCGCCCTGATGCTGTTCTACTGCATCTACCTGGTGATTCGCAACGGCAGCGTCAGCTATCAGAAGGTCAGCGGCCTGATCTTGTTTTCGGGGATCATTTTGTTCTGTTTCTATTCCCTGATTCACCTGAAAGTCCTGCTGCCGGTGGAACAGTACAGCTACGACGCCATCTTCTTTATCCTGCTGATTCTCTGTTTTGCCTGGGGCGGGGATACCTGCGCCTATTTTGCGGGCCGGGCCTTCGGCAAACACAAGCTCTGCCCCAAGGTCAGCCCCAAAAAGACGGTGGAAGGCGCCATCGGCGGAGTGCTGGGCACCATGCTGTTCGGCGTCATCATCACGGTGGTCTATTCGGTGGTGGCCGACCGCACCGAGACCTTTACCCGCAGCAACATCGGGGTGTCCATGTACCTCATCATCGCCCTGCTGGGTGTGGTGGCGGCGGTGCTGGGCATCTACGGCGACCTGTTCGCCAGCGTGGTCAAGCGTCAGTGCGGCATCAAGGACTATGGCACCATCTTCCCCGGCCACGGCGGCATCCTGGACCGGTTTGACAGCGTGATGTTCATTGCGCCCTTTGTGTCGATGGTGATTACGGCGGTGTTCTACCGCTGAACGGCTGATGAGAGGAGAGAACGCTCCTATGGCGAAAAAAATTACCCTGCTGGGCTCCACCGGGTCCATTGGCACCCAGAGCCTGGATGTGGTCCGGGCCGAAGGCTATGAGGTGTTCGGCCTGTCGGCCCACAGTCATACCGACTTGCTGCTCCAGCAGATCGAAGCATTTCACCCCCGGGTGGTCTGCATGACCGACCCGGCCGCCGCCCAAAAACTGGACGCCGCCCTGGCGGGCCGGGCCGACGCCCCCAAACTGCTCCGGGGCCCCGAAGGGCTGCGGGAGCTGGCCGCCATGGACGGGACCGATGTGGTTCTGAACAGCGTGGTGGGGATTGCGGGCCTGGGGGCTTCCCTCAGCGCCAT
Organism: uncultured Faecalibacterium sp.; assembly: GCA_944385995.1. Lineage (GTDB taxonomy): Bacteria > Bacillota > Clostridia > Oscillospirales > Ruminococcaceae > Faecalibacterium. The sequence continues at coordinate 96,049 of CALWZL010000004.1, forward strand.
CGAGAGCGGCCACGATCTGGCCCTGGCCAACAAGGAGAGTCTGGTCACCGGCGGCCACCTGGTCACCCAGGCGGTGGAGCGCTGCGGCGTCAAACTGCTGCCGGTGGACAGTGAGCACTCGGCCATCTTCCAGTGCCTCCAGGACACCGAGAGCGCCAAATCTCTCACCAAAATCCTCCTGACCGCCTCAGGCGGGCCCTTCTTCGGGATGAAAACCGAGGAGCTGCGGAACAAAAAGAAGGAGGACGCCCTCAAACACCCCAACTGGAGCATGGGGGCCAAAATCACCATCGACAGCGCCACCCTGATGAACAAGGGCCTGGAGCTGATCGAGGCGGTCTGGCTGTTCGGCCTGCCCCCTGAAAAAATCCAGATTGTGGTCCAGCGCCAGAGCATCATCCATTCGGCGGTCCAGTTCAGCGACAACTCGGTGATTGCCCAGCTGGGTGTGCCGGATATGCGGATTCCGATTCAGTACGCCCTGACCTGGCCCCGGCGGGGCGGGCCGGTGGCCCCCGAGCTGGATTTTGCAGCCCTCAAAGTGTTGACCTTCGACGTGGCCGACGAGGAGACGTTCCGGTGTCTGGCCGCCTGCAAAAAGGCCATCGCCAAGGGGGGCCTTGGCCCCTGCGCCGCCAACGGCGCCAACGAGGAGGCCGTCAAGCTGTTCCTGGAGGATAAGATCGGCTTTTTGGACATCGGCCGCCTGGTGGAGGCGGTGGTGGACAGCGACAGCTTCGGCGGTGATTATACCCTGCCGGATGTCTACGAGTGTGACCGGATGGCCCGGGACTTTGTCCACAGCCACCTGTAACGATACGCCCCCGCGAAAGGGGTGGGCGGCGCGAGGCGCCGTCATAGAGGGAAACGTATGTCAGTCATCATCACCTTTTTGGCCTCCGTGCTGGTGTTCGGCGCGGTGATTGCCATCCATGAGTTCGGGCATTTTTCGGCCGCCAAGCTCTCGGGCATCCAGGTGAACGAATATGCCATCGGGATGGGCCCGGCCCTGTACAAGAAAATCATCGGGAGCACCCAGTATACCCTCCGGCTTCTGCCCATCGGCGGCTATGTGGCCATGGAGGGGGAGGGGAGCCCCGAATCCAACGCCGCCCAGCGGGAGCGGGACGCCGGCCTGGAGGAAGAGGAACCGGAGGATTTTAATCCCATCCCGCCCGAACGGCGGACCGGGATTGCCTTCCCGGAGGCCGCCATCTGGAAGCGGGCCATTGTGATGGCCGCCGGACCGCTGATGAATTTTGTGCTGGGCTTTGTGGTGCTGCTGGGCCTGATCTCGTTCCGGTCCGACCCCATCGCCAGCCGGGTGATTTACAGCATCGCCGACGGCGCCCTCTGCGGGCAGACTGGGCTCCAGGCGGGGGATGAGATTGTGGCCGTCAACGGCCGCCGGTGCTTCATCGCCAACGACATCCTGTATGAACTGGTCCGCACCCAGAATACCCAGGCAGATTTTACCGTCCGTCGGGATGGCAAGCTGGTCCAGCTGCCGGGGGTTCAGTTTGACAGCTATACCGATGAGAACGGCAATGCCCGGATGGACATCGGCTTCACCGTCTACGCCCTGGAAAAGACCCCCGCCAACATCCTGAAAGAGACTTTCAACAGCGAGTTGTACTATGGGCGGATTATTTTTACCTCCCTGGTGGATTTGCTGCGGGGCCGGGAGAGCATCAACAATCTGTCCGGGCCGGTGGGGATTGTGTCCGCCATCAGCCAGGCGGCCAGCTATGGCCTCACCGACCTGCTGGAACTGCTGGTCCTGATTACCGTCAACCTGGGCGTGTTAAATCTGCTGCCCATCCCGGCCCTGGACGGCGGACGGCTGGTGTTCCTGGCCGTGGAGGCGGTCATCCGCCGGCCTGTGTCTGAGCGTGTCCAGGAAAATCTGACCCTGGCGACCTTCATTCTGCTGTTCGGGCTGATGATCTTCGCCACCTACAACGATGTACTGCGTTTAATCACCGGTGCCTGATGTAAAAACAGGAGGTTTCATACCATGCGCCAGCCCAAGCGTGAAGTCAAAATCGGCAGCCTGACCATTGGCGGCAGCAACCCCATCGCGGTCCAAACCATGCTGAATGTCCCCATCCAGGACATCGAGGGCAACGTGGCCCAGGCCAAACGGTGCGAGGCGGCGGGCTGCCAGATTCTGCGGGTCACCTGCCCCACCCCCGAAGATGCCAGGTGCATCGAGGCGGTGAAAAAGGCAGTGAATATCCCCATCGTGGCGGATATCCACTTTGATTACCGGGCCGCTCTGGCCTGTGCCGCGGTGGGGGTGGACAAAATCCGCATCAACCCCGGCAACATCGGGGACGACGACCGGGTGAAGGAAGTGGTCCGGGCCTGCCGGGCCGGAAACATTCCCATCCGCATCGGAGTCAACGGCGGCAGCCTGGAAAAGCACATCCTGGCCCAGTACGGCGCCCCGGTGCCCGAGGCCATGGTGGAGAGCGCTCTCTATCATGTCCGCCTGCTGGAAAAGTTTGATTTCCACGACATTGTCATCTCCATCAAGAGCTCCAACGTCCCCCGGATGATGGAGGCCTACCGGCAGCTGTCGGCGGTCACCGACTACCCCCTCCATGTGGGGGTCACCGAGGCCGGCACCTATCAGATGGGCCTGCTGAAATCCGGCATGGGGATCGGCGGGCTGCTGATGGAGGGCATCGGCGACACCATCCGGGTGTCTCTGGCCGCCGACCCCGAAAAGGAAGTGGAGGCCGGCTACAACATCCTGCGGGCGGTGGGGTTCCCGGTGGCGGGCCCCGAGGTCATCACCTGTCCCACCTGCGGCCGGACCCAGTATCCCTGTACCGAAATTGCCAACGAGGTGGAGCGCCGGCTCCAGGGCTACAAAAAGCCCATCAAGGTGGCGGTGATGGGCTGCGTGGTCAACGGTCCCGGCGAGGCCCGGGAGGCTGACATCGGTATTGCCGGCGGCAAGGGCGAGGCTCTGCTGTTTGTCCACGGCGAACCGGTCCGCAAACTGGTGGGAGACAACATCCTGGACCAGTTCATGGAGGAAATTTATAAACTGTGATCGATCTTACAATCAATCCGGCGTCCCCGGCGGACCTGGCCCAGCTGCTGCCTTTTTACCGCGGAGCGGCAGCCCGGCCCGACTGTCCCTGGGACGAATGGTATCCCGATCCAGCTACCCTGACCGCCGATCAGAGCAGGGGGCAGCTTTTCTGCGCCCGAACGGCGGAAGGGTCTTTGGTGGGGGCGTATGTCCTCTCCTTCGACGACCCCGACACCGCTGCCCTGCCCTGTTGGAACCGGGATTGGGAACCCGCCGGGGAAGTGGTGCGGCTGCTGGTGGTCCCGGCCTGGGAAAACCAGGGGATGGGCCGCCGTCTGTTGGCCGACGCCATGGAACGTCTGGCCGGGATGGGATGCAGAAGCTGCCGCATCCTGGTGGGTCGGGAAAACCACCGCGCCCTCCGCTCCTATGCCAAACTGGGCTTTGGCCGGACAGGCAGGGCGCGGCTTTACGATACAGACTTTGACTGCTTTGAACAAGAGCTGTTTTAAAGGAGAAGCGCATTGAAACCACTGGTATCCCAGCTCTGGCCCCAGTTTATGGCGGACCCCGACTTTGCCGCCTGTTTCGGCAAAGTGATGGTGGAACACGCCCTGATGCTGCGGGCCGAGCAAAAAGTGATTTTTACCCTGCAAAGTGCCGCGCCGCTGGACAAGGGCCTGTGTGCGCGGCTTTTGGCGTCCTTACAGCCCGATTATGAGGGCTATGAGTTGATGATCCACAACTGTTACCCCTATGCCAGCCTGACGGTGGAAACCTTGCAGGATCTCTTTGAGGAGATGAAGCGGGACGGCGTCCCCATCAACGGCTTTCTGGACCGGTGCACCCTGGCCCTGGAGGGAAATGCCATCACGGTGGGCGTCCGCAACGGCACCGGCTTTCTGAAAGACTTGGGGTTTGAGAATCTGTTGGCCGACCGGGTGGAAAACCACACCGGCCAGCGGCCCGAGGTGCATTTGGTGTCAGCGGCAGGGGAGGCCGAGCGCCGGGAGCTGGAAAAGAAACTGGAAGAAAAGGCGGCCCCGCCGGTGGTCCAGTTCGAGGCCAAAAAGACCGGACCTTCCATCCAGGTGGAAGGGGTCGACTTGACCGACAAGCCGGTCCAGATTTTCCACGGAAAGATGTTCAAGCCCAAGGACCTGACCCCCTTGAAAGACCTGGGCGGCGAAGGCGGCAAGTGCATGATCTGGGGCGACGTGTTCGCCACCGAGGTCAAAGGCAGCTTCCGCAAGATCTACAGTGTCTCCATCACCGACTATACCGGTTCCATCAATCTGAAGGTCCGGGCCCAGGAGGGGGAGGACTGCTCCAAGTGGGAGGGCATCAAGAACGGCACCACCCTGCTGGTGCGGGGCGACTGCGCTTATGACAAGTACGAGCACGACTACATCGTCTATCCCTACGACGTTTTGATTGTGGAGCGGCGGCACCGGGAGGACCACGCCCCCGAAAAGCGGGTGGAGCTCCACCTCCATACCAAACTGTCGGCCCTGGACGGCTTCTGTGACCCGGGCGGTATCGTCAAGCTGGCCCACAGGATGGGTCATCCGGCCATCGCCATCACCGACCACGGCGTCTGCCAGGGGTACCCCGAGGCCATGCTGGCTGCCGACGACATCCACAAGTCCGACCCCGATTTCAAGCTGATTTACGGCTGTGAGGCCTACTTTGTGGACGATATGGTCCCCTGTGTCTACGGCACCCAGGATCAGCCCCTGCAAGGGGAGTTCTGTGTCTTTGACACCGAGACCACCGGCCTGGACCCCGGCTGTGAGTACCTGACCGAGATCGGCGCGGTGCTGGTGCGGAACGGGGAAGTGGTGGACGAGTTCGACACCTTTGTCAAGCCGCCCAAGCCCATCACACCCAAAATCACCGAGCTCACCGGCATCACCAACGAGATGGTGGCCGACGCCCCCCAGGAAGGGGAAGCGCTGCAGGCCTTTCTGGACTTTACAGGGGGCCGGGTGCTGGTGGCCCACAACGCCAATGGCTTTGACATCCGCTTTATGCGGGCGGCGGCCCGGAGAAGCGGCCTCAAATTTGAGCCCACCTACATCGATACCCTGACCATGGCCCAGACCATGTACCCCGGCCTCCACAACTACAAACAGGGCACCATCAACAAACACCTGGAGCTGCCCGACTATGAGGCCCACCGGGCCTGTGAGGACGCCGGAGCCCTGGGCCGGATCTTCTGCGTCATGCTGCGGGATCTGGAGGAAAAACAGATTTCGGACATCAGTGAAATCAATACCGGCCTGGGCGGCAACCGGGAAGTCCTCAAGAAAAAATACTATCACATCATCCTGCTGGTGAAAAACCAGTCGGGCCTGAAAAACCTCTACAAGATCGTCAGCAAGGCCCATTTGGACTACTTCTTCAAAAAGCCCCGGGTGCCCCGGAGCCTGCTGAATCAGTACCGGGAGGGCCTGCTCATCACCTCGGCCTGTGAGGCAGGGGAGCTGTACCGGGCCATTGTGGACGAGCGCCCCTATGAGGAACTGAAAAAGATCGCGGCCTATTATGATATTTTGGAAGTCCAGCCCCTGGGCAACAACGCCTATATGGTTCGGGAAGGCCGTGTGGACAGCATCGAAAAGGTGAAGGACTTCAACCGGACGGTGATTCAGCTGGGAGAGGACCTGCACAAGCCGGTGATTGCCACCGGTGACGTGCATTTCCAGGAGCCGGAGGATGCGATTTACCGGACGGTGATGCAGGCGGCCAGCGGCTATAAGGACGCCGACCATCAGCCGCCCCTGTACTACCGGACCACCGAGGACATGCTGTCCCAGTTCGATTACCTGCCCCCGGAAAAGGCTCGTGAAATCGTTATCACCAACCCCAACAAGATCGCGGCCATGGTGGACAACACCGTCCGGGCCATCCCACGGGGCACCTACCCGCCCAGCATTGAGGGCGCAGAGGAACAGCTGCGGGAGGCCACCTGGAAACGGGCCAAGGAGGACTACGGCGACCCTCTGCCCGACCTGGTGCGGGAACGGCTTCAGAAGGAGCTGGACTCCATCTGCGGCCACGGCTATGCGGTTCTGTATGTGATTGCGGTCAAGCTGGTGGCCTATTCCAACGCCGGCGGCTACCAGGTAGGCAGCCGCGGCTCGGTTGGCTCCTCGGCTGTGGCCCACTTCTCGGGGATTTCGGAAGTCAACAGCCTGCCGCCCCACTACCGCTGTCCCAAGTGCAAGCACAGCGAATTCATCACCGACGGCAGCGTGGAGGACGGCTTTGACCTGCCCGACAAGAACTGCCCGGTCTGCGGCACTCCCATGCTGGTGGACGGCCACGACATCCCCTTCGAGACCTTCCTGGGCTTCTACGGCGACAAGGAGCCGGATATCGACCTGAACTTCTCGGGCGAGTACCAGAGCAGCGTCCACCGGTACACCGAGGAACTGTTTGGCAAGGAAAACGTCTTTAAGGCGGGCACCGTCTCGGGCATCCAGGACAAGACGGCCTACGGCTATGTCAAGCGGTATCTGGAGGAACGGGGGATGACGGTCAACCACGCCGAGGAAAACCGCCTGACCCTGGGCTGTACCGGCGTCAAGCGGACCACCGGCCAGCACCCCGGCGGCATGGTGGTTGTGCCGGCCACCAGTGAAATCTACGATTTCTGCCCCATCCAGCACCCGGCTGACGACGTGGCCGGCGGCCTGCTGACCACCCACTTTGAATTCAAATACCTCCACGACACCCTGCTCAAGCTGGACGAGCTGGGCCACGATATGCCCACCTTTTACAAGTACTTTGAGGAGTACACCGGGGTGCCGGTGGACAGCATCCCCATGAACGACCCCAAGGTCTACAGCCTGCTGACCAGTCCTGAGGCTCTGGGGGTCACCCCTGAGCAGATCGACAGCCAGACCGGCACCTTCGGCATCCCGGAGATGGGCACCAACTTTGTCCGTCAGATGCTGGTGGAGGCAAAACCCAAAAACTTCTCGGAACTGATCCAGATTTCGGGCCTGTCCCACGGCACCGATGTCTGGACCAACAACGCCGACGAGCTGATCCGCAACGGCACCTGTACCATTGCGGAGGTCATCGGCTGCCGCGACAGCATCATGCTCTACCTGATCCGCAAGGGCCTGGAGCCCAAGATGTCCTTTGACATCATGGAGGCGGTCCGCAAAGGCAAGGTGGCCAAGGGCGGATTCCAGCCCGGCTGGGAGGAGGCCATGCGGGAACACGATGTCCCCGACTGGTATATTGAATCCTGCCGCAAAATCAAGTATATGTTCCCCAAGGCCCACGCGGTGGCCTACCTGATGAGCGCCATCCGGCTGATGTGGTACAAGATCTATTATCCCCAGGCCTTCTATGCGGTTTATTTCACCGTCCGGGGGGATGACATCGATTATGAGGCGGCCGTTGGGGGTCCCGATGTGGCCCGGGCCCATATGAACGAGGTGAGCCGCCGCCTGAAGGAGGAGAAGAACGCCAAAGACGAAGATCTGCTGGTGTCCCTCCAGCTGGCCAACGAGATGCTGATGCGGGGTTATCAGTTCCTGCCCATCCAGATCGGCAAGAGCCGGGGCGTCAAGTATGTGCTGGAGGACGACAAGGTCCGGCTGCCCTTTGCGGCCATCAAGGGACTGGGTGCCAGCGCAGCCCTGGCCCTGGAACAGGTGACCATCCACGGAGAGGATTACCTCTCGGTGGAGGAGCTGCAGCAGGCGTCGGGGGTCACCAGCGCCGTGATTGACCGTCTGCGCCAGGTGGGTGCCCTGGGCGACCTGCCCGAGAGCAGCCAGGTTTCCTTCTTCTGATATTCCACAACAAAACAGCCCGCCCTCCGGCAAAACCGGAAAGGCGGGCTTGTTTTACGTCTGGGAAACGGGGCGATTTAGTGGGTTTCCAGCCATTCGATCAGGTTGTTGGCTGCATTTTTGCCCCCCGACACAAAGAGGATATCCCCCTCCTGAAAGACGGTGTCAGGGCCGACGGTCTCGTTGACCTTGCCGCCGTTCTCGATGGCGATGATGTTCAGGCCGAAGCGGCCGCGGAGATTGACATCCACAACGGTGCGGCCGATCATCTTTTCGGGGACAGCCAGCTTGGAGATGCTCACCCGCTCGCTGAGCTGGACAAAGTCCAGCATGCCGGTGGTCTCCAGCCGGTGGGCCAGCCGGATGGCCATGTCGTGCTCGGGGTAGACCACTTGGGCGCCCAGCTTCCGCAGGACCTGGCCCTGCTCCTCGCTGGCAGCCTTGGCGATGACGGTGGGGATGCCCAGGCTCACCAGGTGCAGGGTGGTCAGGATGGACACGTCCATCTTCTCGCCGATGCAGACCACCGCCACATCACAATTCTGGATGCCGGTCTCCTCCAGGGTCTTTTTGTCCAGGCCCTTGACCACATAGGCGCTCTCGGTGTAATCCCGCATGATGCGGACTTTTTCTTCGTCCTGGTCCAGAACCACCAGATCTTCGCCGGCCTCGGCCAGCTCAATGGCCAGCGCCATGCCGAACCGGCCCAGGCCCACAATGCCATAGGAAGCTTTTGCTTTCTTCGATTTGCCAAACATGTTGTTTCCTCCTGTCAGCCGATGGCAATGTTGCCCTCGGGATAGCGAATCCGCTCGCCTTTGTTGAAGTACCAGACCGAGGCGATGGTCAGGGGGCCGAGGCGGCCGATGTACATAATCAGAATCGAGACCAGCTTGGACGGCACACTCAGGGCGGTGGTGATGCCGGTGGACAGGCCCACGGTGCCGAAAGCACTGGTCATTTCAAAGAGGGCGTCCACCATTTCCAGCTGGGGATCAAAGATCAGCAGCAGCCAGGTGCCGGTGAGGACCACGCTGACGGCGATCAGGGTGATGACCGCAGCCTTGCGGAAGGCGCCGGAGGGGA
>CALWZL010000005.1 GCA_944385995.1 uncultured Faecalibacterium sp.
TGGAGACCATATGCCTATCGTCCGGAAATACGTCCGGCAAGCGAGAAAATATGCTCCCATTGAGAAACGAATTCCGGAAGAGATGATCTCTATGAAAGAGATTATAATCTACCGGGCAGGTACTGAGCCTATGGACAGGGCGAAGTATCGCATCTCCTGGACAACTTCCATGGAAAAGGCACAGTGGTTTTATGACAGGGCATTGCACTTCGGGAGCCCGGTATGCCATCTGTATCGCGGGGTCATTCGGCCGGAGCAGATCATCTGGTATACCGATGATCGGAACGAAAAAGAAGTAATGCAGTATGGTTCGGTCAGGAACATTGAAGAAATAGCAAGGTAAAACGCAACCACATGAAGAATACGGGTGCTGGTCATAACAGTTTTTGTTATGGCTGGCACCCGTAATTTTTTGGGCAAATGGGCCGTAACGGTCCTATTTGAAATGCGGTGGCGGACCCTGACCGAAAACGGCTCCCGCAGGAGCCGTAATCCCCCTCGGAGAGCCCCTCGGGAGAGCCCACGGCACTTTGCAGCCTCAGGCTGAAAGTGTCATAGTGGGTTATTACACTTCCGCAGAAGTGCATCTCCCGGGCCTCCCCGTATCTACCGCCCAGTGGGCGAGAAAGGAGCGCTATGGCAAGAGGCGACGGTATCGACCGTACCAGCGCGAGGAATATGAGATTGACCACACAGAAATTGAAAAACGCCCAGGAGCATAACGAGCGCGAGAAGGACTCCTACGTCAACCCGGATATTGTCCCGGAACGCTCTCACATGAACGTCCATTTCAGGAAGCCGGATGGAAGCTATTTGGAGAAGTTTGATCGAATGGAGGCAGACGGTATCATCTCTACCCGCGGCCTCAAGGAGGACGCCTTCCGGTATGGAGAGCTGGTCTTTGATGTGAACTCCGCTTATTTTTTCAACCGGGGCGGGTATGAGTTCGCCAAAGAATTTTATGAGGCTGCCTATCAGGCCGCCATCAAGATTGTGGGAGGGGAGCAGTATATCCTGTCCGCAGTGATGCATGCCGATGAACGCAACCGGGCCATGTCAGATGCTCTGGGTCAAGATGTCTACCACTACCACCTCCATGTGGTGTATGTCCCGGTGGTAGAAAAGCAAATCCTTTGGACCAAACGATGCAAAGATAAGTCCCTGGTGGGAAAGGTGAAGGAGACCATCATGCAGGTCAGTATGAGCAAGAAGTGGGCCTCCAAACCCATCCTGGACGAAACCACCGGTGAGCCATTGAGGACCGAGAAGGGGAAACCAATCCTCAAGAAATCCTACAGCGTCCTCCAGGATGACTTCTTCCGGTATATGCAGGAAGCTGGATACACCGATGTCGAGCGTGGGGAGAGAGGCAGCTCGGAGGAGCATCTGACCGTGACCCAGTTTAAGGTTCAGAAGGAGCAGGAAAGGCTGGCAGCCCTGACCGAGCAGACCCAGGAGAAAGAGCAACAGGCTGCCTCTCTGGAAAAGAAGCTGGAGAAAGTCCAGCGGCAGCAGGTGGAGATCCAGAAAGTGGAACAGATCGAAGCCCGGCCCGTTCCGTTTTCTTCCAAGGTGATTCTGGAGCGCTCAGAATATGAAGTACTTTCAGCCGCTGCCAAGAAGTACTGTACCCAGGAGCATAAAGCAATTGGCTTCAAGAAAGCTTTGGACGCCGCCAATAAGCTGATCGTGGAACTGAAGAACAAAGTGGCCGCTTTGAATGCAGAATTACAGGAGTATAAATCGGTCCGGCGTCAGCTGAACACAGCAGGTCTGGAACAGGAAAATACAGCTCTGAAAAAGAAGCTCCAGAACTATGAAGCAGAGATTGAAAGGAACAAACTCTGGCATCTTTTTGAACGCCCCAAAGCCAAGCCCCAGAAGGAGAAAATCTAAAGAACAGTACCGTATGAAATGATAAACCGCCTGTACCCGTACAGCTGATGCACGGGTGCAGGCGGGCTTTTTTATTTTACTGGAGTTCCTGATCCAGATCCCGGAACAGGTCAGAATCAAAGAACTGCTCGATGGTAATTCCCAGGCCATCACAAAGCTTTTTGATGGTGGAAATGGTGGCGCTCCGATTGCGGCCACTAACAATGTTGTTGACCGTGGACTGGGTGACACCGCTCATGGTGCTCAGTTTGTTGATGGAGATATTCTTCTCCCGGCAGAGTTCCAAGATGCGTTCCTTGACTGCTTCACCGATACACAAGGCAGATCACCTGATTACATCTTTTCAATTAGGGCAAACACCACAGCCTGCTGCTCCTCGGTCAACCTGGCCCAGGATTCCAAAAGCTTTTTCTGCGAATCCGTTAAAGCAACGGGATCGTCTTCCTCGGCAAACAGCTGGGAAAGAGTGATTCCAAAAGCAGTACAAATCTTTTCCAGGGAGGGGATGGTGGGAATCATATTTTTCCGATACCAGGAAGAAATAGTGGACTGTGGGAGACCGGAACGCTCTGCAAGCTGGTATTCGGTCCAGCCTCGTTCTTCTCGATATGCGGTGATAACAGAAAGAATGTCCTTCACCTGAGTCACCCCTTTAATTGTGTTTTTCGTAAATTATACTTTTACAATTCGTTGCAAGTTAATTATTTATATCGTATAATTTTAACGAGTTACATAACTATAAAGGGAGGGCAGACTATGAAGAAGACCTGCTTTTTCATTGGCCATAGAGATGCCCCGGATACCATTTACCCGGCATTGTTGGCTGAAGTGGAGCACCATATTACAGAGCTTGGGGTAGGGGAGTTCATCGTAGGACACTATGGCAGGTTTGACAGCCTTGCTGCCAGGGCAGTGAAAGAGTCAAAGACTCGGCACCCGGAAGTGGAGCTGACTCTGCTGCTTCCTTATCATCCGGCAAAGAGGCCCATCCAGAAGCCGGAAGGCTTTGACAGCTTGTTCTATCCCCCTGGAATGGAGAAAGTGCCCTATAGGGCGGCCATCGTGGCGGCAAACCGATATGTCGTAGACCATGTGGATTACTTGATCGCCTATGCCTGGCAGCCGGGGAGCAATGCCAGAGCACTGGTGGAGTATGCTCAGAAAAAAGATATTAAAGTTGTAAAGCTGATAATTTAGCTTAAGCCAAATTTTTATACGTTAGTTGATGCTGTAAGATATAAAGAGTATAATAATATTAATAAGCTCTGTGCAGAGTTGAGTAGAGAACAACTGCCTGTGGGGAGACTGGACCAAAAGGAAGTGCGATTTTGGAAAATAAAATAGAAGTAGTAAGAGAAACTAAGCAAGAAAAAGTTGTTTCTCTTTTTAAATTTATAGAAGAGTTGAATAAGCTAAAACAAAAAGTGATTCTGCGGGTATCAGAGTATCCGTGGTGGAGTCCAATCTCTTCTTTTCCCAATGATTCTGAAAACATTAAAGTTTTTTATCGGGATCGCACAGAAGAGGAGGGGCTAGAGCCAGAAAATGATTCAAACATCCTTCTGTCTGTACATAAGCCGGAATTCCAGCGTTGCCCAGTGCCTGATTCCAGTTTTGGTGAATGGCTGGAGCAGGGGTGGAATGATTATCGGTACCCAGTCAGAGTAAAGGAAATAATTCACCATTCTACAAAAGCTTCAGGACAGGCAAAATCGCAGAATGTGGATGAACCGGATGAAAGTGATCTTAAGTTTTTTTCTGATAATCAGAAACGTGTTGATGAATATCAGGCTTGGAGTGTAAAACGCAATGCGTGGGCCGAAAAACAAAGGTTGCTCGCCCGAACGAGAAACTTCTTTTCAGATCTTTACAAAATATGTGTTGACTTGGAACGAGATTCCGAAACATTGGAGCTTGTAGTGGCGGACGGCTTTATCCGTGATCGGAGAACAGCTGAAATTGACCATCCGATTTTGACCCGGCGGGTGAAAATTCGCCATGATTCAAGAGAAAACACCATCTATATTGAAGATACTGACGCAGAGACCGATCTTTATACAGTCATGTTTCAGAATATGGAAGAGATCAACTTAGCTTCTATTAACCACTTAAGAGTTGATCTCCATCAAAATGACTATCATCCTTTGGATCGAAATGAGCTGCCAGTATTCTTTAAGATGTTTATTCATCAGCTCTCTTCGGAAAGTATTTACTCGGAAAATGGCATTCCGGATGGCTGGCAGAAAAAAGAGCGCCTTCTGCTTTATCGTAACCCCTGCTATATTCTGCGGAAACGTTTGGATGGAGCAGTGAAGGCTATCGAACAAATCATTGAACACGTAAGTGAAACAGGGGAAGTCCCTGCTCCCATCGGAGATATTGTAGAAGGCGGGAAAATTGATATTCCTGAAGATACAGGAGAGACTTCCATTGAGGAGCAGCTGGCAGCCGTTGGTGGTGAAAGCGTTGATATTCTGATTTCTAAGGAAGCCAACAAAGAGCAGCTGGAAATCGCGCGCCGAATTGAACAATATAACGCTGTTTTGGTGCAAGGCCCTCCGGGAACAGGAAAAACCCATACGATTGCGAATTTGATGGGACATTTTTTGGCTCAGGGAAAAAGCATCCTTGTTACCAGTCAGACACAGAAAGCGTTGAGCGTTCTAAAAGAAAAGGTAGTGCCTGGACTTCAGAATTTATGTGTGTCTATGCTGGATGACTCCAATGTTGATATGGAAAAATCCATTGATGGAATTACCAGTTATATGGCACAGTATACTTCCTTTGATCTCAAGAAGGAAATGGATTCTCTAGGGCAGGAACGAAAGAAAATTATCAACGATCTTGCCGATGTACGAAAGAAACTTTTCGCTATTATCAATCAGGAGTGCAACTGTATTGTTTATAATGGTGAGCAAATTTCTCCATCGGCTGCAGCTGCTTTTGTTCAGAAAAACAGTAAGGAGCTTTCTTATATCCCAGGAACGGTCCGCTTATATGAACCATTGCCGCTTAGTTTTACAGAGCTAACAGAGCTTTACCGAAGCAATGGCACGATCAGCCCGCAGGATGAAATAGAATTTGCACAGAACATTCCCAACCCAACCACGATAATGTCTCCAAGCGATTTTGAACAAAAATGCGATGTTCTACATTATGAACAGGCTCGATTAAAGTCTTTGGCTGAGAATAACCATTGGGAGATTTTGAACTGTCCAGAAGAAAAGAAAATCGTGATGAATGGCCCGTTTGGGCATATGACATTGGATTATCCGTCTTCACAAGCGGTAAATCAGCTCCGGGAGTATATTTCCACAATTCCGAAATGGGAATCGTGGATGCAGTATTGTGCTGCGGATGGTAAGAAGGGAAATAACTATAGATTGCTATGGGATCAGCTGATCGACCAAATCCAGAAAACCTGTATATGCGCAGAAAATCTGCTTACCGAAAAATTTGGTAAGGAAGTTGTTGTTCTAAATGAGGGGCCTGAGTTTCCCAATGCAGTACGGCAATTGTTGGAAAAGTATAGCCAGGGAGGAAAGATCAGTAAACTAGTGCTGTTTCTGAACAAACAGTTGGAGGTAGCTCTAAACGGAGCTACCATTAATGGCCAGAAGCCGCAGAACGCAGAAGACTGCAAGCTGATACTTCATGTTTTGGAAATGAAGGCGATGAGAGATCAGTGTGCTTCTTACTGGAATGATCTGATTGCCAAACATGGCGTTCCACGTTTTTACGATCTCGATCCACAGGAACCGGAGAGAGTTGCTGCAAATTATATTCCTTTAGTTCGGCGCTATTTGGACTGGTTTAAAGACGAGTATGCAGTGCTCACACAGCGTATGGAGAGTGTGGGTCTGCTTTGTGATACCGTTTTCCAGAATAATACGCTGGATTCAGAGATTGTTTTAACGGAAAAAATCTTATCAGCAGTGGAGAACGTAATTCCGAGGTTTTGTGATCTCTTTGACATCGTTGAAGCAATTTCCACGATTGAAGAAAATTTAAAGAGTAACCGGACAATTCTTCAATCGGGCAAGAGAATCGATTCAGAAGAATGCAAAGCCCTTTACTCTGCGACGGTAACATATGATACCGCCGCATATAGAGATGCATATAGGATTCTGGAAGACACATATGCAAAGATCAGCCTTAAGAATCAACGTGAGGAATACTTGAATCGCTTGGCTCCAGTTGCACCTCAGTGGGCTGATGCAATCCGCAACCGGACTGGTATGCATGGCAGCATTTCTGTACCTGACAATATTGAGGATGCCTGGCGCTGGAAACAATACTGCGGGATCATCGAAGAAATTGTAGCGGAACCATTTGCGGAACTGCAAAAAAAGAGCCTTTCCCTAAGTCGGGAATACCGTGAGGTTACTGCAAAATTTGCAGAAAAATCAGCTTGGTATCATTTGCTGTGCAGAACAGAGCACGATATCAGTATGAAGCAGGCACTGCAGGGGTGGAAATTAACTGTAAAGAAGATCGGCAAGGGTACCGGAAAAAATGCGCCGATGTACCGTGCTGAAGCGCGCAAATTGATGGTAAAATGTCAGGATGCTGTTCCAGCGTGGATCATGCCAATTGGAAAAGCACTGGAAAGTCTTAATCCCCGTACAAATAAATTTGACATTATTATCATTGATGAGGCAAGCCAGTCCGATATTTCCTCTCTGGCTATTTTATATATGGGCAGGAAGCTGGTTATTGTAGGTGATGATAAACAGGTCAGCCCGATGGCAGTTGGTGTTGAAACGGATAAGATGAACGTTTTGAAGGAAATGTACCTTGCCGACAAAATTCCAAATGCCCATCTATACGATGCGAAAACGTCCATTTATGATATTGCAGCCACCACTTTCCAGCCGTTAATGCTCCGTGAACACTTTCGGTGTGTCCCTGAGATCATCGAATTTTCCAACTGGCTTTCTTATGATTTTAAGATTAAACCATTGCGTGATTGCAGCAATAGCGTTTTGCTGCCAGCAGTTGTGAACTACCGGGTAACCAACGGCGAACGAATCGGAAAAACCAATCCAAACGAGGCAAAAGCGATTGTTGCCCTGTTGCAGGCATGTTTGGAGCAGCCGGAGTATGCGGGCAAATCCTTTGGAATTATTTCTCTGTTGGGAGATGAACAAGTCAAGAAACTCCAGGAAGAAATCTATAAACACATTGACGCAAAGGTATGCAGTGAGCGACGAATTCTTTGTGGCAATGCTTCCAATTTCCAGGGAGATGAGCGTGATGTGATTTTCCTGAGTGTGGTGGATTGTGCAAATGGAGGAGGTCCCGTTGCAAAGCAAGGCTTTGGAGTAGATGACGCTTATAGAAAACGATACAACGTTGCAGTGAGCCGTGCCAAAGATCAGCTCTGGGTTGTGGATTCCCTCGATTCGGCAAACGATCTGAAACCGGGCGATATCCGTAAAATGTTGATTGATTTTTCCTTAAATCCTGAGTCCATCCATATTCTGAATTCCAAAATTGAAGAAAAGTCAGAATCTCCTTTTGAAGCCTCTGTTGCAAAATACCTTGCAATGAAAGGCTATCATTTGGTACAGCAGTGGGAAGTGGGCGCGTATCGCCTGGATATGGTTGCAGTGTGTGGGAAAAAGAAGATTGCAATCGAATGTGATGGTGAACGTTATCACAGCGGAGAAAACAAGATTCGTGAAGATATGGAACGCCAAACGATTCTTGAGCGTCTGGGATGGCGTTTTATCCGAATTCGTGGCAGCGAATACTATCGTAATCCGGAGAAAACCATGGAACGAGTAGTGGCGGCACTATGTGAACAGGGAATTGAACCGGGAGAGGATAAAGCAATTGAGAAGGTGCCCGACCAGGAGACAGAATTGCTGCAGCGCGTAAAACAGCAGGCGCATGCCATTCTTGGCGAAGAAGAACTAGCTCAATCTGAGACGGCTACAATTGCGGCGGCATTGGACCCTAAGAACGATGTCATAGGGGCAAAGATCGAACAGCCAAAGAGTTTGGTTGTTTCGCACATTGGTACAGCTGACAGCCAACAATCGATGCCAAAAGCTATACCAGTTCCTGATGAAAAAGCCGTAGACCAGGGTTCCCCAAAGCAGCGAAAATTTAAAACCACTAGAAAGATGCAGGTCAAAAATCGTCCTACGGAATCAGAACAGCTGTCACTGTTTGACAAAGAAGCCGCTAAAGACATTCTCGAATTTCTTCAAAATAGGGGAATCCAGTATATAGATAAGCGCTCTAGTGGAGGTAGCCTATGGATTATTGGAGGCCAGGAACTTTCAGATGTTGTAGCAAAGGCCAAAGAGCTTGGCTGTGTCTTTCACTTCAAAAAAGAAGGGGGGAGAGTAACAAAAAATCAACCCGGATGGTGGACAAAATGATATTCAAATGATTTTGTTTGAGATGAAAAATGGGACAATCTTCCGAATGTAATTGACCTAAGGTATTTGAGAATGCAAATGCACAACAAGAAACTGATAAATCGGAATCAGGACCATTACAAAGAAATTTTTCCTGACAATGGGCAATAATTTACAGCTTGACATCTTTGAAATATTCATAATCTTAGTAGCATATGCGAGAGACAAAAGACCAAATTACAGATGTGACTGGGGACAAATAATTAGATTCTGTTTATATCAATAAGCAATTGTATGCAGTTATAGATGGTGACAATATTATGAAACTTTCTTATGTCCATATTTCTAACTACCGGAATATAGATGATATTTCTGTGAATTTTCATCCGGAATCAAACTACATCATCGAAGAAAATAATCTAGGAAAAAGTAATTTTTTAACTTTGCTGGGGTCGGTGTGCAACGCCAAAAGCTTCGAAGAAACCGACTTTGGCTCGCCAGACAAACCTATTGAAATTACCCTTACGCTGAAACTGCTTCCTGAAGAACAAGGCTTTTTTGGGGATAACTTTTCTCCTGAGGATGCCAGCCTTTTGAACATTCGATATTCACAGAAAATTGATGAAGCACACCCAACGATTGTTTCCAGTGATACAGGAGAAAGCATACAGAGCAGACAGCTCAAGAAGATTCACTTCTTAAGGTACGATACCAATTCAGTCCCAGGAAAAGTGTTAAGACTGGATACTACAAAGGGCGCTGGACTAATTGTAAATAGTATTATCAATCGATATATAGCTAACGAAGAAAGTACTAATTTCTTGAATGAGGAAAAGGTTGGGGCGCTAACAACCTTTATCAATGAACATTTGGAAAAAATACGTAGCTTTAGTGACTATGATATCAGAGCAACTATATCTAATAATTCCTCTGAAATGCTTTCAAAGTTATTTTATCTTTCTGACGGTGAACGAAAAATAGATAATACTGGTAGTGGTGTCCAGTTCATGGCAATGGCGTCAATTGATATTCTTTGCCAAATTATGGAGATTTATAAAAGTAAGGCGATCCTTTTTGAAGAGCAGCTCTACACAAATGAAGAGGGTAAAAAAATTCTCCCGCTGGTCTTATCTATCGATGAGCCTGAAGTTCATCTTCATCCATTCCTTCAAAGATCGCTTATTGGATATTACAAGCGTATCTTGTGCAATAAAGATAATGAATTTAAAGAATTGTTGAATATGTGCTTTGGAATTGACGGTATTGATGGTCAGCTTTTGATTGTCACACACTCGACAGATATATTAATAGATGATTACCGGAACTTAATTCGGTTTTACAAGGCTGAAGATCAAACCAAAATCATTAGTGGATCTAAATTGCAACTTACAGATACGAATCAAAAACATCTACTAATGCATTTTCCTGAAATTAAGGAGGCTTTCTATGCACATTGCGTAATTCTGATTGAGGGTGAAACAGAGTATGGCTGTATAACAGAATTTGCAGACAAACTTGGCATTTCATTGAATGAACATGCGATTAGTGTTATAAACGCACGTGGTGAAAATTCAATAAAGCCACTTAGACGGCTTTTGGAATCTTTTAGTATTCCCTGCATCTCAATCTATGATGGGGATGTAAAACAAGGCCAAATTCCTGGAGAACGAGAATTTTTTACAAACGAATTGTGCTTTGAAATCGAAATTGTCAAAAACTTGATCCATTATGGCAGAACAGAGCTCGTAAAAAAAGTTGTTCAAGAAATGGATAGCAATGGAGAAAATGTTGTCCTTGACCAAGACTTTGTCAAAAAATACTTCAAAAAAATGGGTATTGATATTTCGACATATACACCCAAAAAATTAGCAGATATTTCGGCAGAAAATGAAATAGAGTTTTGCAATATGTATTCAACGTGGTATATGGTAAAAAAGGGAATTCTCCTTGGTCGAATCATCGGAAATCTGCTGCCGAAGGAGCTTATTCCAGAATGCTATGCAAATGCGATTGTGAAAGCGCAGGAGGTAGCTGTAAATGTCTGATATTAGGAAATTAAGAGAATTACTTATCCGGCAACATGAAGGCGATGAGAGACAACTGAGTGTTATCTTTACAGAAGCACCTAAGGTTATTGTTGAAGCACCGGCAGGATATGGGAAGACAACAACCATGATCAGCCGAATAGCGTATTTATTTGCATCGGGACAAATCCCAAATCCTAAGAGAGTATTGGGACTTACCTTTAGTGTGAATGCAGCGCTAAAAGTAAAACGTGAAGTTGCTGAAAAATTGCCAGAATTAATGGGCATCTCAAATAACCCGATTTTAGTTAACGACAAAGTAACTGTGACAAATTACCACGGTTTTTGCAAAAGCGTTTTAAAAAAGTATGGATACTTAATATCGGATCTTCTACGAAAAGATATTAATTCTATCAGGGCAATCAGTGATACTGATGTACGAAAGTGCTCTGAAATAAATATATTTTTGTCAGAGAATGAAATAAATATTTTAGAGCAGATGGATGCTGTTATAAAAACTGGCTCACTTCCTGATGAAACTGAGATTGAAAGGTATAATCAACTGGTTGTTGAGAAAATGCTACCGCTGGATTATGTTACACATAATGCCATAATTTTGATGACAATTTCTCTTTTTTCCTCTTTTCATGAAGTGCAAAAGTTCTACCAGAATTTTTATCCATTGTTGATTGTTGATGAATTTCAGGATACAAATAGCATTGCTTGGAATCTTCTGGAGCACTTGATTTCTCCTAAAAGTCATCTACTATTTCTAGGGGATCCGTTACAGAGAATATATGGATTTATTGGTGCACTATCTGGTATTATGACAATGGCTGCAGAGAAGTACAATATGCAGCAAATTGCACTGTCAAAGAATTACCGCTTTAGGAATAATCCTGAAATGCTTAAGCTTGATGCCAATATTAGAGCAAATGCTGAAACATGTTTTACATTTCAACCAAGTGACAGTGCTGCACAGCTACCAGCTTTCTACGGTTATACACAAGAAAATGAAGCTGCTCTTATTGTGGCTAAAATAGCGGAATTTCGAGAAAAAGAACCTGATTGCAAAATTGCAATCTTGTGTCGTGGACGCAGTAAAAACTCAGAACAAATTGAACAAGCTTTGGCATCTGTAAATATCCCATATTTCTATGGAATGTTTACGGATGAAGACCAGAACTATATCGATTTCCATATTATCTGTCAGAATGTATTTGTGCGACGTTTTGGAAGACGAAAGAACCTGGGGGTGCACTCCTTAGAATTATTTGTTGAAAGTGTCAGAGCCGAGTATGCTGATAAAACCGACAAAACCACCATGTCTTTGCTGTTGTTGCTAGAGGCGTTAATTAAGAAAGTTTCGACAGATTACATATCTTTAACAGCAGAAGATAAATATTCACTCATTTTGGATATTTTTGAAAATAGGCAATTAAAACAAGCAATGGAATATGTGAATCAAAATATAATTATGTCTACGATTCATGGAGCAAAAGGGCTTGAGTGGGAATATGTCTTTTTAGCTGATGTTGAAAGATGGGTTTTTCCTAATTTCTTTACATGTAACGAATGCTTGCAGAAATTTAGTTCGTTTGAAAGGTGTAAATGCAAAAGCTATCTTCCCTTGGAGAACCAACTACAAAATAAAATGATTGACGAGCTGTCGGTGTTCTATGTTGGAGTAACTCGTGCAAGGAAACAAGTATATATTTCGGCGAGTGCAAGAAGATATAATTCCTATGATCAGGAAAAGAGTAGCGGATTTTCCTGCCTTGCAGCTATGCCTGGAATAAAATTAATAGATGCTACAAAAATGTAATATATAACCAGTTTGCAGTAAGGAAATCATTCTCAGCCCCTGAAATTTCATGCATCTCCCTGTAAATTCAACCCTGATCCAGGAAATCAACCTTAGTGAGAATACCAAGGGAAATTTCTAATTCAACTATATAGATGGACTATACAAAAAGATAGAAAAATACATTTCATCTGGAAAAACGACCAGAGCTATGATATAATCCTTATAAGGCTATGAGCTGGCCTGTTTTGCTGATACTGCTTTGATACTAGAAATCCTGTGAAAGCTATAAAGGGCATCAAAATGGCAGAAAATCCAAGAGACAAAAGCCGAAACTTAAACAAATAAGTTTAGTAACTGAAACTGCTTGCCGAGATGGAGTGAGTCCAAGAGCGAAAATTAAACGTATTAT
The DNA here is from genome assembly GCA_944385995.1 of uncultured Faecalibacterium sp. GTDB lineage: Bacteria > Bacillota > Clostridia > Oscillospirales > Ruminococcaceae > Faecalibacterium. Next base: position 12,508 of record CALWZL010000005.1, read on the forward strand.
CGTTTGGTTTTCGCTAAAATCTCCGCCGTGGCAACGGTTTGGCAACACTTTTCATGATTCTAAAAAAGAGAGCTACCTGATCTGTATGGATCGGGTAGCTCTTTTTGTTTGTTATTTTTCATCATCAGAAGACCTGAGTGCATCTGTTAGCAGATCACTCAGTCCCTGAGACGGCCCGACCTTCTGTCGGAGAGAGGAGGTGTCCAAGTCAGGGTAGTGGTACCGCCACTTGTCGTAGTCCTCCTTGGAGATCTCACCAGCTTCAAGCTTGGCGGCCTGCTCCCGCCAGCTGCACAGCATCTCGTGGAGGCGGGCAGCGTCTTTGTTCTGGCGCACATCCACGGTGAGGCATACCTCTCCGTCCAACTCACGGACCTTGAGTCCATAGAGGTCTTCCAGAGTGAAGAGGGTGTGCATCAGGCCAGTATAGGAGTCAATGTCAGGCACAGAAAGAGCCTGAGTGGAGACATCCAGCACCTCGGCCAGGGTCGCGGTCAAGTCAGCCTTGGGCGACCGGGAGCCATTTTCATACTGAGCCAGCCGGACATCGGCAGACTTTTCCGGGAAGCCGACGGTCATTCCGAGGTATTTCTGGGTCATTCCCCTTAACATGCGGAAAAAGCGGATGCGTTCACCTATTGCCATGAGAGTCATCTCCATTCGTCGGTTTGTTACAACCTGAGTATAACATATATGTTTAAGATAGTCAAGAGAAAATGAAACAAAAAAGTTTAATATATCACGCCCAGCCTCTTGACTTAAGCAAAATTGTATAGTATAATGATAATAAACAAAAATGCTTAGTACATCCGAACCTTGAAAACTGAATGAAGAACCACCAGACAACGACTTCTCTGTAAGAGCCAGATCGGGGAGGGGACGCCAGGACTTCCGCAAGGAACGAGCGAACCCGAACCCCGAAGAATCCGGGCAGTCCCCGGAGGAGGCGACGAGGACAGGGAAGAGAGACTCCCCACCAGCTACAGCCCGAGCGAGATCATAACCGTCGCAGGCGATAGGGTGAGAGGCTCCGTAAGTCAATCGGAGATTGAAAAATGAGTGCCGGCCCACTACCGGCAGCCTGGTGGAAGCCAAACCGACCGAACCAAACCCACAAAAGCCGCTGGAGGGAAACCAGCGGCATCCAGAAAACAGGAGGAATCCAAATGAGCGAAGAAAAAATTTTTATGCGAGTGGACGAGGTGGAGGAGACTTTGGGAATCTCCAAATCTCATGCCTATAAGATCGTCCACCAACTCAACAACGAGATGGCCCAGATGGGATATATCACCGTCTCGGGCCGGATCAATCGGAAATATTTCATGAAGAAGCTGTGCTACAGCGAAGACGGAAGGGAGGAGAGCTGATATCTGTTTATAAGGATGAAAAGACAGGAACCTGGCGAGCCGTTTACCGTTACACGGACTGGAACGGTGAAAAGAAGCAAACCCAGAAGAGAGGGCTCAAAACCAAACGAGAGGCCCAGTCATGGGAACGGGAACAGCTTATTAAGAGCAGTACGGACCTGGATATGACCTTCAAAAGCTTTGTGGAACTTATACCGCATTGGCTTCACGCTGCTTTGTGGGATTGCACTAAAAAGGCTCTAGATTCACAGCAGAAAACGAGACCAAGGCGGCCTGCCTGTCTGTCTTTGCTGCCCCATCTATTTCATTTTTCATGATCCCTGTCATGCCCGCCGTGGCAGGCTACCGGCGAGAGAGCGGAGGAAGAACAGCCAGGAATCCAAATCCCCCTGCATTCGCAAAATTGTCTTTCTCACAAATACATACCATCAAAAGATTGCGTCTCTGCTACCGATAGTGTACGCAATACAAGAACAGATTGCGAAACATTTACCGAAAATCTGGCGAAAAAAGTGGGCTTTGGGCGGCGCCCGTTTGTACAATCCACAGAAAAATGACCCGGTTTGACAGAAATTTCTCAAAAAGACTTTTCTTTTTTCGGGCAAGGGGCTATAATGCATGTCAGTACAAGGACGTACGGTAACACCTGAGGTCGCCTTGTGCTTTTTTATTTTAACCCATTGTGCCGGTTTAAACCTGTGAAACCGAATCAATGAAATAGGAAAAGGGGAGGAAACTTACTCATGAAACGTATTTCCCGCCGCCAGTTCCTGGCTGTCATGGGCGCTGCCGCCGCTGTGAGCGCACTGAGCGCCTGCGGTTCTTCGTCCACCGCCGCCAGCACTGCTGCATCTTCTGCTGCCTCTGGCGCAGCCGCCACTTCGTCCTCGGCTCTGAACATCATGCTGGAAACCCCGGTCCAGTCTCTGGACCCCCAGGTTGCCACCGATGGCACTTCCTTTGAGGTCATCGCTGACTTCACCGACGGCCTGATGCAGATGGACGCCGAGGGCGCCGCTGTGCCCGCCTGCGCTGAGAGCTACGACCTCAGCGAGGACGGCAAGACCTACACCTTCCACATCCGCGAGGATGCCAACTGGGCCAACGGTGACCCTGTCACCGCCCAGGACTTCGTGTTTGGCTGGCAGCGTGCCGTTGATCCGGCCACCGCTTCCGAGTATTCCTACATGCTCAGCGACATCGGCCAGGTGGTCAATGCCGCCGAGATCATCGCCGGCGAAAAGGATGTCTCCGAGCTGGGCGTCACCGCTGTGGACGACAAGACCCTGGAGGTTCAGCTGAACGTGCCTGTCAGTTATTTCCTGAGCCTGATGTATTTCCCCACCTTCTACCCGGTCAACCAGAAGTTCTATGAGAGCTGCGCTGACACCTTCGGCACCAGCCCCGAGACTACCCTGTCCAACGGCGCCTTCGTTCTCACCAGTTATGAGCCGGCCGCCACCGCTTTCACCCTGGAAAAGAATGAGAGCTACTACGACGCCGCCAAGGTCCAGCTGCCCGGCCTGAACTACCAGGTCATCCAGGACAGCCAGCAGGCCCTGATGAGCTACCAGACCGGCGCCCTGGACATCACCCTGGTGAACGGCGAGCAGGTGGACCAGGTCAAGGACGACCCCGCCTTCGACAGCCGCGGCGCCGGCTACCTGTGGTACATCAGCCCCAACATGGGCGCTGTGCCTGAGCTGGCCAACGTGAACATGCGTCTGGCCATGACCTTCGCCCTGGACCGCGAGTCCATCTGCAATGACGTGCTGAAGGACGGCTCTGCTGCCACCTTCACCGCCGTACCTCCCCAGTTCGCCACCGGCCCGGACGGCAGCGACTTCAGCGCCGACCAGACCATGTTTGCCGATTCCTGCGCCTACGATCCCGACAAGGCCCTGACCTACTACGAGACTGCCAAGCAGGAACTGGGTGCGGACAGCTTCGAGTTCGACATGGTGGTCGACTCGGACGATGCACCCCAGAAGGTGGCCCAGGTGGTCAAGGAGCAGCTGGAGACCACCTTGCCCGGCATGACCATCAACCTGGTGGTGGAGCCCAAGAAGCAGCGTGTCGAGGATATGCAGAACGGCACCTTTGAGCTGGGCCTGACCCGCTGGGGTCCCGACTATGCTGACCCCATGACCTACCTGAGCATGTGGACCACCGGCAACTCCAACAACTACGGCCTGTGGTCCAACACCGATTACGACGCCATCATCGAGGAGTGCAGCACCGGTGACCTGTGCACCGACGCCGAGGGCCGCTGGGAGGCCATGTACGACGCCGAGAAGATCGTCATGGACGAGGCCGTCATCTACCCGCTGTACACCCAGTGCAACGCTGAGATGATCAACCCCAATGTCACCGGCATTGAGTTCCACCCCGTGGCCCTCAACCGCGTGTACAAGAACGCCGTCAAAGTCGGCTGATCCAACCCGCTAACCAACCGCGCAGTGGCCTTGCCGCACGCTGCGCGGCTTTTTTGATTGGCATGGGGGACGGGGCGGCCCCGGCGGCCCCCGCCCTTTTGCCGGTAGAAGGAGGCATCTCCCATTGTGAAGAAATACATCCTCAAACGTATCCTCACCTCACTGTTCACCCTGCTGGCCATCCTGCTGGTGCTGTTCATCCTGATGAAGCTGATGCCCGGCTCCCCCTTCAACGATGAAAAGCTGACCGACGACATGCGGGCCGCCCTCTACGCCAAGTATGGCCTGGACCAGCCGGTCATCGTCCAGTTCTTCAAGTACGTCACCGGCATGCTCCGGGGCGACCTGGGCGTCAGCTACAACATCTCCAAGAACACCCCCATCAGCCAGCTGATCCAGACCCGCCTGCCCATCTCCATCCAGATCGGCGGCATGGCTGTGCTGCTGGGCGCTGTGGTGGGCCTGGTGCTGGGCATCATCGCTGCCCTCAAGCGGGACACCATCTGGGACACCCTGGCCACCATCATCTCGGTCATCGGCGTGTCGGTGCCCTCCTACGTCTTCGCCCTGGGCCTGAGCTACTGCTTCGGCTTCCGTCTGCGGTGGTTCCCCATGCTCTTCTCGGCCAACGACATCACCGGTTCCAGCGTATTGCCCAGCATCTCCCTGTCCATGTTCACCATGGCCTCCATCGCTCGGTTCACCCGCAGCGAGATGCTGGAAGTGCTGGACAGCGACTACATGCTTCTGGCCGAGAGCAAGGGCATCTCGGGCCCGGCCCTGATCTTCCGCCATGCTTTGCGCAACGCTCTGATCCCTATCATCACCGTGCTGGCCCCCCTGATCGTGGACCTGATGACCGGCTCCCTGGTGGTGGAAAAGATCTTCGCCATCCCCGGCGTGGGCAGCCTGCTGGTCAACGCCATCCAATCCAACGACTACAACGTGGTCATCAGCCTCAGCTTTATCTACAGCGCCATGTACATCGGCATCATGCTGGTGGTGGATATCCTGTACGGCGTCATCGACCCGCGGATTCGTCTTTCAAAGGAGGGAAAATGACTTATGGCACAAACCGCTGCTGCCCGTGTCAAGATTGACACCCTCAACGACACCGCCGCCGTCAATGCCGCCTTCCCGGACCACACCTTTACCGGGAAGGACTTCCAGCTGAAAGAGAACGCCGGCGATATTCAGATCGACACCAACTTTGCCTCCCAGAGCTTCTGGAAGGATGTGCGCATCCGCTTTTTCCACAAAAAGAGCGCCGTCTTCGGCCTCATCATGATTGTGGTCATCACCCTGATGGCCGTCTTTGGTCCCGGCATGAACGAGTACACCTATTCCGGCCAGAACCTGGACCAGAAAAACCTGGCTCCCCGCATTCCCATCGTGGAACAGCTGGGTATCTTCGATGGCAGCGAGACCCTGGCCACCACCACCGGCACCAAGGTCACCAACCAGTACGAGGAGAAGGGCCTGGACGACGTGTACTACTGGTTCGGCTCGGACAACTTCGGCCGCGACATCTGGACCCGCACCTGGGAGGGCGCCCGGGTCAGCCTGATCATCGCGGTGGCTGCCGCCATCATTGATATGCTGATCGGCATGTCCTACGGTTTGATCTCGGGCTACTTCGGGGGCCGGGTGGATATGGTGATGCAGCGCTTCCTGGAGGTGGCCAACGGCATCCCCCGACTGGTCATCTGCACCCTGCTGCTGCTGGTGCTGCAGCCCGGCATCCTGACCATCGTCTTTGCCCTGATGCTCACCGAGTGGGTGGGCATGAGCCGCATCGCCCGAGCCGAGATGCTCAAGCTGAAGGAGCAGGAGTTTGTCCTGGCTTCCCGGACGTTGGGCGCCGGCAGCTTCTTCATCATCTTCCGGGAAGTGCTGCCCAACATCATCGGACCCATCATCACCCAGATCATGTTCAGCATCCCCACCGCCATCTTCACCGAGGCGTTCCTCAGCTTTGTGGGCCTGGGCATTCCGGTGCCTCAGTGCTCCTTGGGCTCCCTGATCAACGAACTGTACAACAGCTTCACCACCCATCCCTACCAGATCATCCCGCCCATCACCGTGATGGTGCTGCTGATGCTCAGCTTCAACCTGGTGGCGGACGGCCTGCGGGAAGCCCTCGACCCCAAAATGAAGAGTATGTAAGGAGGCCCCCACAGTGGCACAACAACAAAAAGAACGGGTGCTGGCCGTGCGCGACCTGGACATCACCTTCAAGACCACCGCGGGCCCGGTGCATGCCATCCGCGGCGTCAACATTGACCTGTACCGCGGCGAGACGGTGGCCCTGGTGGGTGAATCCGGCTCGGGCAAATCGGTCACCATGAAGGCGGCCATGGGCATTTTGGCCCACAACGCCAAGGTGAACGCCGGCTCCATCGAATTTTCCTACCACCACGCCGACGGCTCCCCCGAGACGGTGGATATCCTCCAGAAAGACAAAAAGTGGATCCGCCGCCACATCAACGGCAAGCGGATTTCCATGGTGTTCCAGGACCCCATGACCAGCCTGGATCCCACCATGCCCATCGGCAAGCAGATCATGGAAGGCATGCTCTGGCACTTCAAGATGAACAAGAAGGAAGCCTGGCAGAAGGCCATCACCCTGCTGGAAGAGGTGGGCATCACCGACGCCGAAAAGCGGATGAAGAACTATCCTCACCAGCTGTCCGGCGGCATGCGCCAGCGTGTGGTCATCGCCATCGCCCTGGCCTGCAACCCCGACCTGCTGATCTGCGACGAGCCCACCACCGCCCTGGATGTGACCATCCAGGCCAAGATCCTGGAGCTGATCCGCCGCATCCAGAAGGAGCGGGGCATCTCGGTCATCTACATCACCCACGACCTGGGGGTGGTGGCCAAGGTGGCGGACTATGTGGACGTGATGTACGCCGGCAAGATTGTGGAGACCGGCACCATCGACGAGATCTTCTATGACCCCCGCCACCCCTACACCTGGGGCCTGCTGTCGGCCATGCCCGACCTGGACACCGCCGACGAGCGGCTGTACACCATCCCGGGTTCGCCCCCCAACCTGCTCCACGAGAAGCCGGGCGACGCCTTTGCGGCCCGCAACCGGTTTGCTTTGAACATCGACGAGGAGATCGACCCGCCCATGTTCAAGGTCACCGACACTCACTACGCGGCCACCTGGCTGCTGGACCCCCGCGCACCCAAGGTGGAAATGCCCGCCGAGCTGCGGGCCCGCATTGAGCGGATGAAGGCGGAAGCCCGCAAGGCCGCAGCAAAGGAGGAGCCCCAGACATGACACACAAAGACCAGGCCCCGCTGCTGGAAGTCAAGGGCCTCAAACAGTATTTCCGCGTCAGCCGCAATTTCACGGTGAAGGCGGTGGACGACGTCAGCTTCACCATCTATCCGGGGGAGACCTACGGCCTGGTGGGGGAGTCCGGCTCGGGCAAATCCACCATCGGCCGCAGCGTCATCCGGCTGTATGACCCCACCGCGGGGCAGATCACCTTTGACGGCCAGGACATCAGCGGCCATCTGGACACTGCAACAAGCCGCAGCCTGCGCACCCAGATGCAGATGATCTTCCAGGACCCCATGGCCAGCCTGAACCCCCGCAAGAAGGTGGGGGACATCATCGCCGAAGGCCTGGACATCCACCACATGTACCACAGCCGCGCCGAGCGGCAGGAGAAGGTGGAGAAGATCCTGGCCAAGGTGGGCCTCGCCCCCGAGCACGCCGAGCGCTACCCCCATCAGTTCTCGGGCGGCCAGCGCCAGCGCGTGGGCATCGCCCGGGCCCTGATTATGGACCCCAAGCTGATCATCGCCGACGAGTGCATCTCGGCACTGGATGTGTCCATCCAGGCCCAGGTGGTCAACCTGATGAAGGATATCCAGGCCGAGACCGGCACAGCCTATCTGTTCATCGCCCACGACCTGTCCATGGTGAAGTACATCAGCGACCGGATCGGGGTGCTGCATCTGGGACACCTGCTGGAGACGGGCACCACCGAGGAGATTTTTGAAAACCCCATTCATCCCTACACCCGGAGCCTGCTGTCGGCCATCCCCATGCCCAACCCTGTGGTGGAAAAGCGCCGCACCGCCGAGAGCTACGACTACACCACCTCGGGCATCGACTACACCAAGGGCACCGACCATCTGGTGTCGGGCACCCACTACGTCAAGTGCACCGACGAAGAATTCGCCAAATGGTGCCGGTAAACGCCGGAAACGTTCTGAACACCATCCGCTGATGCTTTGGCTTCTTTTGGCGCGGACCGGATAAAAAGAGACCTGAAAAAGGCTGCCTTGCTCCTCTTATGATGAACAGTGTTTTCGTTCACTGCCTCTCATAGGGGGAGCATTGTTTTATGCCTCAAAAACAGATGCGGGGCAAAAAGAAAGGCAAGACGTTTCCGCCGGGGAACACCCTGCCAACCCTGCACAGCCGCTATCGAACCGATTTCATCTGGAATTTCTGTTTTGATCGTAGAATGACAGCACCCCTTAAATCTGCACGCGCTGATTTTATCAGGGGGTGACAGGCGGCTTGCAGGTGTGTAAAACACGCATCCAAAAGAAAATGCCCGGGTCACTTTTTAAATGGATTCCCCTTGATGACAAAAATCCGCATACTCCAAGCTGTGTGCAAGCAAGGAGCATGCGGATTTTATTATGGGGAAGCTTATTGATAAATCGAGCCCATCGAGGCGACGTATAGTTTCTCCACCGTCACGGCGCCTTCACCAAAGACGGAGAGACCTTGCGCTGTGGTGGGATCTTCAGGATAACTGCGCAGCGTCAGTGCTTTGTCTCCATTGAAGAATCCTTCCACCAGAGAACGGTCGATGTAAACCCGCATGGTCAGACGACCATCCTGGAGGGACAGCTGACCGCTGCCGGGCACTGCGGATGCACCCTCGCCCCGGTTGGTGGTGGAACCGGTGAGTCTGCCGCTGGCAGGGTCATAGGTGAACCGGCTTTCGTCACCGTTTTCACTCTGCTTGAAGGCCAGGCCGAAGGACGCCGCATCCTGGGGAACAAAGGTGGCCTCAATATAAAGCATATCTTCATCGATCCCGGCCAGGAGATCGTTGGCCTGTTCCAGGGTGAGGCCCTGCGCATCCACGAGAACTTCTTTTTCCAGACTGTTGACAGCGTCGATGGGGGCAATACAGAGATCCGAGCCGTCCTCGTTGAGGTAAATCCTGCGCGCCAAACCCACATTGTGGGCCCAGCCAGCGGCTCCCTCCTCAGCGGGGGAACGCTGGTCCTGCATGATGGAGAACATCACCACATCGCCGCTGACAGGGTCGATAAAGGCGCTGGGACCGGTGAACACATTGGCGCCAAAATCCAGGATGCGGGGCTGGCCGCCAAAAGATTCATCGGGGGTAAAACGCCCGGTCTCCAGATCAAAATCACCTACGAAATAATAGATTTTGTTGTCTGCGGTGGTAGCGGGTGCAGGGGAAAAGACAAAGAAATATTTGCTCACGGTGCCGGATTCATTGCTGACCGGCAGGATCACCGGCAGTTCCCAGGAAGTGCCCATGGATGCGGGCGGGTCCTGCATCTCATAGACTGGCCCGCGGTACTGCCAGTTCATCTCTACCGTGCCGTCCTCCTGTAATTCCAGGGTATCGGTGGTGTAGAGCAGAGCTGTGCCGCCGGAAGTCTGGGTGCTGCCGGAGCAGACCAGCATGCACCAGGTGTTTCCTTCTTTCCAGATGTGGGGGTCACGGAACTCGCCAACCCGGCCCTGGCCTTCCTGCTGGATGACTGCCAGATCGTCACAGATGACCCAGTCGGTGAGGTTGGGATCGCTGAGATCCGCGGGATAGGCCACGCCGATGTTCTGGTTGGAAATCAGACCCTCCACATCCCGGAAACTGTCGTTGCCAGCGGTGAAGAAAAGGAGGGGAACGCCGTTGGCGTCCAGGGTGGAACCGCCGCTCCAAACGCCGTCCGGCACCACGGTGCCGTAGGTGGGGGCAACAGCCTGTTCAATCTCCCGCCAATGGACCATGTCGTCGCTGACCAGATGCCCCCAGGCAATGTTGCGCCAATAGCTGCCCTGCATATTCTGCTGGAAGAACAGGTGATAGACGCCGTTGTAATACAAGGGCGCGTGGGGTTCATTCATCCAGAACTGGTATGGTCCGCCGTGGTACTGCGGCTTCTGGATGTCGCCGGTCAAAATATTCTGGAGGCCGATTTCCTCATAGGGGATCTCGGGCACCGTGACGGCAGCGTAAGCCTTGGAGATTTCCTCGGCGGTAAGGGCCCGGCTGTAGAGCTTGAGCTCGTCCATCAGGCCGGAATGAACGTTGATGAAGGAAGCCGCCCAGTGCTCGGCCTCGCTGCTCCGGCCGATCAACAGTCCTGTATTGGCGGCGGCAATGGCCGTACCCTGGGGCACTTCCCGGCTGGCCAGCAGCTGACCATTGAGATACAGGGACATGGTGCCTGCTTCTCCGTCCAGAGTGGCGGTGACCTGGTTCCAGGCACATTTGGACAGCCCCTGGCCCTCGTCGCTCCAAAGGGAAATCCAATCCTCTCCGGTGCCGATCTGGAAGGTGAGACGGCCGTGGCGCTCGTATCCCAGGACAAAGCCCTTTTTGCTGCTCTTGCTGAACTGGGACACAAGGCCCGTCAGCAGTTCGGTGCCGTTGTCTACAGCGTTGGGGTCGTCCCACTCAAAAGTGCGGGGTGCAACCCAGACGCTGACGGTCAAGCTGGTTCCCTCCACCGCCAAATCCTGTTTGTTGTAGGTGATATAGGTGGAGTTGCCGTCAAAGAGCAGGCTGCCGCCCTCGATGCCGCTGTCCCGCCACTGGGGGCCCTGGGAATCCATGTAGACAGCGTTGGTGTAGAGATAGTTCAATTCCGCGTCGGGCATCTGCCCGGAACGATCGGTGATGGTGGTGCCGCTGCCCTCATCGAAAGACAGATGCAGAAGCAGATCTTTTTCTGTCCCGCCGCACCCGGACAGCAGGAGCCCCGCCGCTGCTGTCGTCAGCAGCAGGGCAATCCGTTGATTCCATTTCATACCAGAAGATACTCCTTTCTTTCAGGTGTTTTCCCGCCATGGGTCACCTTCCATCTGAATAAACTGCTTTTCGATCTGAAATACCGTGTCCAGCTGCCGGTAGAGCAGCAGTTCACAGACCAGCAAAATAAACCATAGGCCCACAAAGGGGACCAGAGCCAGCGTCCAGGGGGCGAACAGGAGATAGAGCAGGAAGTAGGCCGCCTGGAGAAGAGCGGCGCCCATCACCCGCCAGAAGTATTTGATGGTGAAGAGGACGGCGTTGTAGATCCGATCCTTGTTGCTCTGCTGAAAGAGTACCAGCTGGGGCCAGTAAAGGAGATTCAGCGCAAAAAACAGGACAGCACTGAACAGGCAGACCAGCAAGGTGCTCCAGCCGGGAAAAGCGGGCGCCGACCACATGATGTAGAGCATAAAGACGTACATGCCAGCCAGAAGCCCCACCAGGGCGCCGGGAAGGAGGCTGGCACGGCCGTTTTGTTTCCAGCTGCGGCGATAGTGGTCCCACCAGGAGCCGGGGGCATCCCGGAGGCCCCGAAAGATGCTGTCATAGAGGGCGGCCAGGAAGGGCCCGAAAATGGCCCCGCCCACCAAACTGGCCGGGATCAGGACCAGGACGCTGGAACTGAGGACCGAGAAGGTAATCCCCAATACCAGCGGCAAAGCGCCCAGGGTGGTCAGCAGGTTGACCTTGACCCACCGCCCCGCGTAAAAGGACAAAAGCTGTTTGTACCGCTGAAAGCCTTCCATCCGGCGGCTTTCGTCGTAACTGTCATCGGCAAAAAACATACCCATGGTTTTGTACCTCCTCAGGTCAGGTCTGCACTGTAGTGGACGCCGTCCAGGACATCGGAGAGAATTTCTCCCACGTCCCCGTCAAAGGATTCCTGACAGGTCAGTTCCGCCACAAAGACGTAGTCGCCATACACCGTAAAGGCAGAACATCCCCGGTCATAGGGATTGGACGCCGAAATGCAGTTGTAGTGCAAAACGGTATAATTCTGTCCGTTGTGTGCGGCGGTCTCTTCGGATTGGATGTCGTAGGTTTGGCGTTCCCGGTCCAGAAAGTCTGTGCAGGCCTCCCGGGCACTGTCCGCATCCGCACAACCGTACAAGAGAAGATACAGTTGGGCGGGGTAGAGGTCCACCTCGTCGCCGTCCTCGTTGGTGTAGGTAGAGGCCTCGCCAATGGTCCAGGAGGCGTAATAGGTCTCCTCGCCGGCCAGGACGGAATTGTTGGTCTGGAGGGTCAGGTCATGGCCCGGCTGGGCAATTCCCACAGTTTTGCCCAGCATCTCCCAGCTTTTGTCCCAGGAGGAGCCGTCGGCGGCTGCGCTGGGGTACTGTGAGAAATCCACCACGTTCCCCAGCAGAATCAACCCCACAATCAGAAGGAAAGGCAGGGCCAGATAGAACAGATATTTGCGGTCTTTCATGCGGGATCGGCTCCTTTCGTCAGGATGTTCCAAAGGTTGTCACAGGCGGTCTGGGTGTCACAGGTGCGGTCCTCCCAGAAGCCCCGGCGGGCCAGCTGCAAGGAATCCAGCAAATCCTGATTGCTGCCGCTGGCCTCCTGGCCCAAAATGGTTTGGGTGTAGGTGCCGAGGTCCTGTTCAGCCAGAGCGGGACAGTCGGACCAGCTGAGGGAAAAGGGTGTTTCTTCGGGGTCCGACAGGCTACCGTCGGGGCCGGCTAAAACGGCATAGTCAACTTGAAACGTTTCACAATCTTCCAAAAGAAAAAAGTAGCTATCGCAATCCTCCAGATCGCCCATCAGGGTGATCTGGTTGGCGTAAGCATACTCGGCATTTTCGTCCATGGAATCGGTCAAGAGATATTGGTGAAGCTGGACCACCGTCTGTCCGTCTCCGTTGGCGTCGCCGCCCAGAGCGGCAAAGGCTTCTTCCACCGCGGCGGCGGTCTGGTCGGGCAGGGCCGTTTCTCCCACGTAGGCAATTTGGTAGTCGGGCTGGATCTGTCCCAGCCCCAGGGCGCTGCGGGCGATGTCGGCCACCATCAGGCAGGCGGCCGCCCCTGCCGCCATATGCCATTTGTGATAGTGCCACCAGTTCCGCCATTTCTGGCGGGGCGTCAGAACAGGGGGAAGGGGGTCAGGCCCCACATCCCGGAATTTCCAGTTCAAGTATTCGCTTGCCATACAGATCGCCCTCCTTGGAAGATTACAGACAATCGCGGGTGGTGCCCCCCGGCTGATACCGGACCGGGAGACAGATCAGCGCCGGCAGGCTGGAGCGGTCGGTGCTGAGGAGCAGGTCCACCGCCGTCTGGGCCATCTGAGCAACCGGCTGGACGATGGTGGAACAATAAAAGTCATCGCTGTCAAAATGGTGGATGCCATCAAAACCGATCATCTGGACATCTTCCGGCACCCGCAGCCCCAGGGCTTTCAGCCGGTTCTGGATCTCGTAGCAGAGCCGGTCGGTGTTGCAGAAGATGCCGTCATAATCAAACACCCCGTCATGGGTGTGGGAGGCGAGAAAGGCTTCAAAAGGCGCAAAGCCGGCCTCATTGTGGAGGTAAAGAGAGTCAAATTCTATCTGCCGCTCCCGGCAGACCGCCTCAAACCCCATCCGGCGCTTGTCGGCTTCGCCGGCTACATTGGAGCCCTGCCGGAGGAACAGCAGTTTTTTGCAGCCCAGTTCCAACAGCTTTTGCGCGGCCAGCTGCCCCCCGCCAAAGTTGTCGGAGGCCACACAGAGGATTTCAGCCCGGAAATGCCGGTCGATGCTGACAAAGGGGAGCTGCGGGTCCACTTCCAGATTGGGGTTGTAGGTCAGGGCGATGATGCCATCCACCTTGTTTTGCTGCACCAGATCGATGCACTGCTGTTCGGCGGTGTTGTCGTAATTGGTGATGGCGATGATGGTGCGGTAGCCCCGCTTCATCAGGGTGCCGATGATGGCGTCGGACAGACTGGCAAAAAAGGGATGGCGCAGGTTGGGCCAGATCAGGGCCACCGTGTTGGTCTTGTTGGTCTTGAGACCACGGGCGTAGTTGTTGACCTGATAGCCCAGCTTGCGGGCGGCCTCCTCAACCCGGAGACGGTACGCTTCTCCCACCGGGATATGATTGAATACTTTGGATACCGTGCCCAGCGCCACGCCGGCTTCGGCAGCGACATCTTTCATGGTGGGGGCGGCATTGGTCTTTTTCGTCATAGGCGGATTCCTCACAGGCCGCAGGCGGGGAAACGATGTGGAACGTTTCATATGATTTCTATAAAGAAAAGGCTTTTGGAGAGCCCGCGGCGGTTTTTTCTTGATTCTTTGGCTTCATTATAGCGATTTCAGAGCAAAAAGTAAAGCGATTTTCATGAAACAGGCCGTGAAAAGCACTTTTTTGTGGGATGGCACAATCGGGGCCTCCCGCTTTTGTGCAATTCAGAAAAAAGCGGTTTGAACAAAAAATATCCTTGACAACAGAAAAAATCTGGGCTATCATAAGAGCAGCCCAAAGATGTAACGTTTCACAAAGAAGCGCAGCCCGCAGAAGCGGGCTGTGTTTCAAGACAAAATATGAAACGTTACACGAACGAGTCCATAACCTGAAAGAAGGGAGGGAGTACACACTGTTGACTGTCCGCATCTCTGTGATTCTTTGAAAGGAAGTGAGGGAACATCATGCGTTCCAAAGTACAAGCGAGCACAGTGGCCGTCCAGCCCCCTCTGAGGCGGCATCGTAAAGGGCTGGGCCAGCGCATTGCGGAAAACTGGCAGCTCTACGCGCTGCTGTTGATCCCGGTGGCACTGACCTTTGTGTACAAGTACATCCCCATGTATGGCATCCAGATCGCGTTCCGGGACTATCGCGCATCCCGCGGCATCTGGGGCAGCGAATGGGTGGGCCTGGAATGGTTTGAGCGGTTCTTCACCGCTCCCACCTGTGTCCGAATGATTAAGAATACCTTCCTGCTGGCCCTGTACAGCCTGCTGTGGAGTTTCCCGATTCCCATTGTGCTGTCGCTGTGCATCAATCAGCTCCGGTTCAAGCGGTACAAACGGATTGTCCAGACCGTTCTCTACGCGCCGCACTTCATCTCCATCATGGTGGTCTGCGGTATGATCCGGATTTTCCTCAGCCCGTCGGGCGGCCTCATCAACCTGCTGCTGGGCACCAGCGTGGACTTCCTGACCGAGTCCTCGGCCTTCCGCACCATTTACATTGCCTCGGGCATCTGGCAGGACGCCGGCTGGGGCTGCATCATCTATCTGGCCACCCTGTCCAACGTGGATACCACCCTCTATGAGGCGGCCAAGGTGGACGGCGCATCGGTGTTCCAGCGGATTCTCCACATCGATGTGCCGGCCCTGATGCCCATGGTCATCCTGAACCTGATTATGAGCGCCGGCAACCTGATGAATATCGGTTTTGAAAAGGTCTGGCTGCTCCAGACCGACCTGAACAAGGCCACTTCGGATGTCATCGCGGTTTACGTCTACCAGCAGGGCATTGAAAATGCCAACTACAGCTATTCAACAGCCGTCGGCCTGTTCAATACGGCCATCAACCTGATTTTGCTGATCGTCGTCAACAAGATTGCATCCAAGGCCTCGGATGTAGACTTTGTGTAAGGAGGTCGCAGCATGGAAACGAGAAAACCTCACAGCATGTCGGATAAGGCCAGCGACGTAGTCCTGGTGCTCATTACCGCCGTGGTCATGTTCCTGGTGGCCTACCCGCTGTATTACGTCCTGGTGGCGTCCTTCTCCAACCCCTACGATGTCTACGCCGGCAAGACCTTTTTGTTCCCCAGTGAGTTCAGCCTGAAAGGCTATGCAGCCGTCTTTGCCGACGACAACATCTTCACCGGCTACCTGAACTCCATCAAATATACCATCATCGGCACCATTTTCTCGGTGGTGATGCTGTATATCACCGCTTACCCCCTGTCCCAGCGGAATCTTCCCGGCCGCAAATGGCTCAGCCTCTTCTTAATTTTCACCATGTACTTTGGCGGCGGCCTGGTCCCCACCTACCTGGTGGTCAAGGAGACCGGCCTCATCAACAGCATGTGGGCCCTGTTCCTGCCCGGCGGCGTGGGCGTGGGCAACATGATTATCGTCCGCAACTACTTCCAGAACAGCATCCCCCACGACCTGATCGAGGCCTCGGAGATCGACGGCTGCTCCAAGATGCGCACCTTCCTCAGCATCATCATCCCCCTGTCCAAGCCCATCATGGCGGTGATGGTGGTGTTCAGCATGGTGGCCTACTGGAACGACTGGTTCACCGCCCTGATTTACCTGACCGGCAGCGACAAGGCGCCTCTGCCCCTGGTGCTGCGGAACGTCCTGATTAAGAGCTCGGCCAGCGCCAGCCAGGCCAGCACCATTTCGGGCGGCTATGCTGAACTGAACCAGCTGACCGAAATGATCAAGTTCTCGTCCATTGTGGTGGCAGCCGCCCCCATGCTGATCGTCTATCCCTTCGTCCAGAAATACTTTGAAAAGGGCTTTATGGCCGGCGCCGTCAAGGGCTGAGCCATCCCTCAAACGCAAGAAGAAAAGGAGAAAACTGCTATGAGAAGAAGAACCTTCATCAAGGGCGCTGCTTTTGCAGCTGCCGTCGCCGCTGCTTCTGCCCTGACCGGCTGCGGCGGGTCCAAGACCAACGCCCCGGAAGCCAATGAGGAGGGCGTGATCGAGAGCACGGACCAGACCGAATTCACCATCATCGGCGGCCAGTCGGCCCTGTCGCCCGGCTATGCTGACAACCAGGTCCTAAACGAGATGCAGGAGAACGCCGGCATTTCCATCGAGTGGAACACCATGAGCGACTCCCTGGCGGAACAGGTCAACATTCGGATTGCAGGCGGCGACCTGCCGGATGCCTTCATGGGTGTTGGCTTCTCCAACTACGACCTGACCAACTACGGCGAAGACGGCACCTTCATCAACCTGGACCCCTACATCACCCCCGACATCATGCCCAACCTGTCGGCCATTCTGGAGGCGCATCCCAATATCCGCTCGGCCATCACCATGAGCGACGGCTGCATCTACGGCCTGCCCGCCGCCGAGCAGATGGGCACCGCCGGCATCGGCAAGGAAGAGGACTACTCGATCTACACCATTCCCCAGTTCTCGATGATCAACAAGGCCTGGCTGGACGATCTGGGTCTGGCGGTTCCCACCACCCTGGAGGAGCTGCACACCGCTCTGAAGGCCTTCAAGGACAATGACATGAGCCACAAGTTCTATGGCAACGACGCCGGCACCACCATTCCCATGTCCACCGGCTTTGACCAGTGGTGCTGGGGCCAGAACATCTTCTATGCCGGCTTTGGCTTCACCAACTGGCCCAATGATGTCTGCAACGACCTGGTCCTCCAGGGCGACGGCACCATCAAGTTCATGTGCGTGGACGACAAGTACCGGGAGGCCGTGACCTACTTCCACGACTGGTACGCCGAGGGCCTGATGGATGTGGAGATGTTCTCCCAGTCGGATACCCAGCTGATGTCCAAGTGCCAGCAGGGCTGGGTGGGTGTGTCCACCTGGTGGTACATTGATGAGCTGATGGGCGACTACGCCAAGGACTATGTGTTCCTGCCGGTTCTGGCCGGCCCCGACGGCACCAAGAACGTCACCGTCCGCACCGGCGGCGGCACCAATTCGGGCCAGCTGTCCATCACCTCGGTCTGCCAGAGCCCCATCAACCTGCTGAAGTTCTTCGACCAGTGGTACACCGGCGAAAACGTCATGCAGCTGCAATACGGTCCCATCGGCGTTTACTTCACCGACCAGGACGAGAACGGCGTCTGGAACTCCATCACCGATGAAGAGGCCCAGGCCCAGTTCGGCAAGAGCGCCGGCGAGCTGAAGGGCGAGTATGAGGTGGCCGGTCCCAAACTGATTCTCTCCGAGTACTACGAGGAGAACTTCCACATGGAGGACCGCGCTGTCGAGCGTCTGAACGACCTGTACGACTACTGGCTGCCCCAGGTCACCGATACCAGTGTCTACCCGGTGGACTGCGTCTTTACCATTGACGAACTGGACACCATCGACCGGTACAAGTCCGACTTCGAGAGCATGGTTTCGGAGCAGGAGGGCCTGTGGATTCGGGACGGCGGCCCCACCGATGAGGAGTGGGAGTCCTACAAGCAGATGCTGAGCGACACCTGCGGCATGGATGACCTGCTGAAAGTCTATCAGGACGCCTACGCCCGCTACACCGAGGCCTAAACAAACAGCTATTCTCCGCGCTTCTCCTTCCCATTTCACTGGCGCCCTGTCCCGCCGCGCAGCGGGGCAGGGCAGGGGGAAGACGCGTACAATTTGACAACCATCATCCGGGAGGACTCTCCATGATCAGTGAGACATTACAGCGCGCACGCGATTTTGAGACGCAGTATGCAGCCTATATTCCCCAGGCTGATCGCCCGGCCTTCCATGTGACGGGAGCGGTGGGCTGGATCAATGATCCCAACGGCTTTTCCTGCTACAAGGGAGAGTACCATCTGTTTTACCAATACCACCCCTACACCACCAACTGGGGCCCCATGCACTGGGGTCATGTAAAGACCAGGGATTTCATCCGCTGGGAGCGGCTGCCGGCGGCGATGGCCCCTGACACCGAAGCCGACCGGGATGGATGCTTTTCGGGCAGTGCGCTGGAATTGACCGACGGCCGTCAGATGCTGGTGTACACCGGCGTCTACAAGATCCGGCGGACAGATGGGCAGATCGAGGAATTGCAGCAGCAGTGCGTGGCCTTCGGGGACGGGGTCAACTACGAAAAATACCCCGGCAACCCGATTCTGGACGGGAGCGACCTGCCGGAAGGGGGGAGCGTGCTGGACTTCCGAGACCCGAAAGTCTGGCAGGACCCGGATGGTACCTTTTATATGGTGGCAGGCAACCGGACCCCGGACGGCAGCGGCGCCATTCGGCTGTTCACAAGCTCCAACGGCACCCGCTGGACCTATGCCTGTACCCTGGATGCCAGCCACAACGAATATGGACGGATGTGGGAATGCCCCGACTTTTTCCCGCTGGACGGAAAACAGGTGCTGCTGGTCAGCCCCCAGGAGATGACCGCCGCCGGCCTGGAATTTCATGCGGGATTTGGCTCCATCGCCCTGCTGGGCAGCTATGACCCGGAGGCCCGGCGGTTTGAGCGGGAACGGGTCCAGTCCATCGATTACGGCACCGATTTTTATGCGCCCCAGACCCTCCAGAGTTATGACGGCCGCCGGATCATGATTGCATGGATGCAGAACTGGGCCACCACCGGCTGCCAGCCTCACGGAACCCGCTGGTTTGGTCAGATGACCCTGCCGCGGGAATTGACGCTGCGGAATGGCCGTCTGATTCAAAACCCGGTGCGGGAGCTGGAAGCCTATCGCGGCCATAAAATCCGTTACAAAGACCTGCTGGTAACCAGTGAAACCAACCTGAGCGGGGTGTCGGGCCGGCTGATGGATCTGACGGTGACGGTCCGCCCGGTGGCCGGACGGCCCTCTTACCAGGCGTTCAAGCTCCATCTGGCCAAGGACGGCCAGCGGGAGACGTTGATCCGCTACAAAGTCAGCAACAGCACCCTTCGGCTGGACCGCACCCACAGCGGTTTCCCCTATGATATCGTCAATGTCCGGGATTTCCCGGTCCGTCCCCGGGACGGCGAGATCAAGCTGCGGATTGTCATGGACCGCTACAGCCTGGAAGTCTTTGTCAACGACGGGGAACAGGCGGCCAGCATGGTGATTTATACCCCGCTGTCGGCCCGGGATATCAGTTTTGAAGTGGTGGAAGGGGCCGCCTACATCGACGTGGAACAGTACAGCCTGAATTTTGGGCAGGAGGATGCAGAATGAGCCAGAAAGCATTTGACGTGGCAGCCCTGGGAGAACTGCTGATCGATTTCACCCAGAACGGCCTCAGCCAGCAGGGCAACAATCTCTTTGAGGCCAATCCCGGCGGCGCCCCCTGCAACGTGCTGGCCATGCTGCGGAAGCTGGATAAGCGCTGTGCCTTCATCGGGAAGGTGGGTCAGGATGCGTTCGGCCATCAGCTGGCCCAGGTGGTCCAGGAGGCGGGCATCGACACCCGGGCCCTCCGGTTTGACCCGGAGATTCCCACCACCCTGGCCATTGTCCAGACCCTGCCGGGAGGCGACCGGGATTTCAGTTTTTACCGCAAGCCCGGCGCCGACGCCAACCTCACCGTGTCCGATTTGGACCAGGCACTTTTGCAGGACTGCCGGATCTTCCACTTCGGCACCCTGTCCCTGACCGGCGAGCCCTGCCGTACTGCGACCCAAACAGCTGTCCGGCTGGCCCGTGCGTCCGGCGCTCTCATCTCTTTTGACCCCAACCTGCGGGAACCTCTCTGGAACAGCCTGGAGGAGGCCCGGGCCCAGATTGCCTGGGGTCTGAGCCAGTGCGACATCCTGAAAATTGCCGACAATGAGCTTGCGTTCATGACCGGCCAGCAGGATTTCGCACAGGGCGCGGCGATTTTGCAGCGCCAGTACCCCAACATCCGCCTGTTGAACGTGACGGCAGGGGCCGCGGGAAGCTATGCCTTCTATGGCAGCCTGCATACCTTTCAGCCCGGCTGTACGTTGGGCGGTGTCATTGAGACCACCGGGGCAGGGGATACCTTCTGCGCCAGCGTCCTGAATTTTGTGCTGGAACACGGCCTGGACGGCCTGACGGTCCAGGATTTGAACCAGATGCTCCGCTTTGCCAATGCGGCGGCGTACCTGGTCACCACCAAAAAGGGTGCCATCCGCTCGATGCCGGAGCGTGAGACGGTGGAGGACACCATTCGCAGAGAAGAGCAGCGTCACAATATCCTGTAAATCCGGCAGAATCTTATGTTCCGGGGCGCCGCAGTGTTGCGTTTTGACACACTGCGGCGCTTTTGTTTTGCCTTTGCGGGATACAAAGAAAATTCATGGATTCCGACGAGATGCCGTTTTTCAGAATGCAGCATGGACAAGGCGTTGAGACGGGATGCGGGCTCTGTGGATGTATACACAACAGCCTATAGAAAAGCCGCCCGAAACCTGTTATAATAAGTATAATTTCGATCGGTTCACTTGGAATTGGGAGGCAGACAGCAATGGCAACCGTGAAAAAATCATCATCCAAAATCCACACAGCTCTGCTGTATGCCGTCGAGGAAAAGCCACATTTTCATCAGGAGCTGGAGATCCTTTACATCATCCGGGGCGGCTTGACGGTTGTGCAGGACAACAGTACATTCCAGCTGCAAAAAGACGATGTCGTGGTCATCAACTGCAACAACGTCCATTCCCTGCATGGATCAGAAGATCTTTCCTTGCTGCAAATTCAGATTTCTTATGACTTGCTGTTGGAAATCTCGGGGGGCGCCGGCATGGTTTTCGCCTGCAATTCCAGTGTGGACGCCTACCATCCCTATGGAGAGCTGCGGCGAATCATGCGTCAGCTGTTGTTCAGCTATGCCGGCGCGCGCAAAAAGACCGAGGCGCTGCGCTACAGCTATGTGTATGAGCTGCTGGATATCCTCACCGAACAATTTCAGGTTCAGCTGGACAGCCAGAATGCCTCCCGTCCCCAGCGGGAAGAAGCCCGTCTGCAAGCCATCATCAATTATGTCAACCAGAATTTCCGGGAAGAAATCAATCTGAGCAAGCTGGCCGAACAGATGTATCTGTCCACCTCTTCGCTGTCGCGGCTGTTCAAAAAGAGCATGGGGTGCTACTTTGGAGATTTTGTCAACCATGTCCGTCTGAATCATGCGGTCAAGGAACTGGAGGAGACGGATAAGACGGTGACCCGGATTGCGGCGGACTGTGGCTTTGCCAATCTGGCCGCCTTCAATAAGCAGTTCCAGAACGCCTACCAGATGGCGCCCAGTGCCTACCGTCAGCTGGCATGGGAAAAACAGGAGGCCGACGACGAACAGAACCTGGCCGTTCTGGAGCAGGGGGCGCGGATGCTGCACAAAGAGGCAGACCGGGAAAGCCTCGGCCGCCGCGAGCAGAGCATTTCGGTGACGGTGCAGGCCGGGCAGGGGACGGTCTGTCAGTCTCCCTGCAATCAGGTGCTCAACGGCGGTGCCGCAGCAGATCTCACCATATATAATGTACAGGAACATCTCACCAGTTTGTATGAGAATCTCAAATTCCGGTATGTCCGGGTCTGGAACGTCTTTTCCAAAAAGATGGTGATTTTGCAGGACCCCTCCGGCTGTCAGTATAACTTTGACATGCTGGACAACGTCTTTGATTTCATGTCGGCCCATCACATGATCCCTTATTTGGATTTGGGCCAGCGGCCCTTCTGCGCGGTCAAGTCGGAAGGACAGATGGTCTATTATGAAGATGAGGAGCTAGTGTTTGAGAACGCCAACGACTGGCTGCGGATGTTCATGGCCTTTGTGGAACATGCAATCCGCCGCTATGGGCGGCAGGCAGTAGGGGAGTGGATCTTTGACTTTACCCTCGATATCCGCTTTGAGGTGATGCCCTTCTGCAGCGATGAGGACGAGATGTGGGAGTTATACCGCCGGCTCTATGCGTTTTTGCGGCAGAATCTGCCCAACGTCAAGGTCGGCGGACTGGGAGGCGTTCCGGTCAGCAAGATGGAGATGACCATCCGCTGGCTGCAATACTGCAAAAAACACAACTGCGTGCCCGATCATCTGTCGGTTCTGATTTTCCCCTACCTGCACGAATTCCAAAATGGAGATTTCGTCCCCCGGCGCACCGCCCGGGAAGACGAGGAAATCCAACAGATTTGCCGGTGCCGGGAGATGCTGGATCAAAACGGCCTGCAAGATTGCCGTCTGTTTGTGGTGGAGTGGAACAACAGCCTGTCCACCCGCAGCTGGTTGAACGACAGCTGTTTCCGCGCCGCCTATGCCCTGGAAGTCATCAACCGGACCTGGGGAGTGGCGGATGTGATGGCCCTCTGGATGGCCACCGACTGGTGCTGCAGCTATTACGACACCATGCACGTGGCCAGCGGCGGCAACGGCCTGGTGTCCAAAAATGGAATCCGCAAGCCGATTTATCATGCGCTGGATTTCCTGAACCGGATGAATGCCCGCTTTTTGCAGCGGGGAGATCACTATATTGCCACCACCAACGGGCCGGACTTCTACATCCTGTGCTACAATTTCAAAAGGTATTCCTATCAGTTCTATCATGAGGAGGAAAATGAATTTGACCTCCACTGTTTGAGTGATCTGTTTGTGGATGACTGCGATCTGCAAATCCATTTCACCCTGACGGGCCTGGACGAAAAAGCCCAGTATGCCATCAAGCGGCGCACGGTCAACCGGGAACACGGCAGCCTGTTGGGAGAGTGGAGTCGGTTTGAGTTCGATACCTCTCTGGATGCGCGGGACGTTCAGTATTTGCGCAACAAGTGCAATCCTGATCTGAGTATGCGCAAGCAGCGGACCGAAAAAGGGGTGTTGGAGTTCAATACCGTCTTGCAGGCGCACGAAATCACCCTGTTCCACATCTTCAAATTGCACACCTGACATCATACTGCACAAAATATTTCTCCAAAAACTGAATAGTTTGACACAAGGCGCAACAAATCCGCATGTTTTGTTGCGCCTTGTTTTTTGTGTCGGAAAAGTCTGCAACGAACTGCATCCAGAAAGCAGGGGGCCGGCAACCGCGGCGGTAGCTGGTTTTGGGCAAAAATTTTACAATAGAGTCAGCAAAAGGGAAGCGGCACACAACAAGGTGGGCCGGCCCGAGACAAAAGAAATGGAGGCAAAACATTATGAAAAACGGAAAACTGCAGGTAGCTGTTGTGGGCTGTGGCGGCATTGCAAATCAGAAGCATTTCCCCGCTCTGAGCAAGCAGAGCGACAAGTGCGAGATCGTCGCTTTCTGTGACATCATCGAGGAGCGGGCCAAGACGGCCGCTGCCAAGTACGGCGCCCCCGGCTGCCAGGTTACCACCGATTACATGGAAGTCATGAAGAACCCCGACGTGGACGTGGTCCATGTCTGCACCCCCAACGTGGCACACTGCCCCATCACCGTGGCCGCCTTTGAGGCCGGCAAACACGTCATGTGCGAGAAGCCCATGGCCGCCACCACCGCCGACGCTCAAAAGATGATGGACGCCTGGAAGAAGAGCGGCAAGAAGTTCACCGTCGGCTATCAGAACCGGTTCCGCACCGACTCCCAGGCTCTGAAGCGGGCCTGCGATGAGGGCAAGCTGGGCGAGATCTACTTCGCCAAGGCACACGCTGTCCGCCGCCGCGCCGTCCCCACTTGGGGCGTCTTCCCCGACAAGTCCAAGCAGGGCGGCGGTCCGCTGATCGACATCGGCACCCACGCACTGGACATCACCCTGTGGTGCATGAACAACTACAAGCCCGTTTCGGTCATGGGCTCTGTCTTTGAGAAGCTGGGCCACCTGCCCGAGGCCACCGAGGGCAACATGTTCGGACCCTGGGACCCCAAGACCTACGAGGTGGAGGACTCCGCCTTCGGCTTCGTCAAGATGGAGAACGGCGCCACCATCTTCCTGGAGGCATCCTGGGCCCTGAACGTCAAGGATTCCCGCGAGGCAGCCTGTACCCTGTGCGGCACCAAGGCCGGCGCTGAGCAGGTGGGCGGCATGAGCCAGCAGGGCTACGACCTGGTCTTCAACGAGACCACCGGCGGCATCCTGACCGAGGAGCACATCTCGGACACCGGCGCCATTGCCTTCTTCGAGGGCACCAACGGCGGCAGCGACGCAGACAAGGAGTGCAAGCAGTGGCTGGAAGCCATCCTGAACGACACCGAGCCCCTGGTCAAGCCCGAGCAGGCCTTCACCGTCACCCAGATCCTGGATGCCATCTATCAGTCTGCCCGTGAGGGCCGCGAGATCCGCCTGAACGGCTGAGGAGGAATACGTCATGAAACTCGGATTTGTTTCGGCCATTCTGGACCAAAGCAGCTATGAGGAAATGATGGACATCGCTTCCGGGATGGGTTTCCAGTGCATGGAAGTGGCCTGCTGGCCCCAGGGCAAGGCAGAGCGCCGGTATGCCGGCGTCAGCCACATCGACGCCGAGCGGGTGCTGGAGGATGACGCCTACGCCGCTCACATCCTGGACTACGCCAAGGAAAAGAAGGTCCAGATTTCTTCTCTGGCCTACTATCCCAACACCATGGACGGCAACCTGGAAAAGCGGGCCGCCGCCGTGGAGCACCTGAAAAACCTCATCAAGGCTTCCGCCAAGCTGGGCGTCAACATGGTTACCACCTTCATCGGCCGTGACCAGACCAAGACCGTCGAGGAGAACCTGGAGCTGGTGAAGGAGGTCTGGCCTCCCATCATCGCCCTGGCCGAGGAGTGCGGCGTCAAGGTCGCCATCGAGAACTGCCCCATGCTGTTCGGTCCCGATCAGTGGCCCGGCGGCCAGAACCTGATGACCACCCCGGCCATCTGGAAGAAGGTCTTTGAGATTCTCCCCAGCAAGAACCTGGGCATCAACTACGATCCCTCCCACTTTGTGTGGCAGATGATCGACTACATCAAGCCCATCTACGAGTTCAAGGACAAGATTTTCCACGTCCACTACAAGGACATCAAGCTCTATCCCGACCGCCTGAATCAGGTGGGCATCATGGCCTATCCCCTGGACTTCATGTCTCCCAAGCTGCCCGGCCTGGGCGATGTGGATTGGGGCCGCTACGTGTCGGCGCTGACCGATATCGGCTATGACGGCTATACCTGCATCGAGGTAGAGGACAAAGCCTTTGAGGGCAGCCAGGAGAAGGTCCTGGACAGCCTGCGCCTGAGCAAACGCTATATGGAGCAGTTTGTCATCTAAACCGAGCTAACCCGCTGGACGGAAACAGACCACAGTCTTGGAAGAGACAGCCGGGTTTCTGAAGCAGCCGGCCGCCGTTGGCGAGACTGTCCGTCCTGAGCGCTGCGCCGATCACTTGCCTTCAGTCGGCGCAGCGTCTTTTTATAAAATGAGAAACGGAGGAATGATTCCATGTCCCGTATTAAAGCTGGTGTCAGCCTGTACAGCCTGCAGGACCAGTACCTGACCAAGAAAATGACCCTGGAAGACATCATCCACTATGTCAAGGAGTGCGGCGCCGAGGGCATCGAGATCCTGCCCGATCAGATGCTGAAGGGTGCTCCCGACCTGACCGATGAGCAGGTGGCCGACTGGCACCGGATGCTCAAGGAGACCGGCCTGCAGCCCGTCATCGCAGATGTGTTCCTGAACACCAACCTCTATAAGAACCGCACCCTGACCCACCGGGAGTGCATCGACCTGCTGATCAAGGAAATCAAGCAGGCCAACCGTCTGGGCATCCACCTGATCCGCCTGGTGTCGATGGTGCCCTACTGGGTCATCGAGCCGCTGCTGCCCTACTGTGAGAAGTACGACGTGACCATCGCCATCGAGGTCCACGCCGGCATGGCCTTTGATGTCAAGGCCACCAACGACTTCATCAACGAAGTCAAGCGCCTCAAGACCCCCTATGCGGGCATCGTCATCGACACCGGCATCTTCTGCCGCAAGTTCCCCCGTGTGGTCAAGAACTACGAGCTGAACAACGGCGCAAGCCCCGAGATGTTCGACTACTGCGACAAGCTGCTGGACCAGGGCACCGACCTGCACGCCGTCATCCGTCAGAACGGCGGCAAGCTGCCCGAGGACTTCGTCGCCACCTGGAAGACCCACGAGGACGAGATCTTTGGACCTCTGTGCGACGGCTACGAGAACTATCCCTATGAGGTGATGGACGACCTGATGCCCTACATCAAGCACTTCCACTTCAAGATGTTCGAGATGACCGACGAAGGCCCCGAGTATTCCATTGATTTCAAGGGCCTGCTGCAGTACCTGCACGATCACAACTACGACGGCTATGTCTGCACCGAGTACGAGGGCAACCGCTTCACCCTGCCCGGCCATCCCACCGTGGAGCGGGAGCAGGTGGCCCGGAACGTCAAGTATGTGCAGGCTTGCCTGAAAGAGATCCAGGGCTAAGGAGGGGATAGAAAATGTTTGACAACAATGTGTTCCTGCAGGGTACCTGCAAAAATGTGTCGGAAGGCGGCAAAGTGATCGGCTTCGAGATGCAGACCAATATCACCTACTACCGCGCTATCCCTCTGTCCATGATGGAGTACGTCCATGTCAGCGTGGACGGCGAGGCCGTGCCGGATGAGGACATCCGGGTTTCCCTGGATCAGAACGACTGGTTCACCCAGAAGGAAGCCGAGACCGTCACCACCTATAAGTGGGAGTACGGCGACCCGCTGTACATCCGGGTCCTGAAGGACGGCGGCCTGTCCAAGGGCAGCCACCAGGTCAAGCTGACGGTGGCCGTCCGCACCGCTTACATCCCCGTGCCGCTGGAGGGCACCAAAGAGCGGGAAGTCGTCATTGACTGAGAAGTTAAAGGAGAATCACAATGGCAAAGAACGTACTCGGCATTTCCTTCGGCCGGAAGATGAGCAACACCGAAGTGATGGTCAAGGAAGCCCTGCTCCAGTGCCAGAATGCGGGCTGCACCGTCCGCTTCCTGCGCGCGGATGAGATGAACATCCACATCTGCACCGGCTGCATCTCCTGCGTGGTGGGAATGACCACCGGCCGCGGCAAGGGCGGCTGCCCCATCAAGGACGACCTGCCCATCGTGGAAGAAGCCCTGATGGAGTCGGATGCCGTCATCATCGGTTCTCCGGTGTATGAGTTCACCCCCACCGGCAACTTCAAGGTCTGGTGCGACCGTCTGGGCCCCTCTCACGACGTGTCCTTCCGAAAGACAGCCTATGATGCAGGCATTGCCGCCGGCAAGGACAAGAGCGAGCTGCCCGACGAGCGCAGCTTCAAAAAGCGTGTGGGCGCCCTGATCACGGTGGGCGGCGCCATGACCGAGAACTGGCTGTCCCTGGCTCTGCCCAGCATGTACGCCATGTGCGTGTCCTCGGGTATTGATGTCATCGACGCCTATAAATACTTCGGGGCCATGGCCCACGAGCATGTCCTGGGCAATCAGCCGGTGATGGACCGGATGACCCAGCTGGGCAAGCACATCGTGGAGGCTTTGAACGCCCCCGACGAGGAGACCCGGACCCGCTGGCGCGGCGACAAGCAGGGCGTCTGCCCGGTCTGCCACAACGAGCTGCTGGAGGTGACCCACCGGGGCACCGAAATCGAGTGCCCGGTCTGTGGCATCTCGGGCAATCTGGCTGTGGAAGACGGCGAGATCAAGGTCACCTTCCCGGCGGAGCAGATCGCCCGGAGCCGCCTGTACTACGCAGGCAAGCTGGAGCACTCCACCGAGATCAAGACCAAGGCTGTCGGCCCCGGTCAGATCCCCAACCTGAAAGAGCTCAAGCAGAAATACCTTCACATCGGTGAACAGCAGTAAGGGGGAGCGCCCTATGGATGAGATTCGCGTTGCCATCATCGGCCATGGCTTCATGGGCCATGAAGACGAGACCATGCTTTTGAAGATGCCCGGCATCAAGCTGGTGGGCTTTTCGGACATCGATCCCAAACAGCTGGAAGATGTAGCCCCCGGTCTCAAGCGGTACGCCAGCAATGAAGAACTGCTGGCCGACCCGGAAGTCCAGGTGGTCATCATCGCCGCCAACAACAACCAGCATCACAAGCTGGTCTGCCAGGCCGCCCGCGCCGGCAAGGACATCCTGTGCGAAAAGCCGGTGGCCATGACGGTGGAAGAGCTGGACGACATGGTGAAGGTGGTCAAGGAGTGCGGCGTCAAATTCACGGTGCATCACCAGCGCCGGTTCGACCCGGATTTCCGCACCATCAAAGAAGTGTATGACAGCGGCACCCTGGGGGATGTCTACAAGATCAAAACGGGCCTGTATGGGTTCAACGGCAATATGCACGACTGGCACATCTACCGCAGCGAAGGCGGCGGAATGCTCTATGACTGGGGCGTCCACCTGCTGGATCAGATGCTCTGGATGATGCCGGGGGTCAAGATCAAACAGGTGTTCGCCGACGTGCGGAACGTCATCAATGCAGAGGTGGACGACTACTTCAAGATTCTGCTGCGGATGGACAACGGCATCACGGCAGAAGTGGAGCTGGGCACCTACCTGCTCACCGACAAGCAGCACGACAAATGGTTCGAGCGCCACTGGCTCATCAGCGGCAATAAGGGCAGCGCCTATGTGGACGGCTTTGAGCCGGAAGGCAAGATTGTCCGCACCACCCATCTGCTGACCAACGTGGGCGGCCACCGCACCATGACGGCGGCCGGGCCCACCCGGTCCTTCGGGCCGCCGCCCGAGGGCACCATCGTTACCGAGCCGCTGCCCCAGGTGGATACCTGCCACCAGGACTATTTCCGCAACTACATCAAAGCCTGGCACGGCGAGGAAGATTTCCTGGTCAAGATCCCGGAGACCCGCCGTGTGCTGGCTCTGATGGAAGCGGCGCGGGAATCTGCCCGCTCCGGCAGATCGGTGGATTTTGAATAAGGTTTATCAGGAGCGTTCCCGTTGTGTTTCGGCGGGTCGGCCGGTGAAAGGCTGACCTATGGATCAAGCGGGGGTGTCGGCTCGTGGATAAATGCGGCCCCCGCTTTATCTTTGGCTATACCAAAGGAGGAATAACGATCATGAACAGCAGCAATACCACCAAGCAGCTGGCCAGCAAAGCGGCTGTCATCTGCTATGGATTCGGCGATTTGGCGTCCCAGTTTGTCTGGACCTTCGTCGGCTCCTACCTGACCATTTTCTATACCGATATCGTGG
This sequence comes from uncultured Faecalibacterium sp., assembly GCA_944385995.1. Lineage (GTDB taxonomy): Bacteria > Bacillota > Clostridia > Oscillospirales > Ruminococcaceae > Faecalibacterium. Next base: position 42,097 of record CALWZL010000005.1, read on the forward strand.
GCCTTGCGCCCATCGCCGTCTCGGCCATCATGATGGGCGCCCGCATCTGGGACGCCATCAACGACCCCATGATGGGCGCCATTGCCGAGCGGACCCGCAGCCGCTGGGGCCGGTTCCGTCCGTACATTGCCTTTGGCTGCCCCTTCCTGGCGGTGATGTCGGTTCTGACGTTCACCCATCCGTTTGACGGCGGTTCCAGTGCAGGCGTGATCTGGGCGGCGGTTACCTACATCGTTGCAGGCATGCTGTACACCCTGGTCAACATTCCCTATGGTGCTTTGGCCGCTGTCATGACCGAGGATACCAACCAGCGCAACCTGATTACCACTTCCCGCAACATCGGCATGAACCTGGGCATGGTCATCGTCAACGGCCTGTCTGCGACCCTGATGCTGAAATTCTCCGGCGAGGGCGCAGAAGTGGCCAACGGCAATGGCTATATGATGACCGCCGTGGTCTACGCCATCATTTCCATCCCGCTGTTCCTGCTGGTGTTTGCCACCTCCAAAGAGGTTGTCAAACCCATCGGCAAAGCCGGCAAGTTCTCCTTCAGCGAGACCATCGGCAACCTGGTCAAGAATAAGTACCTGATGATCATCACCCTGGTGATGGTGCTCCAGATGACCGCTTTCATGGGCCGCATCGCGGTGACTTCCTACTACGTCATTTACTGCCTGGGCTCCTTCACCATGATCGCCACCATCATGACCATCCCTTCCATCGGCGCAATCATTGGTTCCTTCTTTGCCCCGGCTCTGGCCAAGAAGGTTGGCACCCGGAACGCACTGGCCGGCACCATGGCGGTTCAGGGCATCGGCCTGGTCATCATGTACCTGGCTCCCTTTGACAACATGACCATGGTTCTGGTGGGCGACTGGATCTTCGGTATCTTCAACGTCGGTTTTGCCTACTCCCTGTCGATGGTGGCGGACGCCGTCGATTACATGGACTGGAAGACCGGTGTCCGTACCGACGGTACTGCCTACGCCACCTACGGCCTGGCCACCAAGTTCGGCAACGCCTTCGGCGGTTCCATCGGCGTTCTGCTGCTGGCCTCCTTCGGCTATGTGGCCAACGCACAGCAGACCCCCGAGGCTATGGCCGGCATCAACACGGTGGTCAACCTGATCCCTGCCATCATCTTCTTTCTGGGCGCTGCCGCCTGCCTGCTCTGGGACAAGAGCGATAAGGATATGGAGCAGCTTCGTGAAGAAGTGAAGGCCCGCAACAACACCAAAAAAGAAGACTGATACTTTTTAACATCGGCACTTCATGGGTCAGTAGCCTCCGGCTTTTTTGCCAGAGGCTACTGGCATTGGAGTGGTATGTGGTCAAAAGGAGACATCTAGGATGAAAACATATGCTTTTGGGATTGACCTGGGCGGAACCACCGTCAAGCTGGGTCTGTTCAAAACCAGCGGCGAACTGGTGGAAAAATGGGAGATTTCCAGCCGCACCGAAAATCATGGCGAGCACCTGCTGCCCGATATTGCCGGGGCTCTGCTGGACAAGCTGGCCGAGCGAAATATCCCGGTCAGCGAAGTGGAAGGGGCCGGCATGGGCGTCCCCGGGGCCGTGCTGCGGGACAGCTATGTGAAACCCTGCGTGAATCTGGATCAGTGGGGCGGCTTCGACGTGGCAGCAGAGATGGAAAAACTCTGCGGCTTCCCGGTGAAGATTCTGAACGACGCCAACGCGGCGGCCCTGGGTGAAATGGGCCATGGAAGTGGCAAGGGCTGCAAAAATATGGTGTTTGTCACCCTGGGCACCGGCGTGGGCGGCGGCATCGTGGTGGATGGCAAACTGCTGGCCGGTGTCCACGGCGCCGGCGGCGAGATCGGACACATCAAGGTAGTGGAAGGGTCCGACCGGGTCTGCGGCTGCGGCAAAACCGGCTGCCTGGAACAGTATGCCTCTGCCACCGGCATCGTCAAAAGCGCCAAGGAATTGCTGGCCGACCCGGAGGTGGAGACTGCCCTGCGGCAGTATGACCCTCTGACCTGCAAGGATATTTTTGACTGCGCCGCAAAAGGGGACAAGGCTGCCATCCAGCTGGCGGACGAAATGTGCCGCCTGCTGGGCAAGGCCCTGGCCAGCGTCTCCTGTGTCTGCGACCCCGAAGTGATCGTGGTGGGCGGCGGCGTGGCCCGGGCGGGCCAGCCTCTTCTGGATGGCATCCAGAAGGCATTCCGTCAATACGCCTTCCCGGCAGCAGAGGATACCGCCTTTGCCCTGGCTTCCCTGGGCAACGATGCGGGCATCTGCGGCGGGGTTCAGATGATTTTGACAAAATAAGAGAGGAAGATCACTATGAAAAAATTTCTTGCGCTTGCGCTGAGCGCTGCACTGCTTTTGTCCGGCTGCGGCAGTTCCGCCAGCCAGAATACCGAAACCGCCGCTGAAGGCGGGTCTGGTGCCCATATCTATGTCCTGACCGCCGCCGAGGACCACGGCTGGACCGGTTCGGTGGCCACCTTCGCCAAGGAAAAGGCGGAGGAAGTCAACGCTACCGGCACCTACACCGCCGAAGTCATCACGGCAGCTTCCTCGGCGGACCAGATCACCCAGATCGAGGACATCGTGGCCTCGGGCAAGGACAACATCGCCGTGGTGGTTCAGCCCCAGGACGACACCCTGGAATCGGCCATCCGCCAGCTGGTGAGCGCCGGGATTCCCTATGTGGCCTTTGACCGGATCATCGAGGGGGTAGCCGATACCGCCGTCACCAACGTCAAGGGCGACAACACCGGCATCGGTGCAGCCGCCGCGGCCTACTTTGTCAGCCAGGGCCTGACCCCCGGCGAGACGGTGTACGTCTATCAGGGCGATACTTCCTCGGTGACCACCCAGCGGGACGAAGGCTTCACCCAGTACCTCACCGGTGAGCTGGCCTACAATGGCGCGTACATCGCCGAGGAGTCCAAGTGGACCGAAGCAGACCTGGAAAACATCATCTTCTCGGGCGCCATGAACTGGAGCCGCAGCACCACCAAGACCTCCTTTGAATCCCTGATGAGCGACAGCACCAACGCCGGCATTCGGTGGATTTACACCGAGGATGACGAGCTGGCCATGGGCGTCCTGGAAGCCCTGGAAGGCGGCGGCATCGACGAGGCCACCAAAGAAGCTTTCCTGGCCAATAAACCGGTGATTACCGGCTGCGGCGGCCTGGATGAGCTGTACGAGATTCTCCGGGGCAACACCCATCAGGAGCTGTACAGCCAGCTGGGCGGGCTGATTTCGGTCACTTATTCGCCCTCCATGATCCAGACCGCCATCCAGGATATGGTGGACTCTCTGGACGGCAAAGAGGTGGAGCACGACCACGTGATCGCCTGTGAAATTGTTTCGGCGGAGAATGTCGCCGACTTTGAATCTTTCTCGTAAGCCATTCTCTGGGGCGGAGCTTCTGCATTTCTCAGCTCCGCCCCTTTTTGTTGACAGAGGTGATACGATGTCTAAAACATTGCTGCGGATGACCGGCATCAGCAAATCCTTCTCCAGCGTGCGGGTCCTGCGGGAAGTGGATTTCACGGTGAACCGCGGAGAAATTCATGCCCTGCTGGGGGAGAACGGCGCGGGCAAATCCACCCTGATGAACATTCTCACCGGGGTGGTGACGCCGGATGCCGGCCGGGTGGAGTTTGATGGCAAGGTAATTGCCCCGCCCATCACAATTCCCAAAACAGAAGCGGCGGGGATTGCCTTCGTCCACCAGGAGCTGAACTTAATCAACGACCTGAAAGTCTACGAAAATATCTTTCTGACCCGGGAGCTGACGGGGCCCCTGGGCCGTCTGCGGAAAGGGGAGATGCGCCGCCAGACGGCGGAACTCTTCCAGCGGCTGGGGGTACAGATCGACCCGGATGCTCTGGTAAGCGGACTGAAAGCCAGCCAGAAGCAGCTGGTGGAAATCGCCCGTGCCCTGCACCGGAACGCAAAACTCATCATCCTGGACGAGCCCACCACCGCCCTGAACAACGAGGAAATTGCCCATCTGTTCGATCTGCTGCGGAATCTGCGGCAGAAAGAGGGGACCTCCTTCATCTTCATTTCCCACAAGATGCCGGAGATCTTCGCCCTGGCCGACCGGTATACCGTGCTGCGGAATGGCGCGTTTGTGAAGGAAGGTCAAATTGCTGACACCACCCCTGCCGAGGTGACCAGCGCCATGGTGGGCCGGAGCCTGGCGGAAGGGGAGGCCTACAGCCCCCGGACGCTGGGAGAACCGGTGCTGGAACTGGACCATCTGTCGGGGCCGGGGTTCCACGACATCAGCCTGACGGTCCGCAAGGGGGAGATTCTGGGCCTGACCGGTTTGCAGGGCAGCGGCAGCACCGAACTGCTGCAATGCCTGTTTGGGGACCGGAGCTTCACGGCAGGGAAGGTCCGGGTGAAGGGAAAGGCTCTTCATCCAGGCCAAATCCACGCCGCCATGAAAACGGGACTCGGGATGCTGCCGGCCGACCGGAAGGAAAACAGCGTGGTGCCCGACCTGAATCTTTTGGAAAATATGGTGCTGGCCGGGTACAATCTGTCGGCCTGGCCGGTACGGGTCCATGCCAAAGAGGAGCGGGCCAGCTATCAGCAATACCAAAAGGAGCTGAACATCCGGGCGGCCAGTCCGGCCATGCCCATCACAGGGCTGTCCGGCGGCAACCAGCAGAAGGTTTTTCTGGCCCGATGGCTGGATACCGGCGCGGACATCCTGCTGCTGGACAATCCCACCCAGGGGGTGGATGTGGGGGCCAAGGAGGAGATTTACCACCTGATTCTCCAGCTGGCCGCCCAGGGAAAGACGGTTTTGGTGAACACCCTGGAAATCCCCGAGCTGCGGCAGGTGGCGGACCGGTGCGCCGTCTTTTATGAAGGCGGGCTGGCAGCGGTGCTGCCCCACGAGGAAATCGAGGCCAACCGGATTATGCTCTATTCGACCCATGCGATGGAGGAATAAGATGAAAAAGAAATGGACAGCCCTGTGGCGGGGCTATAGCTTTGCGGTCATTTTTCTGGTGATTTTTGTATTTTACTTTGTGGTCAGCAACGGCCTGACCTGGGCCGGCATGACCAATATCCTGCGGCATTCGGCGGTGATCGGCCTCATCGCCCTGGGCGCCGGCCTGGTCATTCTCACCGGTGAAATCGATTTGTCGGTGGGATCGATGCTGGCCTTTACGGCGGGCTTTTCGGTGGTGGTCTTCAACGCCAGCCGTTCGGCTCTGGTGACCCTGGTGTTTGCGCTGGCCTGCGGCCTGGTCTGCGGCCTCATCAACGGCGTGCTGGTGGGCAGCGCCCGGATGCCCAGCTTCATCGTGACCCTGGCCACCATGTTGATTTACCGGTCGCTGGCCCAGTATTTCTGTCAGCAGCTGGACCCCTCTTTGACGGGCGGCGGCAATTCCCTTTACCGGATGAACCAGGAGATTGCCGGCTATGAGGCTATGTTCAATTTCGGCAACAGCAAGTTTTTGACCATCCCCAATGTGGGCTGGGTCCTGCTTGCCGTCACCGCCCTCTGTGTTTATCTGGCCACCTCGACAAGACCGGGCAAAAAATGGTATGCCATCGGCAGCAACGAGCGGGCCGCCCAGCTGGTGGGCATCCAGGTGCCCCGGGAGCGGACGGCAGTCTTTGGGCTGTGCGGCCTGCTGGTGGGACTGGCGTCCTTTTTGTGGATCTGCATGAACGGCAGCGCCGACCCCGCCACCAGCGGCAGCAGCTACGAGATGTACGCCATCGCGGCGGTGGTGCTGGGCGGCATCAGCATGTCGGGCGGCAAGGGCCGGATGATCGGCGTCCTCTTCGGCACCATGAGCTATACCGTTATCGACAAAATCATTGTGGCCCTCAAGATGGATTCCCTCATCAACGACACCATCAAGGGCGTCATCCTGATCGCCGCCATCCTGGTCCAGACCGCCGGACCCCAGCTGCGGGAAAAATTCCGCCGCAAAATCTGACAAAACATCCTGCGCAGGCCCTTTGCCGGACCTGCGCATTTTGTGCATTCAAAGGGAAAAACGCCAATAAAAAGAATCCATGGCAGGCAAAACAAAACATCCGCAAAACCTCAAGGTTTTGCGGATGTTTTTTGGCGGAAAGATGGGGATTCGAACCCCAGAACGCTTTTACACGTTACACGATTTCCAGTCGTGCGCCTTAGACCAACTCAGCCATCTTTCCACATATTCTTTTTTGTCTGCCGCTCTGTGTTTGCCGTGTCTCGTGAGCGCTCCACTATAATACCTGAATTGCCGGGTTTTGTCAAGGGTTTTTTGAAAAAATTTTTGGATCTTTTGATCTTGACGCAGGGAGGCGCTGGGCGTATCATGGAATCAGATACAAGACGAGCGGCCCGGCCGCCCGGAATGGTCATAAAGGAGGATGTTCCATGACGTATACGGATGTTCTGAACAATGCCCGGCAGTGCCTGGGTGAAACCTGCAAAGCCTGCCCGATCTGCAACGGTGTCGCCTGCAGGAATCGCATTCCCGGCCCGGGCGCCAAAGGGGTGGGAGACACTGCCATTCGCAACTATGAAAAGTGGGCCGAGATCCGGCTGAATATGGACACGCTGTGCGAAGGAGGCGGGCAGGATACCACCTGTGAACTGTTTGGACGGACATTCCGGTATCCGTTCTTTGCAGGGCCGGTAGGCGCAGTGAATCTCCACTACTCCGAGGCCTACAACGATATGACCTACAATGATGTGCTGGTCCGTGCCTGCGCGGCCAACGGAATTGCGGCCTTTACCGGTGACGGCACCGATCCCAACGTCATGGAGATGGCCACCCGTGCCATCGGCGCGGCGGGGGGATGCGGCGTTCCCACCGTCAAGCCCTGGGATATCAACACCATCCGTGCCAAGATGGAGCTGGCGCGTGCCAGCGATTGCTTTGCGGTGGCCATGGACGTGGATGCTGCCGGTCTGCCCTTTTTGAAAAACCGCAATCCGCCGGCTGGCAGCAAGAGTGTAGCAGAGCTGCGGGAGATTGTAGGAATTCTGAACAAGCCCTTCATTGTGAAAGGCGTGATGACCGTCAAAGGCGCTCTCAAGGCGCAGGAAGCCGGCGCTGCGGCTATTGTTGTGTCCAACCATGGTGGTCGTGTTCTGGACCAGTGCCCCGCAACCGCTGAAGTCCTGCCCGAAATCACTGCGGCCCTCCACGGCAGCAATATGGCGGTTCTGGTGGACGGCGGTATCCGCACTGGTACCGATGTCTTTAAGGCGCTGGCGCTGGGCGCCAAGGGCGTTTTGATTGCCCGTCCCTTTGTCACGGCCGTCTATGGCGGCGGAGAAGAAGGCGTCCGCCTCTATATTGAGAAGCTCGCCGGCGAGCTGGCCGATGCCATGCAGATGTGCGGCGCTCATACGCTGGCCGACATTACCCCGGATATGGTCCGAATCTGCAAGTAACCCCTCAACCAGCTGTATGGATATGGCCGCTGCACAGTGCCGACTGTGCAGCGGCCTTTTGATGCAGCATCGGTGGAGCCCCTGCTCACGGCTCAAATCAGGAAAAAGCAAAAAAGACCTCCCGGCCCGTTGGAATTGCGTCTGGATGCAATTCGGTGGAACCGGGAGGTTTTGCGTGGATGGGATAGCCGTGTCAGTCAGCTGCAATCTGTTTGATCTCGCAGAAAGAAGACATGTTGTAGTCGCCTGCGCCGGCCTGGGAGGCATCGCCCACACAGGCCACTTCAAATCCGCCCGCGTGGCCGGCCTGTGCACCCGAGACGGCATCCTCGACCACCAGACAGTCAGAAGGGGCGAAGCCCAGCATTTCGGCGGCCTTGAGGAAAACTTCCGGGTCAGGCTTGGAGTGGGTGATGTTGTTGCCGTCGCTGACCACGTCGAAGTAGCTGCCCAGACCCAGCTGACCCAGGATGAACCGGGTGTTTTTGCTGGAGGACCCAATGGCGAGTTTCAGACCCTCGGCCCGCAGTGCGTCCAGGGTGTCCTTGACTTCAGACGACAGGTCGGCGGGGGACAGCTGATGGAGGCTTTCCCGGTAGAAATCATTTTTCTGGGTGGCAAGCTCCACCTTCTTTTCCTCGCTCAGGGCCGGACCGTGGTACTGTTCGAGGATGATCTCCAGACTTTCCATCCGGGAGACACCCCGCAGGCGGTTGTTGATGGTGCGATCAAAATAGATTCCCATGCTGTCGGCCATCTTTTTCCATGCCTGGTAGTGGTATTCGTCGGTGGAGCAGATGACACCGTCCAGATCGAAAATAACTGCTTTGTACTTCATTGTGGTTTCTCCTTATGTTTCATTGGGTTGTGTTTGGAGCAATGCAAAGCCATCCCACGGCCCCAGCGCAACCTGACGGCCCCGGGGAGCCTGCCCCACAGAAATCAGGGTCTGTGCGCCGTCGAATGCTTCGGGCAGCGTGAAACAAGCCGGGCGGCCGGTCAAATTGCAGGCACACAGCAGCTTCTGACTGCCCAAAGTGCGGGTGTAAAGATAGAGCTGGGGGTCATCGGGCAGCAGCAGGTCATAGCTGCCGTAGACGATGATCTCGTGGGTGTGGCGGAGCTGGATGAGTTTCTGGTAGAAATGGAACACCGAATCAGGCCGGGCCAGCTGATCGGCCGCGTTGATGCCGGTATAATTGGGGTTCACCATGATCCAGGGAGTACCGGTGGTAAAGCCGGCGTTGGGTGTGTCATCCCACTGCATGGGGGTGCGGGCGTTGTCCCGGCTCTTGTAGCGGAGACACTCCAGCATCCGGGCCGGCTCCATGACGCCGGTTTCGGTCAGCTCGCGGTAGGCGTTGATGCTCTCGATGTCCCGGAAGTCGGACAGGTCCTGGAAGGGAGCATTGGTCATCCCCAGTTCTTCGCCCTGGTAGACATAGGGGGTGCCCTGCATCATGTGGAGACAGAGGGCCAGCACCTTGGCGCTCTTTTCCCGCAGGGCCGGGGTGCTGTCATCTCCCATCCGGGAGACAATCCGGGGCTGATCGTGGTTGCACCAGTACAGACTGTTCCAGGCCCGGCCTTCCAGTCCCTTCTGCCATTTGGTCAACAGGGCTTTTAGCTCCACAATGTCGATCTTGCGGGTGTTCCACTTGAAACTCTCGCCGCCGTCCAGATCCATATGCTCAAACTGAAAAGCCATGCTCAGCTCGGTGCCGTCCTCGTTGGCATAGCGGCAAGCCTGGTCGACGGTCAGGCCGGAGCATTCGCCCACCGTCAGCAGATTGTAGCGGGACAAGACCTCCCGGTTCATCTGCTGCAAATAGCGGTGGACGTTGGGGCCATTGACCACATAGGGGCCGAAATTGCCGTACTGGCTGCCGGGCTTCAGCTCTCCGTCCGGCATCTCGGGGGTCTTGGAAATCATGCTGATGACATCCATGCGGAAGCCGTCCACTCCCTTGTCGCACCACCAGCGCATCATCTGAAAGACTTCCTCCCGAACGGCAGGATTGTCCCAGTTCAGGTCGGGTTGAAAATCGCCGAAGGTGTGCAGGTAATACTGACCGGTGGTCTGGTCCAGCGTCCAGGCGCTGCCCGAGAAGTTGGAGCCCCAGTTGTTGGGCGGGCCGCCGTTTTTGCCGTCCCGCCAGATGTAATAGTCCCGTTTGGAGCTGCGGCGGTCCGAGCGGCTTTCGATGAACCAGGGGTGCTGATTGGAGGTGTGATTCACCACCAGATCGATGACCACCCGCAGGCCCCGGGCATGGGCTTCGGCCAGCAGACGGTCGAAGTCTGCCATGGTGCCGAATTCGTCCTGGATGGCCTGATAGTCGCTGATGTCGTAGCCGTTGTCCCGGCCGGGGGATTTGTAAAAGGGTGAGATCCACAGCACGTCCACACCCAGCTCTTTCAGGTAGTCCAGACGGCGGATGATGCCCGGCAGGTCGCCGATGCCGTCGCCGTTGGAGTCCTGAAAGCTGCGGGGATAGATCTGGTAGACCACACTTTCTTTCCACCATGCTTTTTTCATAGCGTCTCCTTGTAAAAAAGGCATAAAAAGGGGGACCGGCATCGGGAAGATACACCGTATCCGTAACCGGTCCCCGTGATTTTACTTTTCGCCGTCCATGCGGAGGCCAACCATAAAGAACTTGTTGAAGATCAGATAGAGGATGATGATGGGCAGCACCGAGATGCAGGCGGCCGCCATGACCTGGTTCCACATGGTGCCGGCATTCTGGGACTGGAAGCTCTGCAAGCCGAGGGTCAAGGTGTACTTGGACGCGGTCTTGATGTAGAGCATGGGCGCGGTGAAGGCGTTCCAGAAGCCCATAAAGCCGAAGATGGCAGTTGTGGCGATGGTGGGCCGGGCCAGCGGCATGGCGATGCGGAAGAAGACGCCGTACCGGCTCAGACCGTCGATTTCAGCAGCCTCACAGACATCCTTGGGGAAGTTCATGAAGAACTGGCGCATCAGGAAGATGTTGCCGATGTTGGCGGCCGAGGGGAGGATCAGGGCGGTGAAGGAGTCCAGCATCCCGAAGTCTTTCAGCAGCAGATAGTTGGGGATCAGGAGCACCTGGCCCGGAATCATCATCAGGAGCAGCAGGGCGTGATAAATCTTGTCCCGGCCGGGGAAGCTCAGGCGGCTCAGGGAATAACCAGCCATCGAGTTGATGTAGACATTGATGACGGTACCGACGGTCGCCACAAACAGCGAATTCAAAAACCAGCGCGGGAACAAGGAGCTGTGTCCGAAAATGGTGGCGTAATTGTCCAGGGTCATATTTTCAGAGATCAGAGACATATTGCCGCCCACGATCTCCCGCAGGGGTTTGAACGATGCGGCCACCATCCAGAGGAAGGGATACAGGGTGATGAGTGCGTAGATAATCAGAATCAGATACAGCAGGGCGCGGCCGGCTGTCATTTTAGGTTTCATGGTTCCGCCTCCTTAATACCATCTCTCGGCATTGTTGAGCTTTTCAGCGATCATGGATACAGCCATGATGACGAGAGCCAAAATAATCGCGATGCAGGCAGCATAGCCCATGGCGTTGTTGGTGCCGAAAGCGTAACGGTAGACCATCAGGGAAACCGTCAGGGTGCTGTTGGCCGGACCGCCCGAGCCGTTGGAGAAGATGTAGGCCTGATCGAACATCTGCAAGGTGCCGATGATGCCGGTCAAAAGCACATAGGTGGTGATGGGCTTCAGGTAAGGGATGGTAATGTTTGTGAACTTCTGCACCGTGTTGGCACCGTCGATCTCAGCGGCCTCATACAGGGAGACGGGCAGATCCTGCAGGCTGGCCAGGTACATGGTGGTGTACTGGGGGACGGTCGACCAGATGTTCATGACCATGATGACCTTCAGGGCAAAGGACGGGTCTTCCAGGAAGTTGATTCCGCCGCCCGCCGGCAGAATGCCCGCCTGAATCAGCATCATGTTGATGGGGCCGGTGACACTGAACATGAACATAAAGATGATGGTCAGTGCCGAGCTGGAAGTCAGGGTAGGCAGGAAATAGACGGTACGGAAGAAATATTTGCCGCGGATCTTGCTGTTCAGGACGCTGGCGATCACCAGCGCGATGACAGTCTGGCAGGGCACCACCACCACCGAGAAGGACAAGGTGTTGGTCAGCGCTTTGCGGGCTGTTTCATCGGTGAACAGCCGCAGATAGTTCTCCAGTCCCACAAAGGTAAAGCTGTTGGTGAAAAGGTTGACTTTGTGGAAGGAAAGGTATACCACATAGACGGCGGCGATACCGATAAAGATTCCCAGTGTGATGACGGCGGGCAGCAGGAACAGATACCCCTGCCGCCACTCCTGCAGCTTCCGCTTGCTGGGGCGGGTGTCGAATTGAATGGTCGCAGCTGAGCCGGCGGCCCCTTTGGTTGGTTTGGGCATACGCGATTCCTCCGTTCCCTTATGGGTTTAGCGTTGCGGTGTGCAGGCTCAGCCGGCGTTGGCGATTTCCTGGTTGGCCTGATCCTGGGCGGCCTGGAGGAATTCTGCGGTGGTCATTTCACCGCTCACAGCCAGGGGGAAGTAGTTCTGATAGGCGGTGTTGATGATGGAAGCGTTGTTGCCCAGCTGCCAGGGCAGTGCGCACTCCGTCATATCAGAGTGGACCTTCCAGACCGGATCGCTCTCGACATCCATGGCCTCGGCGGCATCGGCACGCGGGGGCAGGCAGCCGGCGCCAGTGCACCAGATGGTCTCGCCGTCCACGCTGGTCACATACTTGATCCAGGCAGAAGCCATGTCCTTGTTCTGGCTCAGGCTGTAGATGCCATAGCCGACAGTGTAGCTCATGGAATACTGGGTGCCGTTGTACTTGGGCATCGGCTTGACGCCAAAGTTGATGTCGCTGTAGTCGGTCTTGAGGGTGCCGTAGACCCAGTTGCCTTCCTCCATGATGGCAGCTTTGCCGGTGCCGAAGGCCTCGCCGTTCCAGCCCAGGCCCAGAGAGCTGGGGGTTCTCCACAGGTCGGCGTCCACGAAGTCCAGAATGAACTGCATGTTTTTCACCACGCCGTCGCTGGTCAGGGTGGCATTGCCCTCGCTGTCGATCAGGCTGTTGCCGCCGTCCTGCAGGATGCACAGGTTGCGGGACAGATCCTGGTTGTAGGTCATGGCGGCGATCTGGTTGGGCCCGTAGAGCTCATCCAGCTTTGCCTGCAGCTCGGTCAGGAATGCCGTGTAATCATCGTAGTCGTCGGGGATGTCGTCGGGGGTAAAGCCGCAGGCCTCCAGCAGGTCGATGTTGTAGTAGGTGGCCAGGGTCGAGACATCCTTGGGCACGCAGAGGGTGCCCTCGTCATTGGTGAAGGCCTCCACCAGGTTGGGATAGAAGGCGTCCAGCTCATACTCGGCGGGGTCCAGCGGGTCCATCACGCCCAGAGAGCCGTAGAACGGGAACATGACGCCGTCCACATAGAAGGTGTCAGGGGCCGTCTGGCCGATCAGGTCAGCCTGAAACTGGGTGTTGAAGTCGGTGTAAACCTTCAGCTCAACGGTGCAGCCGTGGTCAGCCTCAAAATTGTCCTTCAGCTGATTGATGGCGGCGGTCTCCTGGTCATTGCCGCCCCAGATGCCGACGGTCAGGGTGCGGCCGGTGAAATCACCCGAAGCAGATGCGTCACCCGAAGCTGCGGTGGAAGCAGCCGTCGAGGTGGACGAGGAGCTGCCGCAGGCAGTCAGGGCAGCTGCTGCGGCAGCAGCGCCGCAGACAGCGAGGAACGAACGACGATTGATCTTTTTCATGGAAAAAAGTCTCCTTCAAACTGTGTGTTTTGCAAGTTGCAAAAACGTTTTCGACTGCATTCATCGTATACGAAAACGTTTTCGCAATCAATTCGCGTTTTCACCAAACCAGAGCTTTTTGTTTTGGACAACTTGTCCGGTTATTTTACAGTTCTACGCGCATCTGGTGCTGTACCTGGCAGGCTTTGCCGTAGACGGTGAGGTCCACCGTTTGGGTGCCGGTCAAATTTTCGATGTCGAGAGAAGAATGGCTCAGGGTGATGTGGAGTTTCTGGCCGTGCCAATAGAGGTAGAAGTCCAGCTCGGACCAGGCGTCAGGCAGAGAAGGATTGATCCGCAGCTTGCCGTCCAGCATCCGCACGCCGCCGAAGCCGTAGACCACCGACTGCCAGATGCCGGCCAGGGAGGCGGCATGGATGCCGGCGTCGCTGGTCTTCATGTTGGGGCCCACGTCAATGGCGGCAGCGCTGGAGAACAGGCGGTAAGCCATATCCCGGTTGCCCATGTCGTTGGCCAGGATGCAGTGGGTGGACAGGGACAGAGAAGAATCGTGCAGGGTACGGGGCTCGTAATAATTCCAGTTGGCACGCTTGACATCGGTGCTGAACTGGTTTTCCAGCAGCAGGAACATAATCAGAATGTCAGCCTGCTTGGAAACCTGCATGTGGGTGATCTGCTCCTGGTTGTAGTCGCGGTAAATGCTGCCCACATTCTGCTGATTCTTGTACTTGGTCAGATCGATGTCCTTCAGGGTCAGATAGGTGCGGTCCTGCGGAATGACCAGGTCCTCGCGGGGCTGGGGCAGATAGAGCCGGGACAGTTTGGCCTCCCACTGGGGTTCCAGGGCAGCCAGACCCAGCTTTTCATCCAGGGTATGGTAAAGCTCAGGCCGCTCCGCCTTGAGCTGGCGGCTGTACTCCAGGGCCTTGCGAATGTTCCAGGCCGCCATATAGTTGGTGAAAGCGTTGTCGTCCACATGCTCTTTGTACTCGTCGGGACCCACCACGTCGTTGATGTGGAGCAGACCGTCGGCGCCCTCTTCGAGGCGGCTGGCCCAGAATTTGCCGGTGTCCAAAATCAGCTCATAGCCGCAGCGGTCCATGAAATCCTGGTCGCCGGTGACCTGATAGTATTCCCATGCGCCGTAGGCCACATCCGCAGTGATGTGCTGCTCAATGAAGCCGGACCAGATTTTGGTGGGCAGGCCGGTGACGATGTCGGCAGCACCCCACACGGGCGTGACCTCGCCGTCGTCGATCCAGGCAGATTCCCAGGGGAACTGTGCGCCCTCGTACTGGTTGCCGGCCGCCTTCTTGTGGGCGCCGGGCAGGCTCAGCCAGCGGTACTCCTCCAGGCTCCGGGCAATCTCGGGAGCGCTGAAAATGAAGTAGGGGAGGATGAACATTTCGGTGTCCCAGAAGGTGTGGCCCTTGTAGCCCTCGCCCGACAGGCCTTTGGCGCCAATGTTCATCCGGTTGTCGTGCATGGGAGTCATGATGTAGAGGTGATACTGTGCAAAGCGGATGGCCAGCTGATCGAAGGGATTTTCGGACTGGATGGTCACAGGGACATTGTCCCAGACCCTGGCCGCCCAGGCGCGGGTGCTCTCCTCCAACAGGGCATCATAGCCCAGACCGCAGATTTCCTTCTGACCGGCCAGAGCCTTTTCCTGCAGGGCAGAGAGCTCCAGACCCTCGCTGTCGCGGTCCCGGGAGGTGTAGACGGTGGAGAGCTTCTGAACGGTCAGCGTCTTGCCGGCAGGGATGGATACCTTGAATTCCTGCTTGATGATGCGGCGATCCATCACGATGAAGCCCTTTTCCTCCTGGGGCACACCGTCCATGGCAAAAGAGAAGGTGGTGTGGAACACAAAGTGAATGCCAGACTGCTCGGTGGTCTGGTTGTACTGCATGTGGCGGCCCTCAAAGAGACGCTTGTCGCCCTCCGAGAAGTGCTGGCTGCCGCCGTTGTTCATCTGGCCATTGATGCCGCCCACCATGTCCAGCTCCATATCGCCGTCCAGCGGGGTGACAGCGAGTTTCTGAGCAATGAGGTGCAGCCGGTTCAGAGAGACAAAGCGGCTGAAAACCAACTGATACCGCTTGCCGTTGGGGGCAGCCCAGACCACCCGGCGGGTGGTCTCGCCGGTCTTGAGGTTGAGAGCGCGGTCGTAGGACTCGACCTTGCCGGTCAGCAGGTTGAGCCGGACCCCGTCCAGCCGCAGATCCAGACGGGAAATGTCGGCTGCATTGGGCAGCTCGGTGACCTCGTTGTCGTCGAATTTGTTGAAGGTGCCCGCCACAAACAGATCCCGCTGCTCGCCCGGATTGAATTCGTCGGTGGCGTTGCGCAGGCAGAGATAGCCGTTGCCCTGGCACATGATGGATTCACACTTGCCCAGATACTCCGGGTCAAAGCTGTCCTCTGCGACAATCCAGTCGGCAGCGCGCGAGTAATCCATAGCCATAAAAAATCCTCCTTATGATACAGTTCCAGCTTAAAATCGAAAACGTTTTTGATTTTGAGCTAAAAATAGCCCGGTTTCCGGGCACTTACGGAGAGATCCTCCGATAAGTCAGTGATAAAAATAATAGTTGGAGATCCACGCCATGACCACCAGCCCGCACAGCTGGGCGCCGGCAGCAAAGAGCAGGGGAATGCCCAGCAGCCAAAAGACGAGACAGCAGACAACGGCCAGAGGCAGATACAGCCGGATGCTTTTGGCGATGTCGTTGGTGTCGGCATATCTGCGGGCACAAAACCATCCCAGCAGAATCGCCGCCAGAATGCACCCGCCCAGCAGCAAGGGACTGGTGGCGACCAAAGGGTCGGTAGGTTTCAAATGAAAGATGTCATCCAGATTCATGGTTTATCCTCCTGGCCGGGTTCCGGCTGATCTTCCCAGCGGAAGATGACCCGGCTGTTGCCGGCCATATCGTGCAGGGTGGTGCCCGTTGCAAACAGCATCACGGTACTGACCAGACCAGCCGCCCACCCGACCAGCGGGATCAGATACATGGCGCGGATCAGTTCCCGCAGGCCGGTGTAGAGAACCGTGGGCTTGCCGCCGGCCCGGTCTACCACTTTGAGCCGGCCTATCATCTTGCCCAGTGTAGCGCCGTTGTTGTACTCAATCATCAGCACCCCATAGACAGCAAAGAGAAGGCGGAACAGAAAATCGGCAGACAACGCGTTCGTCTGAATCCAGAACAGCAAAACCAGCTGTACCGGAAGCATCAGAATGAGATAGTCGATCAATGCACACAGCAGACGTGTGATGCCGCGCAGAACCTTGGGACTTCTCATGGATCAACTCCTCCTGTATCCATAACGAAAACGTTTTTGCTGACCATAGAATAACATACTCCCCGGCATTTGTACATCCTCAAAATCTACAAATTTGCCGGGGAGCTTTTGTGTACTCTATCCAGTTTTATAATTTGCCTCGGGCGCTGCCCCGGACGACCAGTTCGTACATCATGTGGTCGACGTGGACATCGTGCTGGCCTTCGATTTTCTGATAGATGGCCTTGCCGGCCATATAGCCCATCAGGTAGAAATCCTGGCGAATGGTGGTCAGGCCGCCGTAAAGATAGCGTGCCACCGGAATGTCATCAAAACCGACGACGGCGATCTGTTCTCCGACGGTCAGACCTTTTTCCTCGATGGCACGGCAGGCCCCCAAAGCCATCAGGTCGCTGGCACAAAAGAGCGCATCCACGGCGGGGTCCCGGTCCAGCAATTCCTTGGTTTTCTGATAGGCCATGCTGGCGTCAAAATTGGCGCTGAGCATCCGGTCGGGGCGGACAGGGAGATGGGCTTCTTCCAGGGCCCAGCGGTAGCCGCTTCCGCGCAGAATCGAGACATCGGCATCAGGGCCGCCGTTTACCAGGGCGATGTTCTGCCGTCCGTTTTTAATCAGAAAGGACACGGCCTCATAGGCGGCGCGCTCATTGTCCATGGTCACGTCCAGCACATCGGGATTGTCGGTGCGGATATCGATAAACGCACAGGGAATGTCGATCTCGTCCAGCTGCTGCAAATAGGGGTCGTGCAGCCGGAAACCAGCGCAGATCAGCCCTGTGAGCTGCTTGCGCAGACAGAGGACCTTGAGGGTACGCTGGGTCTGCTGCCGGCTGTCGGTGGTCATCAGGATGAATTCGATGTTGTTGTCCTGGCAGGCGTGACAGACACCGCTCAGAATGCCGTAAACAGAGCCGGAAGGGTCGATGGGCCGCAGATCGTTGATAAGGAGTCCAATCACCTTGTCCACCCGGCCTCCCATGCTGCGCCCCGCTACATTGGGCACATAGTTCATTTGCCGGGCAATTTCCTGGATGCGGCTGCGTGTCTCAGGATTTACATCGGGATAGTCATTCAAGGCCTTGGATACCGTTGTGATGGATACACCGGCCTTTTTGGCGACATCACGGATTGTTGCTCTTTCCATCCAATTACCACTCCCATTCTTTCTTAAAAGAAAGCATACCACAGTCTATTCTCTTTTCCAAGGGGAAAACAGGTTCTCCCCACATGTTCAGAAGGCAAAATATACAGATCAGATAGGCCGTCCATCGGATGCAGATTTGCAAAAAATCAAGGCTGCATCAGTTCCCGGAAAGTGCGGAACGTCCCCTGTTTCATATTGTTGCGCATCAGATCCTGTACATCGCGGGCTGTGACCGTGTCTTTGTATTTCATCCACCACCGCACCAGCGTCATCATGTCAGAGGCAAACAGACGGGCATAGAGGTCAGCGTAGGGAGAGACCTGGAATCTGACTTCTTGGGGATGGCTGCACAGGGTTTCAAGGATGGCGTCATGCACAATGTCAATCATCCGGCTGAAGACGCTTTCTTCCAGAGGAATCGACCACAGCAGGGTGTATTCTTTCTGGTGCTTGTAGAGGAAGCGGAGGACGTTCTCGAAATTCTTCTGGTAGACCACATCGTGAATGTGACTGGGTGAGGCGTTGACAAAAGCCACATCCACCTGACGCCGAAACCCGTCCAGAGCCCGCTGCAAATATCGCTCCATCAGGTCATATTTGCTGGTGTAATATTTATAGAAAGTCGAGCGGTTGATGAGGGCCGCGCGGCACAGCTGCTCCACCGTAATTTTTTCAAAAGGGGTGTCGGCCAGACATTCCAGCAGTGCACGATCGATTTGTTTCAGGGTTTTGACCACCCGCAGGTCCGTCTGAGCCATAGAAAAAACTCCTTTTTTGAGATAAACAACAGAAAAGACGCCGTGTGTTGGATAAACAGCAGAAACGAAAAAGTTGGTGATAGTTATTTCACAAACGACTTGATAAAATAAAAATAAGAAAGTGCGAGCTCTTCCTTACTGCACCATTGTAACATATTTTGAGAGCTCGCACAATGGAGACAAAGCAAACAAAAAAGGAGCGACAAAAATGGCTTACAAAATCATGGGGATTACGGCGGGCCGCAAAAATGGCAACAGCGAGATTCTGCTGAAGGAAGCGCTGATGGCCTGCGAAGAGGCCGGGGCCGAAGTCACGATGATTAACCTGCGCGATTTTCACCTGATCGACTGCACCGGCTGCACTGCCTGCACCAAGGCGATGTCGACGGGCAAACACGCCGGCTGCGTCCTGGACGAAAAGGACGACAAGAAAAAGATCATGGATGTGATGCTGAACCAGGACGCGGTGATCTTCTCGGTTCCCACCTATGACCTGATGCCCGCTTCGGTGTACCTGACCTTTGCACACCGGAGCCTGAGCTACGAGACCTCCTTCCTGGAGACCATCGGCGCCATCGAGCACAAGGACCGGGTGGCGGGCCTGATTTCGGTAGGCGGTTCCACCCGTTCCTGGCAGTCGATGGCCCTGGAAGGGCTGCAGGCCACCATGTTCACCACCGATATGAAGGTGGTGGATATGCTGCTGGCCACCCGGGTGCCCGCACCCGGTCAGTGCCTGCTGGATGACAAGCTGATGGCCCGGGCCCGGAAGCTGGGCGAGCACATCATGGAGGCCGTCCAGACCCCCGCCGACCAGCGCAAGTGGCTGGGCGAGGAGGATATGGGCTGGTGCCCCAACTGCCACAGCAATGCCCTGGTCCTGGGCGAAATGCAGTGGGACGGCTTGCACTATCCCGTTGAGTGCCAGGTCTGCGGTGCCGGCGGCACCCTGGAAAAGACCGAGGACGGCAAGTGGAAATTTGTCATCCAGAAGGATGGTCTGCTGAAGGACCGCACCACCGTGGCGGGCCGGGCCAAGCACTTGGAAGAGATTGCCCAGACCCAGGGCGGTTTCTTCTCGGACCCCGTCAAGATCAAGCTGGTGCAGGAAAAGAAAGCCGTTTATGCCCAGAAGAAATTCAAGGGCATTGAATGATAAACACTTTTAAGAAAGGAGTTTTTCCATGAGCGTCGCCATTGAAATAGACGGCAAACGCCTGCAGGTGGAACCCGGCACCAGCGTGCTGGAAGCCGCATTGCAGAATGGCATCTACATTCCCCATCTGTGCCATCACCCCGACCTGCCGGACATCGGTTCCTGCCGGCTGTGCATCGTCGAAGTGGAAGGGGAGGAGGGCGTCCAGCCCGCCTGTAAGCTGACGGTAAAAGAGGGGATGAAGGTCACCACCGACAGCCCCCGAATTGCGCCTTTGCGCAAGCTGGCCATGGAGCTTTTGCTGGCAGCCCACCCCGAGGACTGCTCCACCTGCCCCAAGTATGGCCGGTGCGAACTGCAAACCCTGATCCAGTACATGGGGGTGTCGGCTACCCGGATGCACACCCGGGTGAAAGGCTTTGCCCAGAACAACAAAAACCCCCTCTACATCCACGACATGAACCGGTGTGTCCTGTGCGGCCGGTGCGTCCGGGCCTGCAATGACTTGCGGGGCGTGGGGGTCCTCCAGTACAACAAGAAAGAGCTGGAAACCTGCGTGGGCACCCTCCACGAAATGCTGCTGAAGGACGCCGGCTGCCGGTTCTGCGGCGCCTGCGCCGAAGTCTGCCCCACCGGCACCATCCGGGATATCATCGAGTATTCTCCCATCGAGAAGAAGGACACCCTGATTCCCTGCCAGGCCACCTGCCCGGTCCACACCGAGGTGCCCCGGTATGTCCGGTATGTGAAGGAAGGCAAATATGCCGAGGCCCTGGCCGTGGTCCACGAAAAACTGCCCTTCCCCGAGTGCCTGGGCCATGTCTGCGCCCATCCCTGTGAGAAAAAGTGCCGCCGCGGGGATGTGAACGACCCCGTTTCCATCCGCAATATCAAGCGGTACGCCGCCGAGCACGGCAGCGACGAGCTGTGGAAGAAGAACAGCAAACACTTGCCCGCCACCGGCAAGAAGGTCTGCGTGGTGGGCGGCGGCCCCGCCGGCATGACCGCAGCCTACTACCTGGCCAAGCAGGGCCACGACGTGACCCTGAAAGAGGCGTTCCCCACCCTGGGCGGTCAGATGGCCTACGGCATTCCGTCCTACCGTCTGCCCCGGGAGGTGGTGGCCAAAGAGGCCGGCTACCTGACCGACGCGGGGGTCCATGTGGAAACCAACTGCCGGGTCACCGACTTTGTGGGCCTGGCGAAGGAGTACGACGCCGTTCTGCTGGCCCTGGGCACTCATAAGGGAGTCCGGCTGCCCATGCAGGGCAACGACCTGCCCGGGGTGCTGGTCAACAGCGATTTCCTGTACAACGCCGCCACCGGTCAGGAGACCGGGATGGGCAAGCGGGTGATTGTGCTGGGCGGCGGCAACGTGGCCTTTGACTGTGCCCGCACCGCCAAGCGTCTGGGGGCCGAGGAAATCCACCTGGCCTGCCTGGAAGCCCGGGAGAAGATGCTGGCCGATGAGGAAGAGATCACCCAGGCCCAAGAGGAGGGA
The DNA here is from genome assembly GCA_944385995.1 of uncultured Faecalibacterium sp. Lineage (GTDB taxonomy): Bacteria > Bacillota > Clostridia > Oscillospirales > Ruminococcaceae > Faecalibacterium. The sequence continues at coordinate 63,158 of CALWZL010000005.1, forward strand.
ATCCAGATTCATCCCGCCCACACCTTCGAGGCCATTGTGGGCACCGACCACGCCGAAGGCGTCAAGTTCTGTCGGGTGAAGTCCTTCACCTTTGACGAGAACCGCCGCGCCCACATCGAGAAGGAAGAGAATTCCGAATACGTCATCGGGGCGGATACGGTGATTTTCGCCACCGGCCAGCGGACCGAGATCACCCCCGAAGCGGGCCTGGAGCTGGGCCGCGCCAATTCCATTGCCGTCAAGCCGGGCAGCCTCCAGACCAGCGTTCCCGGCATCTATGCCTGCGGCGACGCCGTCTACGGCACCCGCACCGTGGTGGAGGCCGTGGGCGCAGGCCGTGCCGCCGCCAGTGAAATCGACATCGCCCTGGGCGGCGACGGGGACATCAGCGAAGTGCTGGCCCCGGTGGAGAAGCTGGACCCCTGGATCGGCAAGGTGGAAGGTTTTGGCGACAAGGCCCGGGCGGAGGAATGCTTCCTCTGCGCCAAGGACCGCAGCGATAGCTTCACCCCCATCAGCAAGGGCATTGCAGATGGAGAGATCTGCGGCGAGGCGGGCCGGTGCCTCCAGTGCGACCTGCGGTTCCAGATCACCGGCCACCGGATTTGGAGCGACTACATTCACGAGGAAAAGGAGGGGGTACAATGAGCTTGCTGCAAAACAATACCGAGGCTTTGAACCGCCTGCGGAAGATCACCAAAGCGGAGCTGGAAGGCATGTTCGGCACGATGGCGCCGGTAAATGGCAAGGTGGTGGGTGCCCTTTACAACGCCGACACCGACGGGATGAAGAACATTCTTCTTCATGCCAACCCCGCCGGCCTGATGGCGGGCCTGAAAATCGCCGCTGTTCTGACCGGTGCATCCGGTGCGGAACTGGTGGTGCGGGAAGAGCTGGACCCCCAGGAACTGTTGGCAGATGCCGGCATGGTGGACCTGCCCCTCACCGTGACCCGGGCCGCTCTGGTGAACAAGATGCTTTACAAGCAGGACAAGCTGTTCTGCCTGGATGAGCTGGCCGCGATGGCCGACCGCCTGTTGGGCGGCCAGCCGGGTGTGCTGGTGTCGGTGGACGACGGCGTCCCCGCCGAGGAACCTGCTTCCCGTCCGGTGACCGAGCTGGTGGGGGAGTGCAAGGGGATTCTGGCAGGTCACAGCCTGTATCCTGCCGCCAAGCTGGCAGGGCTGACGGTGGCAGACGTGACCGGCCGCAGCGGTGTGATCCATCGCCTGACCGAAACCAGCTGCCCGGTCCATGAAGCCCAGGCCCAGCTGCTGGCCCTGCGCCAGCAGAGCTGCGGCAAGTGCACCTTCTGCCGGGAGGGACTGTATCAGCTAAACGCCCTGATGGAGGACGCAGCCAACGGCCGGTCCAAGCCCGCCGATATGGATTTGGCCAAAGAAATCGGCCAGGCCATGACCATTTCCTGCAATTGCACCCTGGGCGAAGAAGCTGCCCTGCCGGTGCTGACGGCATTGGACGGCTTTGAGTCGGAAGTGATGGCCCATGTCCGGCGCAAGGAATGCCCGGCGGGCGCATGCCTGGCTTTGACCCAGTTCTATGTAGACCCCAAGCGCTGCATGGGCAGCGGCGCCTGCGTGGATGCCTGCCCGGCCCACTGCATCGAAGGCGGCCCCGGCCTGGTGGCGGTGATCGACAGCTTTGACTGCACCCGCTGCGGCAAATGCCTGGAAGTCTGCGCCAGCGGCGCCATCCAGAAAACTTCCGGCCGCCTGCCCAAGCTCCCCACGGCCCCGGTCCCCGTCAAGGGCGCAAAGCCCGCCGCCGAGGCTGCACCCGACCAGCCGGCCCGTGCCCCTGTTAAGCGCAAGCGTCTGTTTGCCAATCTGTCCCAGCCCGCCGTCCAAGAATCCGCCCCCGCGGCCAAGACCGAGGAGGCCAAACCTGTTGAGGTGAAGATCATGAAAACCATCGAAACCGATGTCGTCATCGTAGCCGGCGGTCCTGCCGGCCTGGCCGCCGCCGTCACCGTGGGCGAGCACGGCCTGAAGTCCGTGATTTTGGAGAAGTCCAGCGCCACCGGCGGCGCCGCCAACATGGGCATGGGCCCCCTGGGCATCGACACCAAGATTCAGCGCGCCGCCTTCAACAACATCAGCGTGGAGCAGGCCCTCAAGATGCACATGGAATACACCCACTACCGTGTGGATGAAGACCTGGTGCAGACCTACTTCCACAAGAGTGCCGACACCATCGACTGGCTGCAGGAGATGGGCGTGGAGTTTGCCGGCGCCTTCCGTTACTTCAAGGAGTCGGAGGCCACCTGGCACATTGTCAAGCCCGAGAACGGAGTGATCGGACCCCGTGCGGCCGGCGCCATGGTCAAGGTCCTGACCGAGCGTGCCCGGGAGCTGGGCTGCGAGATTCTCACCGAGACCCCCGCCACCTCCCTGATTGCCGAGAACGGCAAAGTCTGCGGCGCCGTGGCCGTGGATAAGGACGGCAACGGCATCGAAGTCCGGGGCAAAGCGGTCCTGGTGGCCACCGGTGGCTTTGGCAACAACCCCGAGATGATCGAGAAGGAGTTCGGCCTCCACATCGGCAAGGACTACTTCCCGTTCCGCATTCCCGGCATCACCGGCGACGGCCTGAAGATGATGTGGGCGGTGGGTGCCGAGAAGTTCGGCGCCAACATCGAGGCCATCTACCAGCTGCCCGACAACCTGAACTGGTTCCTGCTGGATGCCGTGCTCCGCCAGCCCAACCTGATGATCAACCAGTTCGGCGACCGGTTCATGAACGAGGGCGACCTGGGCAACACCACCTATGCGGGCAACGCCCTGGCCCTCCAGCCGGGCAACTACGGCTACTGCATCATGGATGAAGGCATCCTGAAGCAGTACAAGAAGAACGGCCCGGATATTGTGGACATCGTCCACCCGGCAGAAGCCTTCCTGAACTTTGACGGCCAGGCCAAGCTGGCGGTGGAGCAGGGCTACGAGGCCTACTTTGAGGCTGAGACGGTGCCTGAGCTGGCCGAAAAGCTGGGCATCGACCCCGACAAGCTCCAGCAGACCCTGGACGAGTACAATGCCATGTGCCGCTGCGGCGTGGACAGCCAGTTCCACAAGGAGCAGAAGTACCTGCACCCCATCACCGGCAAGGGCAAGTATCTGGTGGGCAAGTATTATCTGGGCGCCTACGGCACGGTGGGCGGCGTTCGCGTCAACAAGTATTGCGAGGTCCTGAACAAGGATCACCTGCCCATCGAGGGCCTGTACAGCGCCGGTTCCGACGCCAACACCCTCTACGGCGACAGCTACAACTTCACCCTCCCCGGCAACTCGATGGGCTTTGCGGTGAACTCGGGCCGTATGGCCGGCGAGGCCATGGCCCAGTACATTGCCGACTGCCAGTAACGGAGGCGGTCTGGGAATGAGCAAACGAGCTGAAACCTGGACCCTGGCCCTCTGCATCGCCCTGCTGCCGCCCATCTGGGCGGTGCTGGCGCCCTATGTTGGGGTGACCACCGGGGCGGTGGCCCTGATCTGTGCCGGTCTGTGCGCCGCCAACGGGGACAAGGCCGCCGACGCGCCCCGGGTCTCCATCGGCTTTCTGCTGGGGGATTTCTGGGCCTGGCTGGCCCTCTGGATCATGGACCGGATGCCCTGGAACCCGGACGCCGAATTGTTCGGCACCCTGTTTGTGCTGGGCGGTCTGGCGGTGCTGGTGTCGTCTTTGGCGCCGCGGCTGATTTTCTGCCCGGCCTGGCTCTGCGGCTGGGCCATTGGGCTGACGATTTTGTCCCCGGTGGGGCTGGCCAATCTCGGCAGCTTGCCGGTCCAGATCGGCGCGGCCATGCTGGCCGGAGTCTGGTATGTAGGCGTATTTCTGAATATTGTGCGGGGCCGGATGCTGCGCTGGTGCACAGACCGGGATGCCCGCCGGAAGGAGGATTCCCAATGAAAAAAGTAGGCGTCAGCCGGGAGGAAAAAGAACTCCCTTACTACAAGTATTTCACCAAGCCCCTGGCCGAAGTGCCGGCCGAAAAGCTGGCGGTTCTGGCCGGCGGTCCCAGCCCGGTCCGGGCGGTGCCCTTTGAGGAACGGAACTTGTTCCTGAAAGGGGAGGACAAGGCCTATTGCCAGATGGGCTATGGCGTGGCCGAGGACGGCACCGCCTTTGTCTGCAACGAGACCTATATGCCCGGCGTCACCGGCGAAATGATGGACTGGTGGTTCCCCTGGCACAGCGTGGGCTCCGACCTGCGGTATAAGATTTGGGACCCCGAAGACCACTACTTCGCCCGGGCCGACCGGGCAGACTACGTCTGCGACCCCTCGGTTCCCATGAACCAGAAGACCTGGGGCGTCAACCACTACATCATCGAGGATGTGGGCCCCGGCCCCGCGTTTTTGAAGCTCTGCTTCAAGAGCCCGGCGGACTTCGGCTATGACGAGGACGCGGTGGGCACCGATGTCTGTCAGTCTCTGGTCTGCGCCATCGGGGAGGGGGGCTGCCCCGCCGCCATGACCCACAAATGGTACCCCTATCGGGACGGCATCCTGTTTGTCTCCCGGTTCTGGATCGGCTATGCGCTGGTGGATGGGCAGTTCCAAAAGATCCTCCCCGAGGGCGCCCGGGTGCCGGACATGGTGCCCAAGGGTCTGTTTGCCCACAACATCAAGGAATTCACCAATCTGGCCTCCATCCTGCCCAGCCTGTGGCAGGAGATGGGCAAGCTGCCTCTGTAACTTGCCGCGCCAGCAGGGCGCACAACAATATAAGATAAGGTAAATGAAAAACCTCCCTTTGCAGACGACCAGTCCTGCAAGGGGAGGTTTTGGCGTTTCAAACGTTATGGCTGGAGCAACCGATAACGGCCTTTGCCGATTTTTTCAATCCGGTTTTCACGACAGAGCTTGCTGAGGACACGCTGCAATTGCCGGCGGCTGCACCGAAGCTGCAAAAGGGCATTTTCGATGCCGTGCAATTCACCGTCAGGGCAGGCGGTGCCCATATAGAGGAGAACCCGTTCCTCAATGGTGGATGCGGTGATGTTCATGGCCGAGAACACCTTGAGCTTGGCCGCATAGGAGTGCAGCAAGGTGTGAAGAAAGCGGATATCCCGGTCCAGCTGGGGGCGATAGAGCGATACAGGCAGAGCAAGACAGATGACCTGTGTGCTGGCCTGGGCATAAAAGGAGGAACGCCCTTCTTCCACAAATTCAAGGTCCCCAATGAGTGCCGGCTGTTTGAGCTGATCCACGGGCAGGAGACTGCCGTTTTCATGGATGCCATAGATCCGAATGACGCCCTGAACGATGAAAAGCAGCCAATCCAGCCGTCGCCCGGGCATGGTGAGATATTCACCTTTTTCATAGCAAAAAGCCTGAAAGGCAAGGCCCGGTGTATCAAATTGGTCGGATATGCCGCTGGCCGTCAGCCAGGACTGGACTTGGGTTTGATCGGTGATCTTTTCCATGCAATCGTCATCCTTCCTGTGAGGATTGTGCCATATGGCACAGAAATATTCCTGCTGCCATGCTATACTGAGCCCGAAAAGGAGGAATCTATCCAATGGCAAACGATGTTTTCAATGATACCAGGGTGTCGCGGGCCTACTTCAAACTGGCATTGCCGCTGGTGTGCAGTATGGTGGTCACCCTGATTTATAATCTGGCGGATACTTATTTTGTGGCCCAGACCGGTGATACCAATATTGTGGCGGGTGTTTCGCTGGGAATGCCGGTTTTTACCCTGTTAATGGCCCTGGGAAATATGTTTGGACAGGGCGGCAGTTCCTTGATTTCTCGTCTGCTGGGGCAGCAGGACAGTCAAGGGGTACAGCGGGTCAGTTCCTTCTGCTTCTACGGCACGCTTTTGACAGGAGTCGTGGTGGCGGCGGTGATGCTGTTGGCCCGCAATCCTTTGGTCTGGCTGTTGGGGGCCAGCGAAGAAACCTTTGTCCATGCCTCTGACTACTATGTTTGGCTGGCAGCCGGCGCACCCATCATCATGGCGTCCTTCATCCACTCCAATCTGCTGCGGGCTGAGGGGATGTCCCGGGAATCCATGGCGGGTACCATCCTGGGCGCACTGGTCAATATTGTATTGGACCCGATCTTTATCTCGACCTTGGAGATGGGGGCCGCGGGCGCGGCCATTGCGACCGTCATCGGCTATCTGGTATCCGATGTGGTCTGTGCGGCGGCTGTCATCCAAAAGAGCCGCGTCCTGTCCGTAGACGTGCGCCGCGTGGTGGTTCCGGCCCGGCATGTGGGGCAGATTTTGAGCATTGGCATTCCGGCAGCAGTGGTTAATGTGATGCAGAGTGCGTCTGCTGTTCTGGTGAATCAGTTCCTGCTTCCCTATGGCAACGACAAGATTGCCGCCATGGGAATTGTCCTCAAGGTGAGCATGATTGCGCTTTTGCTGCTGACAGGTTTTGCCTTTGGCGGGCAGCCCCTCTTTGGCTATTACTATGGTGCGGAGGACAAGAAACGCTTTGCCGCATTGCTTCGGTTCTGCCTGCTGTTTATCAGCGTTTCGGCGCTGATTCTGACGGCCGGCATCTGCCTGGCGGCGCCTGTGTTGATGCGTGTCTTTATGGATAACGACGGCATCATCCAGGACGGCTCCGTGATGCTGCGCTGGCAGGTCATCTCGATGGTTTTTGTGGGCTTTGTCCTGCTGATGTCCATTTTGTTCCAGTCCACCGGCAAGGCCGCCGCCGCCTTTGTTCTGTCCATCAGCCGGCAGGGCGTGATTTTTGCCGCGGCCCTGATTGTGGCCCGGCAGCTGATGGGCTATACAGGAATCCTGGCGGCGCAGGCCGTTGCCGATGTCGTGACTGCCGTGATTGCAGCGGGGCTGTTCTACACGCAACTGTACAAGGAGATGCACTGAACGGCATCGGTGTCGTGCATTTGGGAAAAATCGCAAGAAAAAACGGCGGCATGGGTCCGTCCAACAGGAAAAATCCAAAAGTTTCCCCATAAAGCGCCCCCGAAAGGGCGTCTGAAACGTTTGAATTTCTCCGGCATGTAGAAAAATCCGCCGTTTCAAGCCGATGGCCGGCAAGAAGCGTGCGGATTTTTGCTGTGGCATTGTTTTTGGAGGGAAACTGTTCTGTGACGGCTCCTTTGCGGGATCCATTCAGATGCGGCGCAGATCCTCCCAAAAGGCCATCAAAGCACTGGCAGGCAAACACTTGCCGGCAGCCCGGTGGACTGTGGAGACAGGTCCGGGAGTAGAGACTGCCTTGCCCCGACGGCTGTCGCAAAGGGCACGGGCAGTCACCCGCCGCACCGTGGATGCCAGGGGGAAATGCCGCACGACTTGTCCGTTGCTCTGTTTTGCTGTCGGAATGAATTCGGTATCCCGAATCCAGTAGGGGCAGACTGCGGTGACGGTAATCCTGCGGGATCGCAGCTCCCACCCCAGCGCAAGGCTGTACCGATAAAGGAAAGCTTTGGTGGACGCGTAAACGTTGAGATAGGGAAGGGGCTGGAACGCCGCAGTGGAACAGATTTCCAGGATGCGGCTTCCAGGGCCCATGTAAGGAAGGCAGATTTGGGTGACTTCCACGGCAGCCTGACAGTTTAACCGGATCATGGCTGCGCTGTCCCGGCGGGCAACCGCCTGCCAATTTCCCATCCGGCCGAATCCGGCGGCATTGACCAGGATCTCCACTTCAGGGGCTGCGGTTTTGAGCTCTGCTTCCAGGGTATCCACGGCACTGGGGTCGGTCAGGTCCAGAGGCAGCACCCGCAGGGGAATCGGACAGAGGGGGCGGAGCGCTTCCAGCCGTTCCCGCCGGCGGGCAATGACCCAGATTGCATCCAGCTGCTTTTCTCCACGGCCCAGCTGCAGGACAAATTCCCGCCCTAATCCACTGGACGCACCGGTGACCACCGCGATTTTCATACACAGCACTCCTCTCGTGATTGGATGGTTCCATGATACAGCCCGGGGACGGCAATGTCAAGGTAAGGGCAACACAAAGAAGGCGGTTTGTTTCCCCGTTGTCCGGTGGCAAAGCGATTGGTTCTGTGGTACAATAAAACCGATTCAGCGGTAGAGAAGAATGAACAGAGTACGGCCGCCGCTGTGCTCTGTTATCCGATGTCCATCAAAGAACATCCTTTGCGCACCCCAAAATCCGGCGGGTGGTACGTATTCTGTTACAGAGGGTGTATCTGAGAACGAGAACCGGAAGGGAGGTTCCAGGAGATGCACAGACAGACGCAGATGGAGACGGAACAGCCTGTTCCGCAGACAGACCGCGGCATAGCGGCCCAGGTTTTAATGGCACAGAAGGACCCGAGGTCGGCTGACGCTCTGATTGGCCAGTACATGCCGTTCATACGCAGTGAAACATTCAAATTTACCCATGCTGTTCCAGAGGCGGGCCATGAAGATGAACTGAATATCGCAGCGATGGCTTTTTATGAGGCGGCTTTGTCCTATGATCGGAAAAAGGGCGCATTTTTGCCCTATGCGGCCTGGGCCATCCGCAACCGGCTGATCGACTACCATCGGGCGGAACGCCGGCACGGTGGGACAATCTCTCTGGAGGTTGTTTCTGGAGAGGATGGCCGCCGGCTGATGGATACGCTGCCCGATTCACGAGATGAGATCGGCGCGTACGATCTGCGGGCCGCAAGCCGGGCTGAAATCGAAGCTTTTGGGCGGCAGCTGGCCACATTTGACATTTCCTTTTCGGAGGTGGCGGACAACTGCCCCCGCCAGGAACGGACACTGGCTGCCTGTTATGCGGTGCTGAATTGTGCCCGGGCAAATCCCGGCCTGCTGGAGCGGCTGGTCCAGACACACCGTCTGCCGGTACGGGAACTGGCCTTGGGGTCAGGGGTGGACAAAAAAACCATCGAGCGCCATCGGAAGTATCTGGTGGCCATCCTGCTGGCGTTTACGAATGGATATGAGATCATTCGGGGGCATTTGTGCCAGATGACGCCGAAAGGGGGAAAGCAGGAATGAAATACCTTGTCATGGAAATTCACCCTGCCTACGCGGTGGTGTTGGATGAAAGCGGCCGGTTCTTGAAGGCTGCCAATTTTCACTACCAGGTAGGGGAGACGGTAGAAGATGTGGTGGAATTGCGTCTGCCGCCGGCGAGACGATTTCGCCCCTGGATGGCAGGCGGGCTGGTGGCGGTCGCGGCCTGCCTGTGCCTGTTCTTCTTTGGATATTACCGGCCCCGTTTCATTCCCTACGGTACGCTCCGCATCCAGATCAACCCGGACGTGGAACTGTCGGTCAGCAAGAATGGCCGCGTGCTGGATTTGCAGGGGCTGAACGAGGATGGGCAGGCACTGGTGGAAGGGTATGACTTCCGCGGCAAAGATGGCGATGACGCCGTAGAGGATCTGGTGGAGCGCGCCATTGAGATGGGATATCTGTCCCAGGGCGGCGCAGTATCGATCACAGCCAGCAGCGAGGATGACGATTGGCAAGTCCAGGAAGAACAAGCGCTGGGAGCGATGCTCCAGGAACACTATGGCGATGCCATTGCAGTGTATCTGGGGCCTGCTGTACCGGAGCAGGATACGGCTGTGCCGTCTGCCTCTTCGACACCGGCAGCCCCGCCTGCTTCTTCGGTCCCGGCTGCCTCCTCTCCGGTGCAGCCTGTCTATCCCGATGATGATTGGGATGACGACGATGATGACTGGGACGATGACGACGATGACGACCACGATCACAGCGGTTGGGAGAACAGAGAGCACCATCGCTACGGAGTGGATGATTGAGAAAGAAATGCCAAAAATTTCTTCCAGGACCCCGGTTTCAGATGGAAAGCTCCGTATCCTGTCCATAGAAGCGGGAGCCGGACAGAAAAAATAAAAAACAAAAATATTTGAAAAGACCCCGGTTTTGGGGCAAAGGCTCCGTAATCTATCGACAAAGAAACCGAACAACCGCAAAGAAAGCAATAAAGGAGATACGACCATGAAAAAGACTTCTAAAGTTCGCCTGACCATCGCAGCCGCCCTTGCTCTGATGCTTCTGACCGCCTGCGGGTCTCTGCCTGCCTCTGCCGCCATCAGTGCCACCGATGCCGAGAAAGTGATTGCCCAGCACCTGGGCCGGGACGATATTCAGTTCATCGACCGGGAGTATGACGACGGCAAGTATGAACTGGAGTGCATGGTGGACGGCGTGAAGTACGAGTACGAGATTGACGCCGCCACGGGTCAGATCATTGATTTTGACTGTGACAACTGGGACGGCCACCATCACTATCACCACAACACCTACAACCACCACGGGGATTGCTGGTGTGACTGAGCCGGACAAACAGCAACAATCGCCCATCGGATCAAATGGAGCTGTTTGCCGGGCATGGCATAGCATCTGATGAGAGAAGGCGTAGCGCTGGATGGCGCTGCGCCTTCTTTTTGTGCTTTCAATCGCATGATTTGTTTTTCGGGCATGTAAAATGCACCTGTAAATATGGACAAACTATGTCTAAAATAGTAAAATGACTCTTGTGAGTTTTCTCTGCTTTCCCTGCACCCAATCGGGCACAGAGAGAACATCATCCATTGAAAGAGGAGGAATTTCATGCTCGAACAAGTTTTCAAGCTGCGGGAAAATCATACCAACGCCAAAACCGAGATCATGGCAGGCATCACCACCTTCATGACCATGGCGTATATCCTTGCAGTCAACCCCAGTATCCTTTCGGCTGCCGGTATGGACGCCAATGCAATTCTGATTGCAACCTCACTGTCCGCCTTTATCGGCACGGCCCTGATGGCTCTGCTGGCCAACTACCCCTTTGCGCTGGCCCCCGGCATGGGCCTGAATGCCTACTTCGCCTATACCGTTGTCCTTGAGATGGGGTATACCTGGCAGCTGGCACTGATGGCCGTCTTTGCAGAGGGTATTATCTTCATTCTGCTGTCCCTGACCCATGTGCGGGAGGCCATTTTCAACGCCATCCCTGCCACCCTCAAGTCGGCCGTCAGTGTGGGCATCGGCCTGTTCATCGCCTTTGTCGGCCTCCAGAACGCCAAATTGATCGTCAACAGCGACTCGACCCTTCTGACCTACCAGAGCTTCAAGGGCGAGACCTTCCACAGTGTGGGCATCGGTGCCATTCTGGCCCTGATCGGCGTGCTGGTGATTGCTGTGATGCTGGTCAAAAAAGTAAAGGGCGCCATCCTATATGGCATTCTGATTACCTGGGTTCTGGGCATCCTTTGCGAGTTGTGCGGCCTGTATATCCCTGATGCAGAGGCCGGAATGTATTCGGTCATCCCCACCTCGTTTGTCAGCTTTGATTTTTCGGCTCTGGGCCAGACCTTTGGTCAGGTGTTCAAGGTGGACTTCACCGGTTTGAATCTGCTGGACTTCTTTGCCGTGATGTTTGCCTTCCTGTTCGTGGACCTGTTTGATACCCTGGGAACCCTGATCGGTGTGGCCTCCAAAGCCGACATGCTGGATGAAAATGGCCGTCTGCCCCGGATCAAGGGTGCCCTGCTGGCCGACGCCATCGCAACCAGCGCCGGCGCCCTGCTGGGCACTTCCACCACCACCACCTACGTCGAGAGCGCTTCCGGCGTCACGGAGGGCGGCCGTACCGGTTTGACCGCCATGACCACCGGCGTTCTCTTCCTGCTGGCGGTTGTATTCAGCCCGCTGTTCCTGACCATTCCCTCCTTTGCCACCGCGCCGGCTCTGATTGTGGTTGGCTTCTATATGCTGGGTGCCGTGGCCAAGATCGACTTTGACGATCTGTCCGATGCCATTCCTGCCTTCCTGACCATCGTTGCCATGCCGCTGGCTTACAGCATCTCGGAGGGCATTTCCATTGGCATCATCTCCTGGACGCTGCTGAACCTCATCACCGGCAAGGCCGGCGAAAAGAAGATCAGCCCCCTGATGTATGTGCTGACCGTCCTGTTCATCCTGAAATACGTTCTGCTGTAACCCCATCCGTAACCGTACAGCATCCAGAAAGGCCTCCCTTCATTGGAAAATGAGGGAAGGCCTTTTTCAGTTGTTTGATCGAGATAATGGCTATACGCTGGCTTTCAGTTTTTCCAGAGCGGCCGTGAAAACAGGGTAAGCAAAAAGAGGCCGGTAAGCTGGGTCTTCTCTGATGGTTTTCAGCAGCAGTTGGCGCATGGATTGGGTTGTAGCCTGGACGCCTTCCAGCTTTTGATAGGTCAGTCCCGGAGAAAACAATGCTTCGTCGGGATACGTCACCGGACCGACGGCGATATCCACATACCGGGCGAAACAGTCGGCGGCCTTCTCGGTTTCACCCATCCGCAGATAGGCTTCCATCATGGGAGCGTCACTCATATCGGCCAAACCAAAGGCTTGGGCCACAGCCCGATAGATGTGACAAATCTTCATCAGCTGCTGGGCCTGGGGCAGCAGTTTGGGATTCATCAGCGCGACCAAACAGGTTTGGACTTGATGAACCAGCTGATAGAGCCGTTTTTGGATCCGCTTGAGAGCTTCCTCGGGCTGATCTTTTTTGAGGTAATAGAGTGCCCAGATGGTGGTGGGGTCTCCTGCGTGCTCGGGTAATTCCCGGAGGAGATCCGCACCCTGTTCCAGCTTTCCCTCGCTGATGGAGAGACTTGCCAGCTGCATGGTGGCGCTCTGCCAATAGGCTGCACTGCCAGAGGCGCGGATTTCCTCCAATAACGCTTTCTTTCGCTCTTTCCACTGCTGCAATGTGTCGGTATCGGCATCAGGCGAAAACATCCGAAACGTGTCATAAGCGGCCGCCGCGTTGAATTGCAGGGGAGTACAGCCCGGGTAACGGCGCAGCAGTTCCTGCAGCCGGGCTTCTGCTTCCAGACACCCCTGCTGCATGGCACTCTGCAGGATAGCGTTGATCTGCTCGACCACTTCCTGGTCCGACAGCGTTTCCTGAAATTGCAGCAGGGTATCCACATTGGTTCCCAATGCCCGGGCCAGCGGGCAGAGAAGGGTAATGTCGGGATAGGAATTGTCGGTTTCCCATTTGCTGACGGCCGGTGCCGAGACACCCAGCATGGCCGCCAATTGTTCCTGGGTGAGGCCTTTTGCCTTGCGGAAGGCCGCAATGCCTGCACCAATTTTCATTTGTTTCAGTTCCATTGTTTGTAACCTCGCTTTGCTGCGGCGCCGCGTTTGGTGTGGTTTCATTGTACCGCGCCCGGGTTCCCGCTGCAAGCGAGGGAACGTTAAACGGAAAACAAGATTTTTTAACCGACAGTTAAGACAAAACAAGGCCGGCAGGAAATAAGCTGTCCTTTCACTGCCGGCCTTATGCAATTATTCCGTGTAATACTGAGCCTGCGCCATCCAGAGGGCATAATATTTGCCGTCTGTGTCTGCCAACAGAGCATCGTGGGTGCCCTGCTGAATCACCTGACCGTGGTCAAAGACTGCAATCTCATCGCAGAACCGGCAGGAGGACAGTCGGTGGCTGATGTAGATGGCGGTTTTGTCCGCTGCAATCTCGTTGAATTTTGCGTAAACCTGGGTTTCGGCGATGGGGTCCAGGGCTGCGGTGGGTTCATCCAGAATCAGGAAGGGAGCGTCCTTGTAAAGGGTGCGGGCAATGGCAATTTTCTGAGCTTCGCCGCCCGAAATTTCCACCCCTTCCGGGTCGAACTCCTTGTACAGCGCCGTATCCAGGCCGTGGGGCAGGGTGTTCAGCCGGTCGCCGAAGGCGGCTTTATTCAGGCAGTCGGCGGCCCGGTCCGGGTCATACTGCCGTGCGCCGGCCACATTTTGCCCCAGAGGGAAGGCCAGCAGCTGGAAATCCTGAAACACCACGGAGAACAAAGCCAGGTAATCCTTGTAGTTGTATTTGCGGATGTCGATGCCGTTCAGGAGGATTTGGCCCTCGGTGGGGTCGTAGAGGCGGCACATCAGCTTGATGAAGGTGGTTTTGCCGCTGCCGTTCTGGCCCACCACCGCCAGCCGGCTGCCCACTTTGAACTTCATATTGACGTGGCGCAGAGCCCATTGATCCGAGCCAGGGTACTGAAAGGAGACATCCCGGAACTCGATCTCATACTGGCGGTCGGAGCGCTTTTCGGTGGTGAGGCTGCCCTGGTACATCTTGTTGGGCAGGTCCAGGAACTGGAAAAACTGCTCCAAAAAAGGCTGGTTGTTCTTCATCTCCCCCAGACCTTCCAGCAGGTCGGCCACACCCTGGGCCATGCTGGTGATGGCCCCCACATACTGGGTGACGGCGCCCACGCCAAAAGCCTTGCCCATGGCTTTCAGGCAGACATAGAGGTAAACCAGGCCGGTGAACAGCCAGGTCAGGGACCGGCCCAGGGCGTTCAGACCGCCCATGGGGCCGCGGTAGGCCTTGAAATAGGAGCCATCCAGCCGGAACACATTGTTTTCCGGGGCACGGTTGATGGCGTCGATCAGCTGGTCCTGACGGTAGGTGCGGGCGTCCAAAGCCTGTTCAGTACCATCCTTCAAAAGCCGGAAAAAGAAGGAAAACAGCCGGTTGCTGAAGGTAACCTGCTGGACGTTGCTGGCCCAGATGGCATAGGACCGGGTGCGCAGCCAGCCTGACCCCAGAGCGGACAGCACCAGGGCGGCCAGCAGCAGGATGGTGTACAGGGGACTGTTGAGCCAGGCAAAAGCGGCGTCTGCTGCTGGCAGCCGGAACAGGTTCACCGACAGCACCACAGCGCCCAGAATCCGGGTGACGGCGCCGCTGAGGCTGGGCAGGAGTTCGATGGTCCGCAGGAAGCCCCAGCCTGCCGCGTTGCTGCTGGTGAGGATGGCGTCATACAGCTGGGAAGTCTTGGGATCGTCCGCCACTTCGTAGTCCATCGAGAGCATTTTGTCCGCCAGGCAGCGGGTTTGGCCAAAGCCCCGGGTTTCGTCCAGGCCGGTTTTCCAGTGTTTCAGGAGGGCGTTGGCCCCGCCGCAGAACAGGGAGGCGGCCAGCAGTCCGGCCAGCAGCCGCCAGAGGGTATCGGCCGGTGCGCCGGCAGCGATGGCGTCCAGCAGGCGGGCGGTGAAATAGAGGGTGATGTAGGGCAGTACCGCCGTCAGAAAGGGGCTGACGATGCAGGCGGTGACATACCGGGGATTCAGTTTCCACCACAGGCGGAGGGCCCGCAGCTGGATGCGGAGCGAAGGGGTGGAATCAGCAGCTTTCATTCTGGATGGCTCCTTTCTGATAGTAGCGGCTCTGCAGGGCAAAGAGCTGGGCATATTTGCCGCCCTTGGCCAGCAGCTGGTCATGGGTGCCTTCTTCTGCAATGGACCCGTGGTCCAGCAGGAGAATCCGGTCACAGAACCGGGTGGAGGCCAGCCGGTGGGAAATGAAAATCGAGGTGTTGCCCGCTGTCATCCCCTTATATTTCTGGTAGATGTCATCCTCCGCGATGGGGTCCAGGGCGGCGGTGGGCTCGTCCAGCACCAGGACGGGTCCGTTTTTGTAGAGGGCCCGGGCCAGCATCAAGCGCTGGGTCTCACCGCCCGACAGTTCCACGGCGTCCTCGTAGACGGTGCGGACCATCTTGGTGTCAAGCCCCTGGGGCAGAGAGGCAATTTTGTCGGTGAGGCCTGCCTGCTGGATGCACCACGCCACGCGGTCCCGGTCAATGCCTTCTTCGGTGCGGCGCTGGGCCACATTTTCCGCAATGGTGCCGGGCAGGATCACAAACTTCTGAAAGACCGCCGAAAAGAGCTTGTAGTAATCCCGGCGGTTGTACTGCCGGATGTCCTGGCCGTCCAGCAGCACCTGCCCCTCGGTGGGTTCCAGGAACCCGCAGAGTAGTTTGATGAGGGTGGTTTTGCCGGCGCCGTTGAGGCCCACTACGGCCAGTTTCTCACCCGGCGCAATGGTCAGATTCAGATGGGAGATGGTGTCCCGGTCTGCCTCGGGATAGCGGTAGGACACATCCCGCAGTTCCAGCTGGTAGGGGTGATGGGCCTGGATGTCCAGGGGTTTGCCGCCTTCCAGCGGATAGGGTTCGGGAAGGGAGAGGTATTCCTTCAGGGCCGCCAGGTCCACGCACTGCTGGGACAGCCGGACGAAATCCGACAGAATCCCGCTGACCCAGCCCGAAAAGCCGCTGACAGCCGAGAAATACAGAAGAAATTCTGCTGCCGACAGCCGGCCTTCCACAGTGATATACACCAGATAGCCATAAGCAATGCCGTTGCGGGCAAAGGCCAGCAGCAGGTCCAGACCATCGGCCCAGAGCTGGCGCCGCTCTTTTTTGAAGCAGAAATCCTGATACGCCGCCAAGCTGCTGTCAAACAGATCCTGAATCCAGCCCTGGAGGCCGAAAATGCGGATATCCTTGGCCAGTTTCAGGTCCCGGGCCTTGGCGGAGGCATAGCTCAGCTTGTGGAGGGCAGCGTCCTCCTGATCCTTGTGGCGGTAACCCCACTGCCGCAGCCCCCGGCCCAGCCAGTAGCCCGCCGCCGCAGCAGCGGCGGCCAGCACCGGCACCCAGATGGCCACCCCGGCCAACAGGACCATATAGATGGCAAAGCAGATCAGATTGGTCAACAGGCTGACCAGGGTGGGCCAGATCTGCTCCGAGGAAGCCCGGCTGCCGCGGCCTTCCAGTTGGGTGACCCGGCTAGTCCGGGCCAGAAAGGCGGGGTCGGCCATGTGGCAGTAGGATGTGGAAAAATATTTGTGCTCCACCTGACAGAACAGGTGCTGACGCACCACAATCCAGGGCATCTGCTGGATGGTGTCCAGATAATCGATGGCGCAGTAGAGCACCAGTCCTGCCAGCACAAACCCTCCCAGGGTCCGCAGCAGTGCGGGCAGGGGAGCGCCGGTCTCCAGCAGGCCCAGCAGGGCCGGGCCCATCAGCAGGGCCAGCAGGTTGGCACCCACCGCTGTGGCAGTTTGTCCCAGGCTGACCCACAGCACCAGGCGGCAGGAGGCCCAGGCCTGGCGGATCATAAAGGCACAGCTGGACAGGATGCTGTACCGGGGGCTTTGTTTTTCTTGATTCATCTTCTTCACCTCACGCCCACAGTATAGCAAAAGACCCGCCGGAGCGGGTCATTTGGGGGACGAATTGTCGTTTTCGGGGGACGAATTGCAATCCAGCGGCAGCAGGATCTCGGTGGAGAAGGCGCCGTCCTCGCTGTTGCGGCTCAGATAACCGCCCATCTTTTCTACAATGGCGTCCATCCGCACCAGGCCGAAGCCGTGGCCGGCTTCCCGCTTGGTGGTGGCAAAAATGCCGCCCAGCTTTTTCTGCTTTTTCCCGGCGGTGAAGTTGGTAAAGGAGATATAGAGCTGATTGCCCTTGGTGTCCATGTAGACCCGAATCAGCCGCTGATCCGGGGGAAGGGGAAGGCTGGCCTCAATGGCGTTGTCGAACAGGTTGCCCAAAATGACGCACAGATCGATTTCCGAGATGGGCAGGGCGTAGGGAATATGGGCGTCTGCGTGCACCTGGATGTCCTTGGACTTGGCCAGAGAGATTTTGCTGTTCAGAATGGCGTCGGCCATGGCGTTACCGGTCTTGATGACGGTGTCCACCGTGTTGAGATCGGTGTCCAAAAGGTCCAGGTAGGTGCGGATGGCATCCAGGTCCCCGGCCGCTGCGTAGGCCTTCATGGTCTGGATGTGGTTGCGGTAATCGTGCCGCCAGCCCCGCACCTGGCGGTACATATTATTCACTTCGGCATAATGGGTCTCCAGCAGTTCCCGCTGGTAGGCTTCCACCTGGCGGTCCATCCGTCTCTGGAGCAGCTTGGAAAAGAAAAACATTTTCAGCACCTCTCGATGATAGCCCGGTTCAATTTGTCGTAATAGCCCCGGGGCAGGGGAATCTGGTCTCCGCTTTGCAAGACGGCCGCCTGACGTGTGACCCGCTGAATGCAGTGCAGATTGACGATGTAGGAGCGCCCCAGCTGAAAAAATCGCTCGTCCAGATCCCCGGCCAGTTTGGCCAGGGTGCTTTTGAGGGTGTAATCCTGCCCGGCATGAACGGTCACATAGTTTTGCTGCACCTCCAGATATCGAATGTCCCGCAGAGGCAGCCGAACCATTTCGCCGTCCAGCTTGAGGAACAGAGCCCGTTCCTCCACCCGCAGCCGCTCAGCAGCCCGGTCCAGGACCGCCAACAACTTTTCTTCCTTGACCGGTTTCATCAGATAGTGGAGGGCAGAGACCTCGTATCCTTCGGCGATGTAGTCGGAATAACCGGTGATAAAAACAATCTGGACCGGATCTTTGGCCTGACGCAGGTGCTTGGCCAGGGCAACGCCGTCCATCCCGCCCATCTCCACATCCAAAAGGAGAATGTCATATTGCTTGTCCTCTGCGTAGTGGAACAAAAAGGTTTCCGCCGAAGGAAAGGTCTGGGTCTGTATTTCGACCCCGCGTGTGTCAGCCCAGTGCCGCACCATGGAGAGAATCAGCTCCAGATCCGCGGGGGTATCGTCGCAAACAGCAAGATGGTACATCCATTCCATTCCTTTCCCTGAAGGTGTCAATTTCTTTTTATTGTAGCAGGTCTGCGCCCGGCATGCAAGCAAAGCCGGAAAGGTTGCAGAACAGACCAAACGCCCCTCATCCGAGTCTGCAACTCTGGGGTGAGAGGCGTTGAATCCATGTAATGCTCAGTCGGCGAACCGTTCACGGGCAATGTGGGCCAGCAGCTTTGCCGAACCCTCTACACCGAAGAAACTGCTGTCCAGCATGATGTCGTGATCGGTGAAGGGGTCTTTGACTTCGGGGCAATAGTGACGGTGATACAGCTCCCGGGAGCGGTCCACTTCCCGAATCATCTTCTGGGCTGTGGCTTCGTCCATGCCCAGACGCTGGGTGCAGTTTTTGAAGCGCTCTCTGTAGGGAGCATAGATGTAGACGCCCAGATGGTTGGGGCGGTCGGCCAGGATACTCCCTGCACAGCGTCCCACAATGATGCAGGAGCCCTTGTTGGCCAGATCTTCGATGATGTTTTTCTGTACCAGGAAGATTTCGTCCTTGAGGCTGGGCAGACCCATTCCCAGGGGGTAAATCCGCCGGAAGTAGACGGAACGTGCATTTTCTTCTGAATTGCTGATGACCGACACCGGCAGTCCCATTCGTTTGGCGGTCTGCTCCACGATGTCGCGGTCGTAGAAATCCACCCCCAATTCCTGGGAGAGGGCCTGCGCAATGGAGCGGCCCAGACTGCCGAACTGGCGGGAAATGGTAATGACATATTGCTTCATGGGGAGGCTTCTCCTTTCCGGGTCAGAGGGCCGCAGGCCGCATTTTGAGCTTTCGCTTCTGGATCGAGCGGACCAGACAGGACAGCGCAAAGTTGATGATAAAATAGATGACGCAGGCAAAGCCGAACAGGACAAAGACATCGGTGACGTTGGTGACGCCCAGACCGTTGTATTGGCCGGCGGCGCTCATGATCTGCTTGACACGGGCCATCAGCTCGATGACGGCCACGTTGGCCAGATAGGACGAATCCTTGATGGTGGTGATGACCTGGCTCAGCAGCGTCGGGATGATGTTGCGGTAAGCCTGGGGAAGAACGATGTAGATCATAATCTGGACGGTGCTGAAGCCCTGGGAATAACCCGCTTCAAACTGGCCCTGGGGCACCGCATTGAGGCCGCCGCGGACAATTTCCGCGATGACGGAGGAGGTGAAAAGAATCAGAGCCACCGCTGCCTTGTACATCAGCTTGACTTCCACCGAGGAGAGCCCCAGCATTTTATGAGACATGAAGTCGGGCAGGGGGAAGAAAACCATACAGATAAAGATCCACAGCAGCAGGGGAGTGTTGCGAAACAGTTCGATATACGCTGTGGACAGCCACTTCAGGATGCGGACCGGACCGCGGTTGCAGTAATTGCGGGCCAGGGCCAGGACGGAACCCAGTACCAAACCCAGCAGAACAGCTACCACCGAGATCACCAGGGTAAAGGCCACCCCCTTGAACAGATAACCCAGCACAGCGGGGTTCTGGAGGATGGAAAAACTTGCGTTCCATGTATTCATCGTTTATACCGCCTCTCTTTTGGGATCATCAGCCTGCCGCAGCTGTGGTGGTCTGGGCCTCACGCTTTTTCAGAGAGGTTTCCCAGATGCTGGCCAGGGTGGACAGGGGGAAGCAGATGGCGAAGAACAGCACGCCGCTGACGATGTAAGCGGGCGCGTAGGCGCCGCCGGTGTTGGAGCCGGTGACAAAGTTGTAGGTCACCGAGATCAGGTCTGCGCCGCCCACAATGTACAGACAAGAGGTGTTTTTGATGAGGTTGACCACCTGGTTGACCATGGGGGGCAGGATCATCTTGATGCTCTGGGGCAGGATGATGTAGTACATCCGGCCCAGGTAGCCGAAGCCCTGGGCCTGGGCGGCCTCCGACTGGCCTTTGGGAACGGCCTGGATGCCCGCCCGGATGACTTCCGACATGTAGGCGCCGTGGTAGACGCCCAGTGCAATCATGCCGGTGGGCAAGATGCCGATGCTGTTGCCCGAGAAGGCCAACAGATAATAGAGAAAGCACATCTGCAAAAGCAGGGGAGTATTCTGAATCAGCTCCACATAGATGCGGGCCAAAGCAGCCAGCGGTTTTTTGCCGCTGGTGGACAGCAAACCAAACAGCATCCCAAGCACCAGAGAGAGCAGCAGGGCCACGACGGCCAGCTCCACTGTGTTGCCCAGCCCGTGCAGGAAGGTGGCCCTGTAGGTCCACACCGTCCGCCAGGCGTCTGCTGAAAACAATCCGCTCATGATGAAAATCCCTCCGTGTTCCTGGGGTGTAAAAAATCAAAAAGAAGGCCGGACAGTGCAGCCTCGCGGGGGACTGTCCGGCAGGTGGTGTTATTTACAGTCCGTACTCAGCGATCAGGCCGTCGATGGTGCCGTCAGACAGCCACTGGGTGACCAGTTCCTCGCACACTTCAGACAGGCCCGAGCCCTTGGTGGTGGCGATGCCGTACTCCTGGGGTGCGAACTCGTCCTCAATGTAGGAGCGGCCCTCGGTCTTGTAGATGGCCAGGATGGAACGGTCCACACAGAAGGCGTCCACTTCGCCGGCGCTCAGAGCGGTGGAGATGGTGGGATAGTCGTCGTACTGATGGAAGGTGACACCCTCGGTCCAGGTGGTGGCATCAAAGGTATCGGGGTCGAAGTTGTCGCCGCTGATCAGGCCTTTGTCCACCATGGCGCGGACCAGCTCACGGGCGGAGGTGGAGCCGGAGGAGACACCCACCGTCTTGCCCACCAGGTCGCTCAGGCTGGAAATTCCGGAAGAATCTTCCACCAGAACGGTGACGGCGTCGGTGTAATAGGGCGTGGTGAAGTCCCAGGTTTCCTTGCGCTCATCGGTGATGGTGAAGGTGGCCAGGACACAGTCGATGTCGCCGGAGTCCAGCAGTTCGCCGCGGGTAGCGGCGGTGACGGTGGTGAACTCTACATCCACACCCAGATACTCGGCAATCTTGTTGGCCAGGTCAATTTCCAGGCCGCTGTACTCACCGGTCAGCGGGTCCTGATAGCCGAAGCCGGGCACGGCGTTCTTGACGCCGACCCGCAGGACGCCGCGGTCCACAATCTCCTGCACGTCCTCCGGCCACTCCGTGGTGGACGCGGCGGCGGTGCTGCCGGCTGCGGAGCTGGCAGCGGTGGAAGATGCTGCGGTAGAGCTGCTGGTAGACCCGCCACAGGCGGTCAGCATGGCCAGGGACATGAACCCTGCCAGCAGGGCTGCAAATTTCTTTCTCACGATAAATTTTCCTCCCCTAAATAAATTCTATCTCAAAACGCCGGAATGCACAGGTCCGTGGCCCGGCGTTCAAAGATCAGCGAATGATCTTGCCCAGGAACTGGCGTACCCGCTCGTTCTGGGGATTGGTGAAGAAGTGCTCGGGAGCGCCTTCCTCGATGATCTGACCGTCCGCCATGAAAACCACCCGGTCGGCCACCTGGCGTGCAAAGCCCATCTCATGGGTGACCACCACCATGGTGATGCTCTTTTCGTGGGCCAGACGAATCATGACATCCAGAACTTCCTGGATGGTCTCAGGGTCCAGGGCCGAAGTGGGCTCATCGAACAGGATGATCTTGGTCTGCGCGCACAGGGCCCGGGCGATGGCGATGCGCTGTTGCTGACCGCCCGAAAGGGTGGTGGGATAGGCGTGTGCCTTGTCCAGCAGTCCCACCACTTCCAGATAGTGATAGGCAGTTTTCTCTGCCTCGGCCTTGCTCTTGTGATGGAGCTTGATGGGGGCAAGGGTCAAATTTTTCAGCACCGTCATGTGGGGATAGAGGTTGAACTGCTGAAACACCATCGAGGTGGTCTCACGGACCACCTTGGTTTTGTTTTTGTGGGTCAGTTCCTTGCCGTCAATGTAGACATGACCGCTGGTAGGCTCCTCCAAAAAGTTCATACAGCGGACGGTGGTAGACTTGCCTGAACCGGAAGGCCCGATGATGACGAGTTTTTCGCCTTCCTTGACTTCCAGATTGACATCCTTGAGCACATGCAGGTCGCCAAAATACTTGTTGATGTGGTCGAGCTTGATCATCGAATCTCCTCCTGATCCCATTTGCCCGCACAGGCCGACAAAACAGAAAAAAGGCGCTCTGCCCCCCCGGGGAGCAAAACGCCTTTGTTTAAACTTGAGCTTAAGTATACACACTTTTGCCAGATTGTCAACCCTTTTTTCGGATAGTTTGACAGGAAAACGGGAAAGAGTCCTTTCAAAAACAAAAAAACAGGGCAGGTTGTTGAAAATTCACTTTATATATTTAGCCATTCTGACGACTGTTTTGCCTGCCTGCTGACGGAGAGACATACGCGCCCGGCGAAAGCCAGGAAAAACAGCAGCAGCCGGAATTTTTGGCTGCTGCTGTTTCATGTGGATGTGATTATTTCAGAGTGCCGTCCAAAATCTGCCCATAGTACCAGGGCCGTGGTGCATGGAAGGTCTTGCCGCTGAGGTCGGCCAGGACAGACTGGGTGAAAGAGGGAAGCACCAGCTCCCAGGCACAGAGAGCCTGGTATTTGAGACGGAGTTCCCGGTTGGCGGCGTTGTTGCCGTACTTGCTGTCCCCCAAAATCGGACAGCCGATGCTGGCCATGTGGGCCCGAATCTGATGGGTCCGGCCGGTAACCAGATGCACCTTCAGCAGAGCCAGCCGGCCGGACACCGCAATGGTCTCGTACTCGGTGCACACTTCTTTGGCGCCGGGCTTTTTCTCGGGCAGAATCTGTACCTTGCCCAGATCGGCGTCTTTCAGCAGCCAGCCGCCCAACGTTCCCTCAGGAGGAACGGGCCGGCCGAAGGTAACACAAAGATAGGTCTTTTTGATCTTTCGCTCTTTGATGGCTTCCAGGAGAATCTGTTCGGCCTCAGGGGTCTTGGCGATCAGAACAAGTCCGCTGGTGCCGGTGTCCAGCCGATGGCAGAGGGACGGCTGATAGAGGCTCTCCTCGCTGTACTCGTTCTGACCGTTCAGATAGAGCAGGGCCCGGTTCAGAAGGGTATCGTTTTCGGGGCCATCGACCGCCAGACCGGCGGGTTTGTTGACCACCAAAAGCTGGGGGCCGTTGTAGATGACCTCAGCAGGGCAGCGGGCCTTTTTCCAGGCGGGGCCGGCCTCGTCACGGTTGTCATCCAGCTGGTCATCCAGAATGAAGAGCTTGATCTCGTCCCCGGCCATGACCCGGGTGGAGAGGGGCTGTTTTTTGCCGTTGAGCTTGATTTTGTTTTCCCGCAGGGCCTTGTTCAGACGGCCGGGATTGAGGGCGGGATATTGCTGCATCAAATAATGGTCCAGCCGGGTGGGGGCCAGACATTTCACTTTGAGTATCTTCAAGAAAATTCCTCCGTAGCATGGTACAATCAATGATTACGGCATCATTGTAGCCGATGGAGACGCGTTCTGTCAAGGCTCTGCACGCCAGAAATCCGCGAGAGCCCGCCGGAGGGCGTCGGTCCCGGACAGATACTGCATATGACTCCAATGCCGCGGAAAGAGTTTCCGGTAGCCCTCCTGGGTAAACCGGTCGTCCAGCAACAGGACGACGCCGCGGTCGGCTTCGGTGCGGATGACCCGCCCGGCAGCCTGTAAGACTTTGTTCATCCCCGGAAAGCGATAGGCATAGTCAAACCCGCAGCCGTCCTTTTCCTCAAAATAGCGGCGCAGCATTTCCTGCCGTGGACTGACCTGGGGCAGCCCCACCCCGACGATGGCACAGCCAATCAACCGGCTGCCCACCAGATCGACGCCTTCCCCAAAAACGCCTCCCAGAACGCCGAAGCCCAGCAAGGTAGCGGACGGGTCAGGAGAAAACCGCTCCAAAAAAGCGGCCCGCCCGGCATCGTCCAGACCGCTCTCCTGGGCAATGGTCTGGATTTGGGGATAGCGGGCTTTGAAGTCTGCATACACCTGCCGCAGATAGGCATAGCTGGGGAAGAAGGCCAGATAGTTGCCCACCTTGCCGGCGGCCAGAGCCGCCAAGGCGTCCGAGATGGGCTGGATGCTGGCTTCCCGCTGCCGGTAGCGGGTAGAGATGCCGGGCAGGCAGTAAAGCCCCAGATGCTGGTGCGGAAAAGGACTTTCCAGGGCCACCGCCCGGGCCCCGCCGCAGCCCAGGACGTTTTTATAGTAGCCGGGAGGAATCAGGGTGGCACTGAACAGAACCGATGTCCGTCCACAGGCCAAGCGCTCGTTCACAAAGGCGGAGGGGTCCAGACAGAGCAGGCGGATGGTCAAATCGCTGCCGTGTGCAGTGAGCTGGGTGACATAATGATCGTCGTAGCGCTCAGCGGTGCGAAGCAGATCGTGGAGGCCGAAAGAAAGGTCCAGCAAAGTCTCGTGCGCAGGGTCCTCGGGGTTGTGCTCCAGCCAATCCTGTATGGCTGGCAGAAGCCCCTGCAAAGGCCGCACCAGTGCAGGGGGAAGCTCTTTGAAAAAGACCGTTCCGTCCCGCGCATCCAGAGGTTCCGGCAAGACAGGAGCAGGAGAGACGGCTTTTGTCTCGACGGCAGCAGGTGGATCCCAAAAGCCCAGCTGTTGAACCTGGGGCGGCATCGTTTCTGTTTCGGTGGGGGAAGTGCCGGTCTGACGGCGGGGCGCAAGCGCCTCACAGGCCCGCCGGAGCGCCAGCAATTCTTTGTCCGCCCGGACAAGGCAGCGCTTGAGAGGATGTTTCCCCTTGAGGAGAGCCCGCTTGGCCTCGGTGATATCGCTCTTGGCAAAGGAGGCCGAGTACATTTCGCGGGCCCGGTCAGGGAGATTGTGGGCCTCGTCGATCAGGAAAATCCAATCTCCCTTCAGTTCAAAGAACCGCCGCAAATGGACGGTGGGATCGAACAGATAGTTATAGTCCCCGATGATGAGGTCACACCAGTCGCTCAGATCCAGCCCCAGTTCAAAGGGACAGATGGTATGCTGACGGGCAGCCGCTTCGATGGCAGGACGGTCCAGCTGGCCCCTGCCGTCCAGCAGGGCAGCCAGGGCTGTTTTGAGGCGGTCGTAGTAGCCCTTGGCAAAGGGACAGATTTCAGGTAGACAAACCGGCCGGCCAGCCTCGTTTTTGCACAGACAGACCTTTTCCTTGGCGGTCAGGGTTACCGACCGAAAAGACAGCCCCGGATTGGCCTGGCGCAGCAGGGAAACAGCAGATTCTGCGGCGGTTCGGGCAGTGGCTCTGGCTGTAAAGTAGAATAACTTTTCACCGCTTCCTTCCCCCATGGCCTTCATGGCGGGGAACAGTGCGCTCATGGTTTTGCCGGTGCCTGTGGGGGCCTGACAGAACAGACGAAAACCGCCTTTTCCGGCCTCCCGGCCGGTCCGGCAGGCACGATACACCTCTCCGGCCAGGGCCCGCTGTCCCGGCCGGTAGCGCTCATAAGGGAAGCTGAGAGCTGTCAAACTGTCATGCCGCCTGGCATCCCATTCCAGTTGACGGTGGGCCCAGGGGGCATACTGGTTCAGCAGTCCGACAAGGAAATCTTCCAGTGCATCGCGCTGAAAATGACGTGTAAAGTAGATGATCTTGTCATCATCAATCTGGTAATAGGTCAGCCGTACCGCGATGGAATCCAGGCGGTTCTGGGCTGCATAGATGGCAGCGTATACCATTCCTTGAGCCCAGTGGCAGAAATTGAGGTCTTCGGTGATTTCGGGCAGAGGAACGCCGGTGGTTTTGATCTCATCGATGACGGTCTGCCCTGCATCACCCGCAAAGATGCCGTCGGCCCGGCCCTCGATGGTATAGCGGATGCCCTCGACTTCCCGTGTCTCTGAGAGGAACACTTCGGGGCGATAGCTGTCGCCCGCCTGCTTTTGAAGCCGACGGTGAATGCGGGCGCCCTCGATGGCCCGGTCGAATCCGGCAAAGCGGCTATCGATGTCGCCGGTCTGGAGCAGAAACTCCACCAGCTGGCGGACGGCCAGACGTACCTGCTGCATGGTTTCACCTCAAATGTTTCCGTTTCACAATCTGTCCGGGCTGTGTGCCGATCCCGGAATCAAGCCGGGAAAAATCAGGAGTCTATCAGGTCTCGTTTTGGGGCTGGATCTGCTCCAGACCCAGCACGCGGGCACAGTCGCGGGTAATCTGTTCCACCGTGTCAAAATCCACGGCGGCCCGGTAATAGCTTTCCAGTTCATCGTGGCAGCTCTTGGCGCTGGCCATCAGGGCGGTGGCCTGCTGAATCAGTTCCTGGGCGGCCCGGGAGTTGAACCGGAGCCGTGCCCGGAAGCCGGACAGGTTGCTCCGGTCCAGAAAACGGGTGCAGCGAACCGCCTGCTGGCCGGGCAGTGCTGCCGGATGCCAGCTGTTGTCGGTGATGAAGGCCAGCCGCAGGGAAGGAATCAGGATATGGTCAATTTTGTCTTCGGGGTGGAGAGCGCAGGGGCAGGTGATGATGTCATACCCGCGGGCCAGCGCCTCGGCGTGAATCTGCTCCATCAGGAAGCGGGACGCCGCGCCGTACTCATCCCGAAAGACGATATAGCGGTCGGCCAGAGACCGGATGGTGTCGGTGTAGAAGATGGGCCCCTGGGGGGTGATGGCCGAGAGAAGCCGAATCTGTTCGCTTCCGGTGCCGCCCTTGCGGGGAAGAAGCCGGGCAGACAGACGCTTGACATACCGGCGGGCCTTCTCAAAGTCGGTACTGCATGCCTCGGCCCGGCGGCTGTCCAGGAGCAGACTGCCGGCCGATGCAATATACCGGGCAGCCCGGCTCCGCAGAGAGGCGTTCCGGGCGAAGAGAGCCTGGATTTCCTCCCGATGGGGATGCAGTGCCTCCACCGA
Organism: uncultured Faecalibacterium sp.; assembly: GCA_944385995.1. Classification (GTDB taxonomy): domain Bacteria; phylum Bacillota; class Clostridia; order Oscillospirales; family Ruminococcaceae; genus Faecalibacterium. The sequence goes on from CALWZL010000005.1 coordinate 90,383, forward strand.
CAAGGTGTGGTAGAGACTCACCACTACCTCATCGGCGCCGGGTGCCAGTGGTTCCATGGTGTGGGGGGCTGTGGCATCCACAATGGCGGCTTTTCGGTCACAAAAGACGACACCGTCCAGACTGTCAGGGTCACTGGAACAGTGAATCCGCTGGACAGGGCCGGACGAAAGCCGGGCCAGCTGTTTCATCATGGTGGACTTGCCGCAGCCGGGCCCGCTCTTGATGAGATAGAGCTGCATCCCGGGTTCCTGACCGAGTTCCTGAAAATACCCATGGAACCCGGCCGGTGTGGTGGTGCCAAGAAAGAAATCGACGGATTGCGGACATTTTGCATCCATAATACAACACCTCGCTTTTGGCACAAGGTATGCAAAAGCGAGGCAGAATGCCACACAGAAGCCCCGCAGATCAGAGATAGGTGTGCTGGCACACTTCGCCGATCTTGTCCCGCAGGGCGACAAAATCCCCAAAAGCGGCGGGTTTATTCTGGGGCTGTCGGAGCAGGGCGGCCGGGTGGAATGTTCCCATAAAGGCGACGCCGCCCTTTTCGATGAAAACGCCGTGCTCCTTGGTGACCGAGAAACCAGGACGGATCATCCGCTGGGCGGCGATGCGGCCCAGACAGACCACAATCTTGGGCCGCAGAATGCGGAATTGTTCCCGCAGCCAGGGCATGCAGGCCTCGCTCTCGTCGGGCAAAGGGTCCCGGTTCTGGGGCGGACGGCATTTGACAATGTTGGCGATATAACAGTTTTTGGTGCGGTCCAGGTCGATGGCGAACAGATATTTGTCCAGCAGCTGGCCGCTGCGGCCTACAAAGGGCAGGCCCTGCTCATCTTCGCTCTGGCCGGGTCCCTCGCCCACAAACAGGACCTCGGCGTTTTCCACCCCCTGTCCAAAGACCACATGCTGGCGGGTTTGGCACAGGGGACAGCGGGTGCAGGTCAGGCAGTGGGCCTGCAGGGTGGAAAGATCCATAGAACACGCTTCCTCTCCGTTGAGTTTCTGGATACTACTATAACACAAAAACAAAGGTTTGTCCTGAAAAGTTTTACGCCGGATGCCTCTGTACAGCCTTCCGCCGGCTGTGGTACAATACAGCCAGCCCAAAACAATAAAAAGGGGGATGAACCGAGTGAAATTTCATACCTTTGGGGACGAGCATCTGCCCCACATACTGATGATTCACGGCGGCGGAAATGCGTGGTGGAATTACCTGCGGCAGGCCCGGGCCTTATCGCCCCGCTACCATGTAATTCTCCCCACCCTGGACGGCCACGGGGAGGAGTTCGCCACGCCATATGTCTCCACCGAGAAAACCGCCGACCAGATTCTGGGGTATATAGACAATCATTGCGGCGGGCATTTATTTGCCCTGTGCGGTGTGTCTCTGGGCGGCCAGATTGTGATAGAGCTTCTGTCCCGCAGGGCTGATCTGGCTCAAAAGGCCATCATCGACGGCAGTCTTTGCATCCCGCAGCCGGCCCTGGGACGGTTTTGTAGTGCATCGGTGCGCCTGTTTGGACGGTGGATGTTCAGCGAGCGGGCCTGCCGCTGGCAACTTGCCCTGATGCCCAGAATGCTGCCGGAGAAAATGTGTTATCCCGAGGAAATCCAGGTTCACTACATGGAGGATATGCCCCGCCTGCCGATGGAAACCCTCTATATCATGTACCGCACCTATATGATGCGCTACCGGCTCAAGGACAGCATCCGGAACACCCGGGCCGAGGTTATGTACTGGTATGGTGAAAAGGAAATGAAGTGCGTCAAACGGTCAGCGCAGCTGTTCCAGTCCATGGTACCGTCCTGCACCATCCGGGAGGCCAAGGGATATGGTCATGGGTATTTGTCGGTGTACCTGCCGGATGAGTGGCTCCAGGTGGCGCTTCCGTTTCTGGAAGGGAAAGATTGAAGGCCTGGCAAAGCCCTCAAGGTGTGCTCCAAAGGCCGGAGAAAGCCGCCATTGTTTAGACAAAAGTTGGATTTGATGTATTGACCTGTGCACCAAATCCGTGCATAATGGAAGAAAACCGGCGCGCAGCGGCCAGCTGCAAAGGTTGCAGCGGCACAAGAACACCCTTCTACGAGAAAGATCAGGAGGAATGGGATGGAAAAACAGAAACAACGCTTTGCGGCAGTCCTTGTCTTTGGAGGCATTGCCTTTTACTTTGGACTGACCCATTTCAATACAGTGGTCCGCTGGATTTTGGGATTGCTGGGACTGTGCACGCCGGCTCTGGTGGGCGGTGTCATTGCATTCCTGCTCAATGTGCCGATGTGCGGTATTGAAAATCTGCTGAAAAAGCTCTTTTACCGCCAGAACCCCCAAAAAGCGGGCAAACTCCTGCGGATTCTCAGTCTGCTCTTGACGTTTGTTTGCATCGTGGTGGTGGTAGCCCTGGTGGTGCTGATGCTGGTCCCCGAGCTGCAAAAGTCTATTTCCAGCGTGATTGTTCAGGTTCAGAAGCATCTGCCCGGTGCCATTGATTATCTCTACAGCCTGGGCATTGATACCACGATGCTGGAGCAGCAGTTGGCCGCGATTGACCTGAAGGAACTGGCAGGGCAGATGATCAACGGTGCCACCAGCATGGTGGGAACGGTGGTCGGCGCGGTATCCGCCACCATTTCGGTGGTAGGCACAGCCCTGTTCTCGCTGGTCATCGCCCTGTATATCCTGATCGACAAGGAAAACCTCTCCCGCCAGAGCAAAAAACTGCTCTATGCCTTTGTCAAGCAGCCTGTGGCCGACAAGATCTACCATGTGGGCATTCTGGTTCGGGAGGTCTTCGGCAAGTTTTTGTCGGGCCAGTCCATCGAGGCCGTGGTGCTGGGTGTTCTGATGTTTGTGGCCCTATCTCTGTTCCGAATTCCCTATGCCAGCCTGATTGCCGTCCTGACAGCAGTTTGTGCCTTTATCCCGTATATCGGCGCCTTTATTTCCTGTGGAATCGGCGTGGCTCTGATTCTGCTGGTCAACCCCCTGCAGGCCATTCTCTGCCTGGTCGTGTACCAGGTGGTTCAGTTCATCGAGAATCAGTTCATCTACCCCCGCGTGGTGGGCAGCTCGGTGGGTCTGGAACCCCTGTGGACGGTGATTGCGGTTTTGGTGGGCGGCGAGGCCTTCGGCATTCTGGGCATGATTTTCTTCATTCCGGTGATGGCAGTGGTCTATACCCTCCTGAAAGAGACGGTCAACGGCCGGATTGAACGCCAGAAAGCCGCCCGGCAGGCGGAAACCATGGATGAGATTCTGGAAGAAACCATCCAGGCCATGGACGATGCAGACGAGCAGGAACCATAACCCCCTGCTTCCAAATAAAAACCGTGCTGCTGACCCGAGAGTCGACGGCACGGTTTTTCTGTTTGGATGAAAAATCAGAGATTGCCTTTCAGTCCGATTTCCTCGGCGTGCGCTTTCATGCCCGCAATGGTTTCACGGATTACGTCGTCCAGAGGCTGGCCCAGCATCTCGCAGCCGCTGCGAATCACATCCCGGTTGACCCCGGCGGCGAATGCCTTGTCCTTGAACTTCTTTTTAATCGATTTGACTTCCAGGTCCAGAATGCTTTTGGAGGGGCGAACCAGGCAGGCCGCATGGATGAGTCCGGTCAGTTCGTCGATGGTGTAGAGGGTTTTCTCCATCGGGGATTCGGGCTTGGTGTCGGTGCAGATGCCGTAGCCGTGGCAGAGCATGGCGCGGATGTACAGCGGGTCGATGCCCTTGTCCTCCATGATCTGCCGGGCCTTGCGGCAATGTTCCTCGGGAAACTTCTCATAGTCCAGATCGTGCAGCAAACCGGCCACCCACCAGACTTCCGGGTCCTCCCCGGCGAGACCGGCAAAGTGTTCCATGGCGGCAGCCACCGACAGGGCGTGCTTTTGAAGGGCGGGTGTCTCGGTGTAAGCCGTCAGCAGGTTCCAGGCATCTTCTTTGGATAATTTGTTCATGGTGCAAACCTCCCAAAATCAAGTTGTGATTGATACAAAAAAGTTCTGGACCAAAACCATGTACAGAACCGTTCCAGCCGCGATGCTGAGGAGGGTGTTTTTTCGCCACTTGTGCAGTACCACGATGAATGCAATGGCGATCAGTTCCGGCAGACCGTGCCAGGCAGTGAACACCGCGTCCTTGAGGCAGTAGACCACCAGCAGACCGATGACCGCATAGGGCAGGACGGTCCCCAGATAGGTGACAGGGGCGGGCGGCGTTTTTCCCTCGGGAAAGATCAGGAAGGGAAGAAAGCGTGTCAGCATGGTGGCCAGAACCACCGCCAAAATGGTGAGGATGCTTTGGGTGGTGGTCATTGATTGGCCTCCTGTTCCAGTTTGCGCCGTCCCAGCAAAAAGCTCAGGACGATCAGAGCCATGGACGGAACAATGAATTGACTGCTCCCGAAAACCACCAGACAGAGCAGGGAACAGCCCAGCCCGGCCAGGGCAGGCCGGTGATCTTTGGATTCTTCCCACTGATTGATGAACATGACCACAAAGAGAGCCGTCATCACAAACTCGATGCCGGTGGTGTCAAAGTGGATGAAATAGCCCAGCAGAGCCCCCAAGGTGGCGCCGGTCACCCAGTAAATGTGATTCAGCAAAGTGACAAAGAACATGAACCATCCTTTGTCCACGTCCGGCGGCGGGGTGACGGTGCAGTTGATGGAAAAAGACTCGTCGCACATGCCGAAGATGAGATACAGCTTTTTCCAGCCGGTGCCGCGGTATTTCTGCAGCATGGACAGGCCGTAGAACAGATGCCGGGCGTTGACCATCAGAGCCAATAAAAAGGCGTGCAGAGGATGGAAAGCCGACAATAACAATTCTACCGTGACAAACTCCATCGAACCCGCAAAGATAAACAGACTGGTGCACAGCGGATAGACAAACGAAAATCCCTTGCTCCGCATCAGAAAGCCGTAGGAAATGCCCAAAAACAAAAAGCCGACGCAGATCGGCAGCGTGTAGGGAAAAGCAGCTTTCAGTGCCTTGCGTTTCATCCATATTCCTTCTTTCCCGTGGGCTCCCGGGAAAGCAGCAGACCCGGGGCGATATTGTTTATTTTGCAACGATTCCGAAAATCTGTCAAGGGTGCAGCGGCAGGCCGACGGACGAAGGAAGCGGTAAAATTTCATAGAAAATCGGAATTGCATATTGAAGTTTCAGCGCCTTGTGTTAAAATAAAAGGGAAAGAAGCTTCTTGTGTCCAACATGGGAAGAAAATACTGGAACGTTATCGGAGGTAATCAAAATGGCAGATATGTTTGCGCCGCTGGTAGAGCAGCTGAAGACGAATCCCAAGACCATCGTTTTCACTGAGGGCAGCGATCCCCGCATTCTGGAGGCAGCCAGCAAGCTGCTGGCCGAGAAGATCCTGAAGGTTGTCATGGTGGGCAACAAGGCGGAGTGTGAGGAAGCGGCAGCCGCAGGCGGCTTTGATATTTCGGGCGCTGAGATTATCGACCCCGATACATATGAGGGCTTTGACGAGATGGTCAGCACCATGGTGGAGCTGCGCAAGGGCAAGATGACCCCGGAGGAGTGCCGCGACCTGCTGAAGAAGTCCAACTACTTTGGCACCATGCTGGTCAAGATGGGCAAGGCCGACTGCCTGCTGGGCGGCGCCACCTACTCCACCGCTGATACCGTCCGTCCTGCTCTGCAGCTGATCAAGACCAAGAAGGGCGCTCATCTGGTGAGCTCCTGCTTCATTCTGGACCGCGACTGGGGCGATGAGGGCCTGAAGCGGATCGCCATGGGCGACTGTGCCATCAACATCGACTATCAGGATACCGTGGACAAGACCACCGGCGAGGTCAAGCTGTCCGCTGCTGATAAGCTGGCCGAGGTGGTGGTTGAGACCGCCAAGACCGCTGCCATCTTCGGCATTGACCCGAAGGTCGCTGTCCTGAGCTTCTCCACCAAGGGCTCCGGCAAGGGCGGCACGGTGGCTCTGAGCCATGACGCCACCATCAAGGCCCAGGCTCTGGCGCCCGATCTGCCCATCGACGGCGAGCTGCAGTTTGATGCAGCTGTTTCGCCCGAGGTTGCCAAGACCAAGTGCAAGGGCAGCAAGGTGGCAGGCCAGGCCAACACCTTCATCTTCCCCTGCATCGAGGCCGGCAACATCGGCTATAAGATCGCACAGCGTCTGGGCGGCTATGCTGCCTATGGCCCCATCCTGCAGGGCCTGAACGCTCCCATCAATGACCTGTCCCGCGGCTGCAATGCCGACGAGGTCTACAAGATGAGCCTGATTACTGCCTGCCAGTCCTAACAGGTTTCCATCTGATTTAAAAGCAACATGAAAGCCGCCCGGTTCTCCACAGAGAGAGCCGGGCGGCTTTTTGCGTCCGTTAAACTGGAAAATATCCGCAATGGGGGTCTATGCCCTGACAAAAATTCCCCGCACCCACTGGTGCGAGGAATTGCGCTGCAAAAGGAAATATTTTAGCCCTTGGACTTGATGTACTCGTCGATGGCCTTGGCGGCAGCCTTGCCGGCGCCCATGGCCTTGATGACGGTGGCAGCACCGGTGACGGCGTCGCCGCCGGCATAGACGCCTTCACGGCTGGTGTCGCCGTCATCACCGCCGGTGACGATGCAGCCGTGCTTGTTGGTCTCCAGACCCGGGGTGGTGGTGCGGAGGAGGGGATTGGGACTGGTGCCCAGGCTCATGATGACCGTATCCATCTCCATCGTGAACTCGCTGCCGGGGATCTCGATGGGGCGGCGGCGGCCGGAGGCGTCGGGTTCACCCAGTTCCATCTGGATGCAGGTGATGGCCCGGACAAAGCCGTTGTCATCCGACAGAATTTCCACCGGGTTGGTGAGGATCTTGAAGATGATGCCTTCCTCTTCGGCGTGCTCGATCTCTTCCTTTCGGGCGGGGAGCTCTTCCATGCTGCGGCGGTAGACGATGTAGACCTTTTCGGCGCCCAGACGCAGGGCGCTGCGGGCAGCATCCATGGCCACATTGCCGCCGCCCACGACGGCAACCCGCTTGCCCACATAGATGGGAGTCTTGCTGTCAGGCAGGTAAGCCTTCATCAGATTGGAACGGGTCAGGAATTCGTTGGCGGAGTAGACGCCCTTGAGGCTCTCGCCGGGGATGCCCATAAACCGGGGCAGACCGGCGCCCGAACCGATGAAGACGGCCTCATAGCCATACTGGCCCATCAGTTCATCGATGGTCAGGATCTTGCCGATGACCATATTGCACTCAAAGTCCACGCCGATGGCCTTCAGGCCGTCGATTTCCTGCTGGACGATGGCCTTGGGCAGACGGAATTCGGGGATGCCGTACATCAGAACACCGCCGGCCACATGCAGGGCCTCATAAACGGTGACCTTGTAGCCCATCTTGGCCAGATCGCCGGCAGCGGTCAGGCCGGCAGGACCAGCGCCGATGACGGCGACCTTGTGGCCGTTGGCAGCGGGAATCACAGGGTCGGTGTGGACGTTTTCGCGGTGCCAGTCAGCCACAAACCGCTCCAGACGGCCGATGCCCACCGGCTCGTTCTTGATGCCGCGGGTGCAGCGGCCCTCGCACTGGCTCTCCTGGGGGCAGACACGGCCGCAGACAGCGGGCAGAGAGGAATCCTCGCTGATGATCTGATAGGCGGCCTCAAAATTGCCCTCGGCTACCTGGGCGATGAAATCGGGAATCTTGATGCCCACGGGGCAGCCCTCCACACAGGGCTTGTTCTTACAGTGAATGCAGCGCTTTGCCTCGTTGACGGCCATCTCGGCGGTATAACCCAGCGCCACCTCGCTGAAATTCTTGTTGCGGACGTTGGGGTCCTGGGTGGGCATGGGGCACTTTTTGGGGTCCATATTGAAAGCCATGATTACTTTACCTCCATCTGCAGCAGGTTGCATTCCTTTTCGCGGGCGCGGGTCTCAAAGGGGCGGTACATGCTGCCGCGGGCCATGGCCTCATCGAAATCCACCAGGTCGCCGTCAAAGTCGGGGCCGTCCACGCAGGCAAACTTGGTCTTGCCGCCCACAGTCAGACGGCAGCCGCCGCACATGCCGGTGCCGTCGATCATGATGGGGTTCATGGAGACGACGCTCTTGATGCCGTACTTCTGGCAGGTCTTGACCACGAACTTCATCATAATCAGCGGGCCAATGGTGATGACCTCGTCGTACTGGTTGCCGGCGGCAATCAGCTCCTCCAGCGCAGCGGTGACGACGCCCTTGGTGCCGTAGCTGCCGTCGTCGGTCATGACCTTCAGGGTATCGCTGCATGCGGCGAACTCATCCTCCAGGATCAGCAGGTCCTTGGAGCGGAAGCCGATGACACTGTGGATCACGCAGCCCTGCTCGTGGAGCTTGCGGGCCACCGGCAATGCGATGGCGCAGCCGACGCCGCCGCCCACAACGCAGACCTTCTTGAGACCCTCGGTCTCGGTGGCGCGGCCCAGAGGGCCGACGAAATCATGGACACAGTCGCCCTCCTTCAGGGTGTTGAGCTCCATGGTGGTGCCGCCCACAATCTGGAAGATGATATCCACGGTGCCTGCCTGCCGGTCATAGCCGGCGACGGTCAGGGGAATACGCTCACTGTCTGCAAAGGGACGGATAATGATAAACTGACCCGGCTGCGCCTTCTGTGCGATCAGAGGCGCCTCGATAACCAGCTTGGTCACCGTGGGGTTCAGCACAACCTTTTGGATGATCCGGTACATGGCGATAACTCCTTTATATACTGATTGTTCCATTCCCGCAGCGGGAGGCAGAGCTTCCGCTGCCATAACGATATTTATTATACAGTTTTTAGCAAAATAATGCAATGCAAACTGTATTTTACCAAAAAACCAAAATTAGTGGTTGACAAGCGGGCAGAATTTGAGTATAATACTGTTCGTCGCCGGTCGAAAGCCGGCGCACCACATGAAATGTGCGGCCGTAGCTCATCTGGTAGAGCGCCACCTTGCCAAGGTGGAGGTAGCGAGTTCGAGCCTCGTCGGCCGCTCCATTCTGTGGAAGTTTAGCTCAGCTGGGAGAGCATCTGCCTTACAAGCAGAGGGTCAGCGGTTCGAGCCCGTTAACTTCCAC